>NZ_CAFJ01000309.1 GCF_000239795.1 Bradyrhizobium sp. STM 3809 | reverse complement strand
GCTCGGGACGCCGTTCGCCGCGAAGGTGTCGAGCGGCTTCAGCGCGGCGGCATCCGGCGCCAGCGACCGCGCGGTCGACAGCGCCGCGCCATAGGGGTCGCCGTGGCGGACGGCGACGTCGAGCAGCGTGGCGGCGATCACCCGGCGCAACGGCGCGTCGTCGGCCGACTTCGCCTGCGTGGCCTCGGACAACCTGGCGCGGTCCTGCGCCAGCGCCGCGCTCTGGGTCTTGCTGGCGCGCTCCAGCGCGTCAATGCGCGCGGTCAGGCCGGACAGGTCGACGGGAGCGGGGGCGGCCGCAGAGCTGTCACGCGGCTGCGCCTTGACGTCGTTCAGCGCGGCCACGGTCTTGTCGCTCTGGCTGCGCAGCGCGGCGACGTCGCCGCGCACCGCCGCGATCGCCTTGTCGACCGCATCGATCCGGCCGGTCATCGCGGCATCGGGCTTGCCGCTGCGCTGCTCCAAGGTGGCGACGCGCGAGGAGAGCTCGTCGACCGCGGTCGACAGCGGCGTGGTCGGCGAGGGCGGCTGCACCGGCGGCCAGCCCAGCATCCAGCCGACGCCGATCACCAGCGCGGCCGCGGCGGCGCCGGAGAACGGGGCGATGATCCATGGCGACACCGGTCGCGGCGGCGGGGGCGGCGGCAGCTCGCGCGGCGGCTCGGCGGCGGCCACCGTCGCTTCGGGAGCCGCGCCGGCGGCGACGGCCGGCTCGGCCTCCGGAGCGCCATGCGGATGCGAATCGTCCGCCGCGCCCGAGGATCCCTCGGCCACGGCCTCGGCCGGGGCCGACCACGGCGACGGCCGCTCGGCCGCGCTCTCGCTGGCCGCGGGACGCTCCTCGCGCGAGGTCGGCTCCAGATCGATGGTCGGCGGGGGCCGCTTCGGCCGCCCGGTATCGGAGGCCGGCGCAACGGTGTCGGGTTCATCGACCATGGTGGAGGTTCCCTGGCTGAGGCAAGATGGAGCAGGCCCTCTTACGCCATTCACGACCGTAGCGCACGAGCTAGCCCCTCCAGCATCTCGTTTTCATCCGGATGCGCTGGGATTGTGACCTGCGTCGCCCCGGCCTCGCGCACCACCTCGGCGACATTGGCCGACAGGCAGCCATGCGGCACGGCGAGCGCCGAGATTTCGACGCCCTCGGCCCGGATCGCGGCCACGAACGCCGCGGCACTTCGCCGCGAATAATGCAGCACCGCTGCGATGCGGTTCGCGGCGAAGGCGTCACGGACCTCGTGCGGCAGGCTCGTGACCTGCGCCATCCGGTAGACCGTCTGCGTGATCACCTGGAAGCCGCGTTCGGCCAGCTCGGAGGCGAGATCGCGCGAGATGTCGGCGCCCGCGAGGTAGAGCAGGGTCGCTTTGGCATCGACCGCGCCGCTCGTCGCGATCACCTCGCGCAGGGCCGTGGCATCGCCGGCCGCCGAGATCACATTTGTGAAACCGGCCGCACGCGCCGCCGCCGCGGTCTGGTCGCCGACCGCGAACAGCGGCAGGCCGAGCACGGCGGACCGTTCGAGCTGCGGCGCCGCCGCGCGCAGCGCATTCGACGACGTGACGATGACACCGGCCGCGTCGCGGCCCGCGTCGGCCGGCAGCGCGACCGGCTCGAAGCGCAGCATCGGCGCCAGCAGCACGTCGAAGCCGCGCGCGCGCAAGGCCGCGGCGGTGCGCTCATTATCGGGGGCGGGACGGGTCACCAGCACGGCCATATGCTATGCTCCCGTCGAACACGGATCGGCCGGGCTGCAACGGCGTGGTGATTGCACCTGGCGACCTCGTGGTGTTAGGCGGTTCCGCGCACACATAATGACCAAAGGGTTGAGATTGGGTAACGACTCGCAAACGCTCGTGCTCGGCATCGAGACCACCTGCGACGAAACCGCCGCGGCCGTGGTCGCGCGTGATTCGGATGGCAAAGGGAAGATCCTCTCGAATGTGGTGCGCTCGCAGACCGACGAGCACGCGATCTATGGCGGCGTGGTTCCCGAGATCGCCGCGCGCGCCCATGTCGACATGCTCGATCATCTCATCGATGCGGCGATGCGCGAAGCAGGTATCGACTACGCCGCGCTCGGCGGCGTCGCCGCGGCGGCCGGACCGGGGCTGATCGGCGGCGTCATCGTCGGCCTGACCACGGCCAAGGCGATCGCGCTGGTGCACGGCACGCCGCTGATCGCGGTCAATCATCTCGAGGCCCATGCGCTGACGCCGCGTCTCACCGACGCGATCGATTTCCCCTATTGCCTGTTCCTGGCCTCCGGCGGCCACACCCAGATCGTCGCGGTCGCCGGCGTCGGCGACTACATCCGGCTCGGCACCACCGTCGACGACGCCATGGGCGAGGCGTTCGACAAGGTCGCCAAGATGCTCGGCCTGCCCTATCCCGGCGGGCCGCAGGTCGAGCAGGCCGCGCGCAACGGCGACGCGTCGCGCTTCGCCTTTCCGCGCCCGATGCAGGGCCGCAGCGACGCCAATTTCTCCCTGTCCGGCCTGAAGACCGCCGTGCGCAACGAGATCGGCCGGCTGGAAAGCATCAGCGCGCAGGACACGGCCGATCTCTGCGCCAGCTTCCAGGCGGCGGTCCTGGAGTCGACCGCCGACCGCCTGCGCGTCGGCCTCGAGCTGTTCAAGCAGCGCTTCGGTGCGCCGACCGCGCTGGTCGCCGCCGGCGGCGTCGCCGCCAACCAGGCGATCCGCGGCGCGCTCGACGACGTCGCGGGCAAGGCCGGCACGCGCCTGATCATGCCGCCGCCGGCGCTGTGCACCGACAATGGCGCGATGATCGCCTGGGCCGGCGCCGAGCGCCTCGCGCTCGGCATGACCGACGGCATGGACGCCGCGCCGCGTGCCCGCTGGCTGCTCGATGCGAATGCGCAGGTGCCGGGCAAGTTCGCGAACACCCGCGCGGGGTTTTGACGGCGTGGGGAACTCGCAGTCCGGCACCAGCCATTGCTTGAGCCGTGCTCCCGGATGTGAGGGCCTGAGCCAGCGCGCCGACGTCGGTGCGCTCCCCTCCCCCTTGCGAGGAGGGGGCGGGGGTGAGGGTAGCCCCCCAAAGATTGTCACCCGTGGTACCTCCCTCCCCAACCCTCCCCCACAAGGGGGGAGAGAGCGCAGCGGAGTTCGCCGCTGATGATCCGCTTCCAAACCATCTCCGTCATCGGCGCCGGTGCCTGGGGCACTGCGCTTGCCGCCGTCGCGGCGCGTGCCGGCCGCAACGTCACGCTCTATGCCCGCGACGCCGATCATGCCGCACGCATCGCGGCCGCGCGTGAGAACCCCCGCCTGCCCGGAATCCCGCTCGCCGACAGCATCGCCGTCACTGCCGACCTCGCGCGAGCCGCGCGCGGCGACGCCGTGCTCATCGTCGTCCCCGCGCAGCATTTGCGTGGCGCCGTCATGCATCTGGCGCCGCTGCTCGCGCCCGCCACGCCGCTCATCGCCTGCGCCAAGGGCATCGAGCACGGCACCCACAAGTTCATGACCGAGGTGATCGCCGAGGCTGCGCCGCGCGCGACGCCGGGCATCCTCTCCGGCCCGAGCTTCGCCGACGACGTCGCGCGCGGGCTGCCGACGGCGGTGACGCTCGCCGCGCCCGACGAGCCGCTGGCGGCGGCGCTCGTCCAGGCGCTGGGCTCGTCGACGTTCCGGCCCTATCATTCGACCGACGTGCGCGGCGTCGAGATCGGCGGCGCCGCGAAGAACGTGCTGGCGATCGCGGCCGGCATCGTGTCCGGGCGCAATCTCGGCGCGTCGGCTCTGGCGGCGCTGACGACGCGCGGTTTCGCCGAACTGGTCCGGCTCGGCCGGGCCTATGGCGCGCGCAGCGAAACGCTGACCGGCCTGTCCGGGCTCGGCGATCTCATCCTGACCTGCGCAGGCCCGCAATCGCGCAACTTCGCCGCGGGCCTCGCGCTCGGCCGCGGCGAGCCGCTGCCGGCCGGCAAGCTCGCCGAGGGGCAGTACACCGCGCCTGTGCTGGTCGAACTGGCGACGTCGCGCGGCGTCGAGATGCCGGTGGCGCAGGCGGTGGCTGCGATCCTGTCCGGGGCGGTGACCATCGATGCCGCCATCGAGGCGCTGATGCTGCGGCCGTTCAAGGCGGAGGAGTAGGCGGCCTTCACGGCACCCGGGGGCTGTATTAGCCTGGGCGTGATCCGGCGAAGTCCGGCCGAACGACGAACAACAATCCGCCCGAGGAAACCCCATGCGCAGATCGCACCTTGCCTTGGTGTCGGCGAGCATCGCCCTGCTGGCCGCCACCGCGACATCGCACGCCCAGACCGCGACCACCTATGACGAGCTCGCCAAGAGCGAAGCCGCAGCCAATTCCGAAAACGGCAAGCGGGTTGCGCCGATCAAGTCGATCCGCAACCCCTCCGACGAGGTCAGCCCC
The DNA here is from genome assembly GCF_000239795.1 of Bradyrhizobium sp. STM 3809. Lineage (GTDB taxonomy): Bacteria > Pseudomonadota > Alphaproteobacteria > Rhizobiales > Xanthobacteraceae > Bradyrhizobium. The sequence goes on along the minus strand of NZ_CAFJ01000309.1, from coordinate 26,591 downwards.
GAAATGCAGGCGATGATCGGGGCGCCCTATCCGCCGCATTTCAACGCCGATCCCAAGACGCCGGCGGAATGGAAAGAGCTGATCGACCGCCGTGCCAAGCTGGCGATCTCTGGCCTTCCCGCGCTCAAGGAAAAGCTCGGCGTCAAGGTCGAGGAGACCAGGATCGCAGGCGTGCACTGCTTCATCGTCACCCCGAACAAGATCCCGGCGGACAATCGGCGCCGGCTGCTCGTTCACGTGCATGGCGGCGGCTACGTGTTTGGCCCCGGCGAGGCGGCGCTGCCGGAGGCGATCATGATGGCCGGCTTCGGCGGCTTCAAGGTGATCTCGGTCGACTACCGCATGCCGCCGGACTTCCCCTATCCAGCGGCGATGGACGATGCGATCGCGGTGTGGAAGCAACTGGTCAAGACCAACGATCCCCGACGCATGGCGATCTTCGGCACCTCGACCGGCGGCGCGATGACCCTCGCCATGGTGCTGCGTGCCAAGGCCGAGAAGCTGCCAAAGCCGGCGGCGATCGCGCCGGGCACGCCCTGGGCCGACATCGACAAGATCGGCGACAGCTACGCGAGCAACGAGTGGCTCGACAACGTGCTGGTGACCTGGGACGGCTGGCTTGGGCGCGCCGCGAAGCTCTATGCCAACGGCACCAGCCTGAAGGATCCCCAGATCTCGCCGATATACGGCGACTTCAAGGGATTCCCGCCGACCATCCTGACCTCGGGCACCCGCGATCTGTTCCTGAGCAACACGGTGCGGACGCATCGCAAGCTGCGTCGCGCCGGCGTCGTCGCCGACCTCAACGTCTATGAGGGCCAGTCGCACGCGCAATACCAGTTCAACGTCAATGCGCCTGAGACGAAGGAGGCCTTCACCGACATCGCCAGGTTCTTCGACCGGCATCTCGAGGAATAGCGTCCGGCTCCCAACAGGATTCGGCATGGCCGGGCTTGACCCGGCCATGCGCGTCCACTTTCATCCGCCGAATCGAACATCGCCGGACGAGACGTCCGAGCCAAAGGAAATCGGTGTCCATGAGCTACTGGCTGGTCAAATCCGAACCCTCGGTATGGTCCTGGGACCAGCAGGTCGACAAAGGCGCCAAGGGCGAGGCCTGGACCGGCGTGCGCAACTACACGGCGCGGCAGAATCTCGTGGCGATGAAGAAGGGCGAGCTCGCCTTCTACTATCATTCCAACGAGGGCAAGGCGGTCGTCGGCATCGCGGAGATCATCAAGGAGGCCTATCCCGACCCGACCGACAAGACCGGCAAATTCGTCTGCGTCGACATCAAGGCGCACAAGCCGTTCAAGACCCCGGTGACGCTCGCCGCGATCAAGGCCGAGCCGAAGCTTGCCGAGATGGCGCTGGTCAAGCAGTCCCGCCTGTCGGTGCAGCCGGTGACGGCCGAGGAGTGGAAGCTGGTGTGCAAGATGGGTGGGGTGTAGCGGCAGCGGCTGCAGGCCATGGGTCCGGCCGGCACCTGGACTTCCCTGCGCCCTCTGTTCCCGAGGCGGCGATTTTCTTGATCAACTCGGACGCATCGCGTCGCGAGAATCAAGTCGCACGCATTCAATTCCCTTTCGGAGGCAACGCTGCCAACGCTAGCCTCCGCCGTCGTCCCTGCGAACTCAGGGACATATAACTACTGGATTCAGTCGTCTGGCGCGGGACTCGCAGCCTGCCTCTTCCAAACATCACGCGGTATGGGTCCCTGCGTTCGCAGGAACGACAGCTGTTGTTTGGTGGCAGTCCTGGCCTCACCACTGCGGCCCCAAAAAGAAAGGGGCCCCAGCTTGCGCTGGAGCCCCTCAACGGTCAGGGCATTGCCGGGTATCTGCCCGAACCGAAGTTGCGGACCTGGTCGCTTACGACCAAGTCCCGGGAGAACTCAGTAGTTGTAGGCGCGCTCACCGTGGTCGGTGATATCAAGACCCTCACGCTCCTGCTCGACGGTCGGACGCAGGCCGATGATCACGTCGACGACCTTGTAGAGGATCGCCGAGACGATACCCGACCACGCCAGCGTCGCGCCGACAGCCTTGAGCTGCGCCAGCATCTGCGTGGCGAAGTCGTAGGTGCCGGCGTTGTTGCCGGTGATGTTGGTGTAGTCGGTGATGCCGACGCCGCCGAGGGCCGGGTTGACCAGGATGCCGGTGGCGAGAGCGCCGATGATGCCGCCGACGCAGTGCACGCCGAACACGTCGAGCGCATCGTCATAGCCCAGCGCGTTCTTCACGGTGGAGACGAAGAACAGGCAGACCGGCGAGACGATCAGGCCGAGGACCAGCGCGCCGATCGGACCGGCATAGCCGGAGGCCGGGGTGACGGCGACGAGGCCGGCGACTGCACCGGAGCAGATGCCGAGCAGCGAGGGCTTGCCCTTGACGGCCCATTCGCAGAGCAGCCAGGACAGCGCCGCGCCGGCGGTGGCGACCATCGTGTTGACGAAGGCCAGCGCGGTGACGCCGTTCGATTCCAGGTTGGAGCCGGCATTGAAGCCGAACCAGCCGACCCACAGCAGCGCGGCGCCGATCATGGTCATGGTCAGCGAGTGCGGAGCCATCAGCTCCTTGCCGTAGCCGGTGCGCTTGCCGATCAGCACGGCGCCGACGAGACCCGCGATACCCGCATTGATGTGCACCACGGTGCCGCCTGCGAAGTCGAGGGCGCCCGCGCTGGCGAGCCAGCCGACCGCGCCGGTGACTTCGTCGAGCTTGGCCTGGGCGGCGGTCTTGGCAGCAGCGTCGCCGGCAGCAGCGAGAGCCTTGGCGGCGGCGGCGACGTCATCCGGAGCCGCGATGTACCAGACCCAGTGCGCGATCGGGAAGTAGACGAAGGTCACCCAGAGCAGGATGAACAGCATCACCGCCGAGAACTTGATGCGCTCGGCGAAGGCGCCGACGATCAGGGCCGGGGTGATCATCGCGAAGGTCATCTGGAACACGAAGTAGGCGAGTTCCGGGATGACGACGCCGTTCGAGAATGTCGGGACCGTCGAGTTGGCGTCGACGCCCTTCAGGAAGGCCTTGCCGAAGCCGCCGATCATGGAGGTCATGCTGCCGCCGTCGGTGAAGGCCATCGAGTAGCCGTACAGCGTCCAGACCACGCCGACCATGGCGACGATCGCGAACACCTGGGTCAGCACCGAGGCCATGTTCTTGGTGCGGACGAGGCCGCCATAGAACAGCGCGAGGCCGGGGATGGACATCATCAGGACGAGGGCGCTGGACACGAGCATCCAGGCGACGTCGCCCTTGTTGGGAACGGGGGCGGCAGCAGCAGCGGCGGCCGGCGCATCTTCAGCGAACGCCACGTCGGCGAGGCCTGCGACGCAGAGCCCGGCGATTGCGAGCGTGACCCATCCCGCGCTGGTTGGACGCTTGAACGTCATTTTATTCTACTCCGTAAGTGTTCTGGTTTGAGCGCGAAATCAGAGAGCCGCAGCGTCTGCTTCGCCGGTGCGGATGCGCACGGCGTGGTCGAGGCTGATGACGAAGATCTTGCCGTCGCCGATCTGGCCGGTCTTGGCGGCCGAGGAGATCGCGTCGATGGTCTTGTCGACCTGGTCGGAGGGGATCGCGACCTCGATCTTGATTTTGGGCAGGAAGCTCACCGCATACTCGGCGCCGCGGTAGATTTCCGTATGACCTTTCTGACGGCCGTATCCCTTCACTTCCGTCACCGTGAGACCATGAACGCCGATGGCGGTCAGGGCGTCCCGGACTTCTTCGAGCTTGAATGGCTTAATGATCGCCATAACAATTTTCATGGGTCCTATCCCCGCTTGGGCCCGGCACGGACGTTACCGAGCGCTTTCTGTCGACTGAGATTCACCACGCGGAGAGAGCTTCACGACGCGGGCACAGCCGGGGGGCTAGAATCAAATGCCGTGCCAGACGGCCGCTCACGGCTAACGAGCCGTGAACGCTGACCTTTTCGATGATCACAGGGGGAGTCGGGGGCTGCGCCATTCGGTCGCGCCCAGGGAATGAGCAGGCATGCGCAAAAACTGCGCATGTCAGGCTCAAGACACAATGCTGCTCACTGCGCGGGCAGGAATCGCCGGCTCAGAACGAGTCAGATGGCGCCAAATCCTGCAGTTATTGCAGCGCCTCGCCGTGCTGGGAGATGTCCAGCCCCTCGAGTTCCTGCTCGCGGGACACCCGCAGCGGCACGAAGGCGCTGACCAGCTTCAGCAGTGCCCAGGTGACCCCGCCCGACCAGACCAGGGTAACGGCGACGCCGTAGAGCTGGGCCGCGAGCTGCTTCGGGTTGCCCTCGATCAGGCCGGAGGTGCCGCCGATCGCCGCGGTGGCGAACACGCCGGCGAGCACGGTGCCGGTCAGCCCGCCGATGCCGTGGACGCCGAACACGTCGAGCGAGTCGTCGTAATTGAAGCGGTGCTTGAGCGAGGTGCAGGCCCAGTAGCAGATGATACCGGCGAGCGCGCCGATGACCAGGCCGTGCCAGGGGGCGACGAAGCCCGAGGCGGGGGTGATGGTGCCGAGCCCGGCGACCGCGCCCGAGATCATGCCGAGCACCGACGGCTTGCGGCGGGTCGACCACTCCAGCGCGCCCCAGGTCACCGCGCCGGCGCAGGCGGCGAGATGGGTGGTCAGGATCGCCATCACCGCATGCGCATTGGCCCCGAGCGCCGAGCCGCCATTGAAGCCGAACCAGCCGACCCACAGCAGACCGGTACCGACCACCGCGAGCGACAGGTCGAACGGCGACAGGTTCTCGCTGCCATAGCCGTGGCGGCGGCCCATCACCAGCGCCGCGACCAGCCCGCCGGTGCCGGCGGAGAGGTGAACGACCAGCCCGCCGGCGAAGTCGACCACGCCCGCCTGCGCCAGAAAGCCGCCGCCCCAGATCCAATGCGCCAGCGGCACATAGACGAAGACGAACCAGGCGACGCCGAACACGAGATAGGCCGAGAACCTCATGCGGTCGGCCACCGAGCCCGCCACCAGCGCCACCGTGATGATCGCGAATGTCATCTGGTAGAGCATGAACAGCGCTTCCGGTATGGTCTTGGCGCCGGGATGGACGCTGTCCATGCCCATGCCGGCCAGGAAGGCGCGATCGAGCGTGCCGATCCAGGCGCCGTCGCCGACGAAGGCCAGCGAATAGCCGAACGCGACCCAGAGGATCGAGATCAGCATCACGGCGGCGAGGCTCTGCGCCATCGTCGCCAGCACGTTCTTCTTGCGCACCATGCCCGAGTAGAACAGCGCCAGGCCCGGGATGGTCATCATCAGCACCAATGCGGTGGCGACGATCATCCAGGCGGTGTCGGCCGCGTCGATCGTGGATGGCGCGGCAGCCCATGCCGGCGTGGTGAAGATAACGGCGCTGGCTGCAGCCACAGCTGCAGACGCGCGCAGGCAACGAGACGCGCAGGTCCCCATGACAGTCCCCCCGGCATGTCAGTTCAGATTGAGTGGTTGTCCGCCGCCGCGCCGTTGCGGCGGCCGTGCCGCCGTCGCGGCCGCTCAGAGAGCGTCGGTGTCGGTCTCTCCGGTGCGGATCCGGCGGGCGTGATCGATCGGGGTGACGAAGATCTTGCCGTCGCCGATCTGGCCGGTGCGGGCATGCGTGGTGATCACCTCGACCGCCTTGTCGGCGATGTCGGAGTTGACCGCGATCTCGATGCGCAGCTTGGGGAGGAAGTTCACGATGTATTCCGCGCCGCGATAGATTTCGGTGTGACCCTTCTGCCGGCCATAGCCCTTGACCTCGGTGACCGTCATGCCGTGCACGCCGATCGCGGTGAGGGCCTGGCGCACCTCGTCGAGCTTGAAGGGTTTGATGATCGCGACGACGAGCTTCATGGGCGGGCCTTGGTTTCCTCAGGTCGGTCGGAGCAGCCTGTTTCAAAGGCAGGCTGGAGATGGCGATTTTGGCCTGTTCCTAGGCAAATGGCACAAAAACAGCGCAGCGTTAAGTGAAAACGTCATGGAGTGACCGATATCACTGAACGCAATTCGTCATCGCCCGACAGATGCAAGACGTTTTGTTGCCTCCGTTGGTCAAGGATCCCCCATGTCGAATCGTTCCTGGTATTACGCCGCCCAAGGTCAGCAGCTGGGCCCCATTTCGGAAGACGAGTTGCGCGACCTGATCGCCAGGGGCGCCGTCACCGCCGAGACGCTGCTGTGGAGCGACGGCATGGCCGGCTGGGAAAAGGCCGGCCGCATTCCCGGGCTGATGTCGGGCGTCCCCACCGCGATGCCGGGCCGGCCCCCTGCCTTCGACGGCGGCGGCGCTTCGTCCGGCGCGCTGTCGGCCAAGCTGGAGACCTTCCCGCTCTTCTTCTGGTCCCTGGTTTACGTCGTCGGTCAATTCCTGGTGGTCATCACGCCGTGGACGGCGGTCTATCTCTACCGCTACGTGATCGAGCGGATGAGGGTGCCCGGCCGGCCGAATCTCACCTTCACCGGCCAGCCTCTCGACATCTGGTACGTCTTCATCGCGATGGGCGTGCTGGCCTATGTCGGCCTGAGCGACCAGCCGATCCTCAAGCTGATCTCCCTGGTCGCTCCGGCGTTCCTGGGCTGGATGGTGCTGCGCTGGCTGTTGAGCAACCTCGCCGCCAATGGCGAGCGGCTGCCGATTCATTTCGAAGGCAGTCCGGTGGTCTATGGCGGCTGGTACCTGCTGATGATCGTGTCGGGTTTCACCATCATCGGCTGGGCCTGGGTGCTGACCGCCTGGATGCGCTGGGTCTGCCGCAACATCCAGGGCACGCGGCGCGACGTGGTGTTCAACGGCACCGGCCTGCAGGTGCTGTGGCGCACCCTGGTGTTCGTGCTCGGCAGCACGCTGCTCATCCCGATTCCGTGGCTGCTGCGCTGGTACAGCGTCTGGTACGTGTCGCAATTCGCGGTGGTGCCGCGCGGCTCGCAGCCGATGTGATCGGGCTAGGACCGGCGCTCGCGGATCGATCCCTCCTGCGCGACGGAGGCGACCAGCGTGCCGTCGGGCTTGAAGATCGAGCCGCGGGTCAGCCCGCGGCCGCCCTGCGCGCTCGGCGAATCCTGCGCATAGAGCAGCCATTCGTCGGCGCGGAACGGCCGGTGAAACCACATCGCGTGATCGAGCGAGGCCGGCATCATGCGCTTGTCGAACAGCGTCCGGCCGTAGCGCGCCATGACCGCGTCGAGCAGCGAGAAGTCCGACGCATAGGCCAGCGCGCACAGATGCAGTGCCGGGTCGTCGGGCAGCTTCGCGGCCGTCCTGATCCAGACGTGGATGCGGCCATCGTCGATCTTCTCGCCGAAATAGCGGCTGAGCTCGACCGGGCGCAGCTCGATGGGACGGTCGGATTCATAGTAGCGGCGGATGAAGTCCGGCATCCGCTGGAAGACCTCCTGGAACATCGGCTGCTTGGAGATCTCCTCCGCGGTCAGCTTCTCCGGCGGCGGCACGTCCGGCATCTTGTCCTGGTGGTTGAAGGCGCTCTCCTCGTCGCTGTGGAAGGAAACCATGATCGAGAAGATCGCATTGCCGTGCTGGATCGCGGTGACGCGGCGGGTCGCGTAGCTCTTGCCGTCGCGCAGCCGCTCGACCTGGTAGATGATCGGCACCTGCGGGTCGCCGGGCAGGATGAAATAGCAGTGCAGCGAATGCGGCAGCCGGCCCTCGACGGTGCGGCAGGCCGCCATCATGGCCTGGCCGATCACCTGGCCGCCGAACACGCGCTGCCAGCTCGTCTTCGGGCTGTTGCCGCGGAACAGGTTCACCTCGATCGGCTCGAGGTCGAGGATCGAGATCAGGTCGATCAGGCCCTTGGACATGGCGTGGTGCTTTCGCTGGCTCGGCCGGCGGCTCCGGCCCGCTTTCGCGGGCATCAGCCATCCACAAGCGGCGGATGGGGGTTGCGGCCCTTGGTTCTGCCCTCTGTTTCGCCTAGCTATAGGCCACCCGCAAGAGCAACCGTGAGCCAGGTGCCATGACGACACAGCGAAGCATTGTCATTTGTGGCGGCGCCTTTGCCGGCCTGGCGCTCGCGCTGGCGCTCCGGCAGGGCCTCGGCGCCGAGGTGCCGGTGATCGTCGCCGATCCGGCGCTGGCCAACCGGCCGAGCCGCGATCCGCGCGCCAGCGCCATCGTCGCCGCCTGCCGCAAGCTGTTCGATGCGATCGGCGTCTGGGCGGACGTGGCGCCCGACGCGCAGCCGATCCTCGACATGGTCATCACCGATTCCAAGCTCGAGGACGCGACACGGCCGGCGTTCCTGACCTTCGCGGGCCAGGTCGAGGCCGGCGAGCCGTTCGCGCACATGGTCGAGAACCGCCTGCTGATCGATGCGCTCGTCAAGCATGCCGAGGCGGCCGGCGTCACGCTGAAGGCTGTGCCGGTGACCGGCTTCAAGACGCGGACGGATGCGGTCACGGTGACGCTCGGCGACGGCAGCGAGCTCGAGGCCAGCCTGCTGGTGGCGGCCGACGGCGCGCGCTCGCGGCTCAGGGAGCGCGCGGGCATCCTTACCCACGGCTGGGATTACGACCAGTCCGGCATCGTCGTGACCGTCGGGCACGAGCGCGACCACAACGGCCGCGCCGAGGAGCATTTCCTGCCGCCGGGGCCGTTCGCGATCCTGCCGCTGACCGGCAAGCGCTCCTCGCTGGTCTGGACCGAGCGGCGCCGGGAGGCGAAGCGCCTGATCGAGCTGAGCGCCGACGAATTCCACGCCGAGCTGGAGAAGCGCGCCGGCCTGCATCTCGGCGAGCTGAAGGTGCTGGATCAGCCGCGCGCGTTTCCGCTGTCCTATTTCGTCGCGCGCTCGTTCATCGCGCCACGGCTGGCGCTGGTCGGCGACGCCGCCCATGTGATCCATCCGATCGCGGGGCAGGGGCTGAATTTGGGGCTGAAGGACGTCGCGGCGCTGGCCGAGGTCGTCGTCGATGCGGCGCGCATGGGCATCGATCCCGGGCAGGTGGATGTGCTGGAAAGCTACCAGCGCTGGCGCCGGTTCGACACGATGGCGATGGGCGTCGCCACCAACTCGCTGAATTTCCTGTTCTCGAACAAATCGACCCTGCTGCGCACGGTGCGCGACATCGGCCTCGGCCTCGTCGACCGGGCGCCGCCGCTGAAGGAGCTGTTCATCAAGCAGGCCGCCGGCCTGACCGGCGAGATGCCGCGGCTGTTGAAGGGAGAGGCGCTCTGAGCACGATCCGGAAAAGCGGGAACCGGTTGTCCGACACGATCATGCTCAGGCAACGCCTCAGCGCGGGCCGGGAGCCGCGATGAAGGCGGCGACGGCGTCGACCATGTCCGGATCGAGCGGGCGGTCGGGGTCGTTGTAGGACGACAGGTTCTCGTCCTCATTGGCGACGTCGACCAGCACGTGGTTCATCTCCGGCAGCCACAGCGTCTTGGCGGCCGGCGCGGCGGCGGCGAGCGCGACCATGTCGAGCCGGGCGACCTGCTGATCGCGGGCGCCGGCGACGATCAGGATCGGGATCGTGATCTGCTTCAGCGGATCGATCGGATCCTCGGCGAAGGCGGAGGCGATGCCGGGCTGCATGACGGGGTCGATCGGCAGCTCCGGCGGTGGCGGATCCACCACCTGCCCGGCCATGATGGCGTCGATCGCCTTGGCGACCGGCTCCATCTTCGTCGCCGGCAGCTTCTTCTCGAGCTGCGCCTTGAGCAGATCGCCCTGCCGCCGCGCCGAAGCCGCGAGCAGGACGAGGCGGTCGACCGGGGTGCGGCGGGCGGTGAGGATGGCGACGAGGCCGCCCTCGCTATGGCCGACCACGGCGATGCGGGCGAACTTGCCGCGCAGGAAGTCGACCAGGGCGGTGCTGTCGTCGACATAGTCCTTGAAGCGGAAGTCCTCGGGCTTGCCGAACTCCGCCTTCCAGCCGCGCGCGCCGCGCTTGTCGTAGCGCAGGCTGGCGACGCCGCGGGCAGCGAGCTGCTCGGCGAGCTTCTTCAGGGTCGAAGGCTTCAGCTGCGGCCCGTTGCCGTCGCGGTCCGTCGATCCGGATCCGGCGATCAGCAATGCGACCGGCGGACGCTCGACGCCAGGCGGCGTGGTCAGGACGGCGTCCAGCACGCCGACACGGATGGCGCTCTCCTCGGCCGCGGCGACCGATGTCAGGAGAGCCAACGCGAGCGCACAGCGGAGGACGGCGGCGCGCATCGGTCAGTCGATCTTCCGCGCTTCCTCGGGCAGCATGATCGGGATGCCGTCGCGGATCGGATAAGCGAGCCTTGCCGAGCGCGACACCAGCTCCTGCTTCGCGGCGTCGTACTCCAGCGGACCCTTGGTCATCGGGCAGACCAGGATCTCCAGCAGCTTGGGATCGACGGAATTGGCGGGGCGTTCGAGCGGGGCGTTCATGGCATCTGTCTCCGGCGGCCGCCTCTCTATCACATCGGCAGCGGCGCTGTCGTCCCCTCAAGGCTTGCCTCAAGGCTTGAGCAGGGCGAGCCGCACCAGCTCGCGCAGCACGGTGTCCTGCTGCGCGGCGGGCAAAGTCCGGCCCGACAGGGCGTAGCCGAGAAACGCCCAGTACAGCACCTGAGCCCGCGCCGTCGCGACGTCCGGCGCCAGCCCCTCGGCGACGAGCAGGCCGCGGACGTAGCCGAGCCGCCGCTTGTCGATCGCCTGCACCGCCGCGAGCGCGGCCGCGTCGGAGGCGGCCCAGCTGCGAACGGCCCGCTCCAGGGCGGCCCTGATGGTGAAGCTGCGGCGCAGCAGCACGGCGATCGCCGGCTCGGCGCCCGCGCTGGCCTCGACGCCGGTGATGATCCGCTCGGCTGCGATCTCGCGCCAGTGCTTCAGCAGCTCGGCGTGGAACGCCGCCACGTCGGCAAAGTGCCAGTAGAAGCTGCCGCGCGACACGCCCATGGCCTTGGCCATCGGCTCCGCCTTGAGCGCGGTGAAGCCCCGGCTCGCCAGGATCCTGAGGCCCTGGTCCAGCCAGTCCTTGGCGGAAAGCTGCTCGCTCATCTCGTCACCATCGCACGACCATACACAAGTGTATTGACGGCCGCCAGCTTCGGGCGCATCCTCCATACACAACTGTATGGAGGATGCGATGCGTGATCTGGTGTTGCAGGCGGCCGGGCTGGCGTCGATCGCGGTCGCGCTGATCCATGGCGTGCTCGGGGAGACGGTCGTCTTTTCACGCGCGGTCATCACGCCGGAGCGGCTGCGGACCCTGCTCCGGCTCGTCTGGCAGGCGGGGACGATCGCCTGGATCGGTTTCGGTGCGCTGCTGATGGCCGCGCCCGAGATGGGTTCCGAGGCGGCGCGTCATTGGATCGTCGTCATGGCCATTGCGGTGTTCGCCGTCGCAGCCGTCGCCAACGCGGTGGCGACGCGGGCGCGGCATTTCGGCTGGATCATGCTCGCCGGCGTCGTGGCGCTCGCGGCCGCAGGCTACTGAGCGGCCCGCGGATGACACGAACCGCAGCCGCGAGAGCCCGCCAAGGTCCCATCTCCGCGTTGTTTCCAATCAGCAGACGAGCAGTGAAGGGCCGACCACACTCCGTCATCCGCGGCACCGATAAGGCAGGCCTGCGAACTTCGTTACGAAACGGAGCCCAACGGCCGCCCGCAGCCAAGCGCTCGCCACCGCCGCGACACATTCGCGAAGAATGGTTCCAACTTAGAAGGAGTCTCTTTGCAGACACGGCGGCGGGCCGCTTAGCTGTTCGTCGTCGCGAACGGGTGCCGCACCGTCGATCTTGATGCGGTCGCGTACCAGTTCTCCGATTTGCTTGTCTGAATACGAGAGGGCTGATCGATGTTGGTCGAACGGGTGCGGAAGGTGATCGTTGCGGGCGGCAGTCTCGGCATGCTGCTGATCGCGTCGCAGGTGCAGGCTGGGGGGCCGAACGAGATCTGCCTCACCTATGCCAACGGACAATTCGAACCGAGGGAGCCCACCGTCCCCGCGGACGCGCCGCTGACCATCCGCGTCAAGAACATGGAAAACAAGGCGATCGAGTTCGAGAGCGAGACCCTGAAGGTCGAGAAGGTGATCGCGGCCAACAGCGAGGCGGTCGTCAACATCAGGGCGATGAAGTCGGGTCGTTACGAGTTCTACAACGACTTCAACGAAAAGGCCCGCGGCTTCGTCAACGTGCAATAGGTCGCTGTCCATGCTCGCCGCGCTGATCATCGTCTTCCGCGAAGTGTTCGAGGCCGGACTCATCGTTGGCATCGTTCTCGCCGTCACCAGCGCGGTCCCGCATCGGCTGCGCTGGATCGGCGCGGGGCTGTTTGCGGGCCTGGTCGGGGCCTGCGCCGTTGCGGCGTTTGCGGGCTCCCTGACCCAGCTGTTCGAGGGCATGGGCCAGGAGGTGTTCAATGCGGCCATCCTTTCCACCGCCGTGATCATGCTGACCTGGCACAATGTCTGGATGGCCCGGCACGGCCGCGAGATGGCCAATGAGCTGCGCACCATGGGGCAGGCGGTGGCCGAAGGCGCCAAGCCGCTGGTCGCGCTGGCGACGGTCATCGCAATCGCAGTGCTGCGCGAAGGCAGCGAGGTGGCGCTGTTCCTCTACGGCGTCGCCGCCTCGGAGGAAGGCGGCGGCCGCGCGCTGCTCGGCGGCGGCGTGCTCGGCCTGCTGCTGGGGGTCGCGGTCTGTCTTGCGACCTATCTCGGCCTGATGCGGATCCCGCCACGCGCGCTGTTCCGCACCACCACTGTTCTGATCACGTTGCTGTCTGCAGGCATGGCCGCGCAGGCGGTGTTCTTCCTCGCCCGCGCCAACTGGCTCACATCGTTCGATCAGGTGATGTGGGATTCGAGCGCGGTGCTGCCGGAGAAGGGATTGGCCGGACGGACGCTGAAGGCGCTGATCGGCTATACCGATCAGCCGACCGCCATGCAGCTTGCCGTCTATGTCGGAGTGATCGTGGCGACCGTCGCGCTCATGCGTCTCACGGCAACGCCGGCGCCGCCGCGGGCGGTGGCCGCGGAGTGATCGTTGAAGCGCTCACTGCAGCGGCGGATCGCCCGAGGTGCGCTTCTTGGCGAGATCCATCTCGGTCACCGCAACGAGGATCTCGGCGCGGGTCTTCAGGTCCGGCGCCTCGAGCATCGCCTGCTTTTCCGCCGGGCCGTAGGGTGACATCATCGCCAGCGCGTTGACGAGCGCCTCATTGGGAGCGGCCTCGATGCCGGCCCAGTCGACCTTCAGATTGTTGGCCTTCAGGAAGTCCGTCAGCACGGCCAGCAAGGCCTCGCGGTCGACGGCATTCTCGCCCTTGCGCGCGGTGAAGTCGTCGATGAACGGGAAATAGTCGACCTTGCACTGGCGGTACGGCGTCAGCACCGTCATTTCCTCGACCACCTTGAAGCGCGACACGCCGGTGAGCTCGAGGATGTAGCGGCCGTCGCCCGATTCAGCGAGCTGCGTGATTCGACCGACGCAGCCGACCTTGAACAGCGCGGGACGTTCCTCGCTGGAGGAATGCGTGACGTCGGGCTGGATCATGCCGATCAGGCGATGGCCGTCGCGAAATGCGTCATCGACCATCGCGAGGTAGCGCGGCTCGAAAATGTTCAGCGGCATTTGGCCGCGCGGCAGCAGCAGGGCGCCGGCCAGCGGAAACACCGGGATCACCTCCGGCAGCTCGGCGGGACCGCGATATTCGGCATTGATCGGCATGCGATACCTCGTGTCCGCTAAACTGCCATCCGTGAGAGCCTGCGCCGCTGCCTCGCGATCTTACGAGAACAGGATGGTCGACAGCCGCTTGCGGCCCTCGACGGTGGCCTCGTCGGCCCCGCCCCAGGCTTCGAAGAACTGCACGAGCTGCTTGCGCGCACCGTCCTCGTTCCATTTGCGATCACGCTTGACGATCTCGAGCAGGTGGTCGGTGGCGTCCGTCCGCCTGCCCGCGGCGTTCAACGCGATTGCCAGGTCGAAACGCGCCTGATGATCCAGCGGATTTGCGGCGACCTTCTGTTCGAGCTCGCCGACCGGACCGAGCGATTGCGCCTGCTCGGCGAGATCGATGGCGGCCTGGACGGCCGACACGGCCGAATCGTTGCGCTTGGCCTCGGGCACCTGCGCCAGGGTTTCCTTGGCCTGCTCCACCGCGCCGGTTTCGAGGTAGCATTTGGCGAGGCCTGCCAGAGCCGGGATGTTGGCGGCATCGAACGACAGAACCTCGGCATAGATCTGCGCTGCACCTGCCGGATCGCCCTCGGCCAGTACCGCTTCGGCCTCCTTCAGGATCTCGTTGATGTCGGGCTCGCCGACGCCGGGAACGCCCTTCGTGATCTTCTCGATAAAGGCATTGATCTGGCTCTCGGGCACCGCGCCCATGAAGCCGTCGGCCGGGCGGCCGCCGACGAAGGCGATCACGGCCGGAATCGACTGGATGCCCATCTGGCCCGGAATGGCCGGATGCTCGTCGATGTTCATCTTGACCAGCTTGACCTTGCCCTTGGCGGCCTTGACGGCCTTCTCCAGGATCGGGGTCAGCTGCTTGCACGGGCCGCACCACGGCGCCCAGAAGTCGATGAGGACCGGCTGACGCTTCGATTCCTCGATCACGTCCTTCACGAAGCTTTGCGTCGTGGTGTCCTTGATCAGATCCGGCACCTGCGGCGCCGCTCCGCCGCCCTGCTCAACAATGGTCACGAGGTCCTCGTCCGAAAAATCTGGGATGGGACAGCGCGCCGGGAACCGGCCGCCGCCGCGCCTCAATACACGGTTTCTATCGCTTTAAGTGGCGGTCGCCGGTTAAATTTCAATCCGGCTAGGCGTCGGCGCGCCGAATGGCCGATTCGGCCCGGTTCGGCGGCCTCCAGCACCCAAAATTGAAGCCGGCCGACACACGAAACATGTCGCAGACCTGTTGCATTCGTCCGCGGCATTTGGCATAGGTCTGCCCGTCGCTGGCGGCCACGCCGCCCAGCCGTCACGGATGCGGGTGTAGCTCAGTGGTAGAGCACGACCTTGCCAAGGTCGGGGTCGAGGGTTCGAACCCCTTCGCCCGCTCCAAAATCTCCGCTCCGCCAATATCCCGCGCGTGAAAACTTATTGGACCGGCTGGGACTTGTCCCAGGCCGCAAACACATCTGCGAAGACGCGGTCGCCACTGGGGCCTTTGCCGATGGCCAAGATACCCCTGCGCTGATTGCTGTAGACGAGGGGAATGTCGAACCATTCACGCCCGGCGAGGAGTTCGCCGTTGCGCGCGCGGTCGGCGTCGACATTGGAGAGGCCGACGAGGAACGATCCTTCCGTCACCTTGACCGCCAGGCCGGCAAGCGGCGTACCGCGCGCCTGCTCATTCGACTTCATCAGGATTCCCGGCACGTTGTTGATCCCCCCGCCAGCGAAATCGTCGGCGCGCGCGAAGGTGAGCTCGGCGACGTGGCTGGCCGGAAGGGTCGGATCGTCGTTGCGGCGCAGCTGCAGGGTCGCCTTCAGCTTGCGGTCTGGAACATCGATTTCGGCGCGGATCACCGGCACGGCTCGCCCGGACTGCGGGCTCTTGATGGTCTCCATCCGCCACGTCACCGAGCCGGTATAGCGCTTGCCTTTGGGATCGGAGGGATCCTCGTCATAGAGCACCGCGAGGCCGGGCGTACGGCCGTCCGAGGCGGTCGAGGCCGGTGGCGGGCTCATGGCTGCCGTCGCCGCAGCCTGCCGGTTTGCGGGCGTCTTGATCGTCGATTCGGCTGTGCCCGGCGCAGGATTCGCGCGCGGCGGGCCAAAAACGACCTCGCTGCCGCCGAGCGGCGTCGCCAAGAGCAGCGGTTGCTGGGCCCCGGAGGTCGCGCGCTTCACGGCCACTCCCGCCCGATTGAGCGTCTCGAGCAGCGCACCCGGACTGGGCGCAGTCAACGCCTCGACCAATGCGTTGGTGAAGGCACTATGCCCGGACGGTCCCCGCTGCCCTACGGTCCCCGGTTGTGCGGAAAAGGACAGCAGCGTGTTGGCGGGCACGCTCGTCGCCACCAGACCCGCCGACAGCCCGGCAATGCCGCGGGCTGCGAACGGGTTCGAGCGGAAGGCGTCGAGGACCACGACGTTCGCTCGGCTGTCCGGTCCGTCCAGCTCGCGCATGATGCCGGCGAGGCTGCGCAACTCGGTCTCGACATCGGCCGCCTTCGCCGGCGCCGCGTCGACCGGAACGAGATAATTGGCGCCGCCGAGGTTGATGCCGTAGCCGGCGAAGTAGATCAGGGCAACATCGGCATCGGCGATCCGGCCCTTGAACTCCGCGAGCGCGCGGTCGAAGCCCTGCTTGGTCAGATCGATCTGGGCGCTGCCGCCGCTCAAGGTGAAGCCGAGCTGTGCCAGCTTGTCCGCGATCAGCTTGGCATCGACCGCCGGCTCGTCGAGCAGCGGCGCATGCTCGTGGATGGAGTTGCCGATCACCAGGGCTACGCGCTTGTCGGCTGCGGCCGGTCTTGCTCCCGTGAGGAGAGCGATCGCGACGACAAGGAAAAAAAGCTGCCCGACGCGGCCGCTCACCCCACGCATGCCAACGACCTCCTGCCTTCCGGTTGCCGCGTTCGCGCTCTGATTTTACCGCAAGCCGAACAAATCCGGAACAAGAATCAGTGAGGATGCGAGAGATTTTCCCGCTCAGACGAACACGGGGGTCCGCACCCGGCCGGCGTCGCCGAACACGCGCAGATAGCGGGCGATCTCGGCGGGATCGCCGGTCGCCTTCTCCGGATTGTCGGACAGTTTCACGGCGGGGCGGCCGTCGACCGAGGTCACCTTGCAGACCAGCGAAATCGGATCGAGATCGACAGAACCGTCGGGCGAGCAGCCGACGAAGTCGTTGGTCAGGTTGGTGCCCCAGCCGAACGACAGCCGCACCTGATCGGAGAAGCGGTGGTGGATCTGCTCGATCGACTCGACATCCATCGCGTCGGAGAACACCAGGAGCTTCTGCCGGGGATCACGGCCCTTCGACTTCCACCACGCGATGATCTCCTCGCCCGCCTGGATCGGCGGCGCGCTGTCGGGGCGGAAGCCGGTCCAATCGGCGACCCAGTCCGGCGCGTCGCGCAGGAAGGCCTTGGTGCCGAACGCGTCGGGCAGGGCGATCAGCAGGTTGCCGGCATAAGTCTGCCGCCACTGGTCGAGAATGCGATAGGGCGCGAAACGCAGCTCGTCGTCGTCCTTGGCCAGCGCGGCGGCGACCATCGGCAGCTCATGGGCATTGGTGCCGATGGCTTCGAGGTCGTTGTCCATCGCGAGCAGCACATTGGACGTGCCGGTGAACGAGGAGCCCAGGCCTTCCTTGACCGCTTCGACGCACCAGCGCTGCCACAGGAAGCCGTGGCGGCGGCGGGTGCCGAAATCCGACAGCCGAAGGCCCTCGAGCTTGCGCAGCCGCTCGACCTTGGCCCACAGCTTGGCCTTGGCGCGGGCGAACAGCACGTCGAGCGCGAAGCGGCCCTGGCCCTTCATGGCCTGGCGCGAGCGCAGCTCGTTGACGATGGCCAGCGCCGGAATCTCCCACATCGTGGTGTGGGTCCACAGGCCGTGGAAATGCAGCTCGTACTGCCCGTCGGCCTTGTGCAGCTCGTATTCGGGCAGGCGGAAATTGGCGAGCCAGGCCAGGAAGTCCGGCGAGAACATGTGGGTCTTGCCGTAGAACGTGTTACCGGCGAGCCAGATCAGCTCCTTCTTGGTGAAGCGGATGGTGCGGGCGTGATCGAGCTGCGCCCGCAGCTCACCCTCGTCGATGACGTCGCCGAGCCGCACCCGCTTGGTCCGGTTGATGACCGAGAAGGTCACCTTCTGATCCGGGTAGAACTCCCGAATCATCTGCAGCATCAGCAGCTTGTAAAAATCGGTGTCGAGCAGGCTGCGCACGATCGGATCGAGGCGCCAGCCGTGATTGTAGGTTCTGCTCGCGATGTCTGTGACTGTCATGCGACGATTTTACAGTGCCGGCTGGAAACCCGCCACTGGGCTTGTCGCCGTGGCGCTCGGGGCTGGTGAGCTGGTCGGGAC
Source organism: Bradyrhizobium sp. STM 3809 (assembly GCF_000239795.1). Classification (GTDB taxonomy): domain Bacteria; phylum Pseudomonadota; class Alphaproteobacteria; order Rhizobiales; family Xanthobacteraceae; genus Bradyrhizobium. The sequence goes on along the minus strand of NZ_CAFJ01000309.1, from coordinate 8,615 downwards.
GGGCGCGAAGAGCCCTATTCGCGCGCCAGCGGCGGCAGGCCGGGATCGAATGCAAGCGTCGCCTCGACCCATTTCGCGACGCGCAGGACATGCAGGTCGTTGCGGTACGCGCCGGTGATCTGGATGCCCAGCGGCAGGCCGTTCTTGCCGAACCCGGCCGGCAGCGCGACCGCCGGCGCCCCGACGAAGGTCCAGGGCGCGCAATATTCAGCGTCGCCGGTCCAATCGAGGCCACGCGGCGCCTCGCCGAAGGCGGGCAAGGTGAGCACGGCATCGAAACCGTCGAGCTCCTGGGCAAGCGCCGCCTGCCGAGCGGCCTGCACCGCCTTGGCGGCGAGGTACTCCATCGCCGTCTTGCCTCGCCCGCTCTCGACATGACCCTTCATCACGTCGCTGACCCGGTCGGGGAAACGGGCAATGAGGCCCGAAAAGATCGTCGTCGCCTCGCTCAGCATGATGGTGGTGATCGCGTCGGGGTTCGCGGCGTCGAGCGCCCTCAGCTCGATCTCCTCGATCGCAGCGCCGGCGCTGCGCAATTTGTCGATGACTGCTTCGAACACCGTCTTCTGCTCGGCCTCGGCGCGCTCCCATTTGGCGAAACGCACCACCGCCAGCCGCGGCCTCGGCAGCGCTGCGACGCCCTGATCGATGTCGACGTCGAAGCCGGGCAGCGGCCGGCCGTGCAGATCGCCGGCGCTGGTGCCCGCGAGCAGGGACAAGGCCAGCGCGGCGTCGTCGACGCGGCGTGCGAAGAAGCCGACATGGTCGAGCGACGGGCTGAGCGGATGCACGCCGGTGCGCGGGATCGCGCCGAAGCTGGGCTTGAAGCCGACGACGCCGTTGAAGGCGGCAGGGCGGATCACCGAGCCGAGCGTCTGCGTGCCCAGTGCCAGCGGCACCAGGCCCAACGCGACGGCCGCGGCCGAGCCTGACGACGAGCCGCCCGGCGTGTGCGCAGGGTTCCACGGATTGACGGTGGGACCCGGATGACGCCAGGCGAACTCGGTCGAGACCGTCTTGCCGAAGATCGTTGCCCCGAGATCGCGCAGCCGCGCAACCACCCAGGCGTCGGCATCCGGCACATGATCGCGATAGATCGCCGAGCCATTGGTGGTCGGCATGTCGGACGTTGCAATGATGTCCTTGATGGCGACAGGAATTCCGCCGAGCGGACCACTCTTCGCGGTCACATCGCGCGGCAGATATTCGAACGCCTTCAGTTGCGGCTCGATCCTCTGCGTCCGCTTCAGACAATCTTCACCATAGGCGGAAGCGGCCGCGGGGTCGGCGGCGAATTGGCGCAGCAGCTCGAGAACGCCTGCACCGGCCTTCGGTGTCGGAAGCTTGGACTGTTGCGACATCTTGCGTCCTGTTCGGCACGAGCCTTGTTCGAGAAAAGTCTTGTTCGAGACGAGTCTTGTTCGGCATGAGTTTTGGTGGCGCTGGCGCGGTCCGCCCCCGCTCGCGGCGCTACAGACTAGCGACGGATGATCGCCACGCCAATCGCGCGCGCGATCGGTGCGTATGAATACAGCGCATGGCCGTTCTTGCCGCCGTCGCGCCATGGGATCGATGCGTTGCAAGAGCGCGCCCAGCAAATATGCATCCGGCATGCTCTGAGTGCAGAGGCGCGGCGCGAGCGTCGCGCAAACCTCGCCGCAATCCGCTTCTCACGCGCGCAGGATGTGCTACCATTTTCGAGTCGACCACCGACGTGGCGACCAAAGAACGTCCGCGAAATACGTTCCGATAAATAGACGCAGCCAAACGAGCTGCTCATGGGAGTGAAGCGATGATATCGGTTTTCCACCGAAGCATTCTTGCGCTTGCAGCAATCAGCCTTCTCGCCGGCACCAGCATCGCCGGCGCGCAGCAGCAGTCCGATCAGGGCAAGGGCCTGAAAAAATACGAATCCGGCACCAAGGAATTCTGGACGCATCCGCCGGATGACTGGTTCCTCGGCGACGAGACCGAGGCGCAGAAGGGCCTCGCACCGCCGTCCGGTCCGCCGACCGGCGCATCCGACGCCGAGCTCGCCAAGATCGTCAAGCAGGTGAAGCTGCCGGAAGGCTTTAAGATGGAGGTCTGGGCGTCGGGCGTGCTCGCCGCGCGGCAGATGGCCTGGGGCGACAAGGGCACGCTGTTCGTCGGCTCGTTCGGGCTCGGCAACGTCTATGCGATCAGCGACAAGGGCGGCAAGCGCGAGGTCAAGACGGTCCTCAAGGGCCTGAACATGCCCACGGGCCTCGCCTTCCAGGACGGCAATCTCTACGTGATCGCGGTGGACAAGCTGATCAAGTACGAGAACGCCGAGGCCAATCTCGACAATCTCGGCCAGGGCAAGGTCGTCTATGACGACATGCCGTCCTACGCCGCCCATGGCTGGAAGTACATCGCGGTCGACAAGGAGGGCTGGTTCTACATTCCGTTCGGCCCGCCCTTCAACATCGGCATCCCGCCGACCTCGGTGTCGCAGATCCGCCGCGTCGATCCGCGCACCGGCAATGCCGAGATCTGGGCGCTCGGCGTCCGCAACAGCGTCGGCGGCGACGTCGATCCGCGGACCGGAAAATACTGGTTCACCGAGAATGCGCGCGACTGGGTCAGCGACGATCTGCCGAGCGACAAGCTCAACATGATCTCGAAGATCGGTGAGCATTTCGGCTATCCCTATTGTCACCAGGGTGACATGCCGGATCCGAAATTCGCGATGGGCCACAAATGCTCCGAGTTCACGCCGCCGGTGCTGAACCTGGGCGCGCATGTGGCGCCACTCGGCATGAAGTTCTACACCGGCGACCAGTTCCCGGCGGAATACAAGAACAACATCTTCATCGCCGAGCACGGCTCCTGGAACCGCCACAAGTACCAGGGCGCGCGGATCATGCGGGTGGTCGTCGGTCCCGACGGCAAGGATGCCAAGCAGGAGGTGTTCGCCTCCGGCTGGATCGAGGGTGACCAGGGCTATCTCGGTCGTCCCGACGATATCGTGCTCGCCAAGGACGGCTCGATGCTGGTGGCCGACGACTGGGCCGGCGCGATCTATCGCATCAGCTACGAGAAGAAGTGAGGCTTTGACCACAGCGGGGCTGCGCGTCGCCATGATGGCGGCCGCAGCCCAACTTTTTTGAGCGTGGCGCGTTGGACAGCGTGGCGCGTGACAACAATGATGGGAGCTCGAACCCCCACGATGAATCCAGGGAACCATGGAATGCGCCAGGCGACACTCGCCGCGTTGATGCTCGTGCTTCCGGTGCTGCCGGCGTCTGCGGCCGATCTTGCCGCCGGCAAGGCGAAGGCCGAGCTTTGCGTCGGCTGTCACGGCGAGAACGGCATCTCGCAGACCGAGAACATCCCCTCGCTGGCCGGCCAGCAGGATCAGTTCATCCAGTGGCAACTGGTGTTCTTCCGTGCCGGAACCCGCAAGAACGAGGCGATGAAGCCGATCGTCGATCAGCTCGGCAACGAGGACATCCGCAATCTCGGCGCCTATTTCGCCTCGCTGCAGCCGGCCAAGCCGCCGCCGGATAACGATCCCGACCTGTCGAAGAAGGGCGCCGAGGCCGCCGCCGGCCGCCGCTGCGCCTCGTGCCATCTCGACTCCTACGCCGGCACCAAGGGCGTGGCGCGCCTCGCCGGCCAGCGCGAGGAATATCTCGTCAAGGCGCTGCACGACTACAAGAGCGGCCAGCGCGTCGGCGGCAGCCAGGCCGCGATGACGGATGTCGCGTATCCGCTGTCAGCGGAGGAGATCACGGCGCTGGCGCACTATCTCGCGCATTTGTAGTTCGATCTTGGCTTAGCGAAGGTGTCGTTCCGGCCTCGAGCCGGGACCCATGCGCCGCAGCAGATGTGATCCGCGAGATGCCCGCGACCAGCGGGCCTCAAACCACCTCCTGGGGGTATGGGTCCCGGCTCAGGGCCGGGACGACGGCGGTGGACGAGGCGTGACCACGACTCACAGACGCATTTTTTGCGCGCTTGCCGCGCAGCGGCTACGACGCGCGTTGCGCCTCGTACACCTTCAGCTGCGTGTATGAAATCCTTAAGCGCGGCACAGGCACCTTCGCCGCATCCGCGCGGGCCACCAGATCGCCGATGACGTGATCCGCCTCGACCGGCAGGCCGGCGCGGAGGTCGCGGAACATCGAGGCGGTCATCGGCGATCCCTCCGCCGTCAGCATGCCGGAGACGCGTTGGAAGAACGCGCCGGCCGGCGCGTAGCCGGCGGCCGCCGCGATGGCGCTGCATTCGTCGAGCATGCCGAGCAGGAAGTCCTTGCCGCCGGGCGCGGTCAGGATCACGCCGACCGGCGCGCGCATCAGCGTGGTGGAGGCCGCGAGCGAGGCGAGGAACACCCACTTCTCCCACATGTCCTGCATGATGTGGTCGCTGGCGGCGGCATTGAAGTTGCCGCGCTGAAAAATCTCGAAGATGGCGCGGACGCGCTCGGAGGAGCCGCCGTCGCGCTCGCCGAAGCCGAGCGACTGCATCGGCTGCAGCTGCACGACCTCGCGCTTCTCGTTCAATGTCGCGGCGATGGCGCAGAGTCCGCCGAGCACACGCGCGCGGCCGAATTTGGCATCGAGCACGTCGAGGTGCTTCATGCCGTTGAGCAGCGGAATGATCGCGGTCGCGGGACCGACCGCCGGTGCGAACGACGCGATCGCGTCGTCGAGATCGTAGGCCTTGCAGCTCAACAGCACGACGTCGAAATGCTGCGTCAGGCTGCCGGCCTGCACCGTCGGCGGGTTGGGAAGCGTGACATCACCGGCAGGGCTGCGGATGACCAGGCCGGACTCGGCCAACTCGGCGGCGCGCCGGGGGCGGACCAGGAACGTGACATCGGCGCCGGACTGCAGCAGCCGGCCGCCGAAATAACCGCCGATCGCGCCGGCGCCGACGACGAGAATGCGCATGGGAAGGTCCTTCTGTAAGCGGGCCGCATCATGCCGAAGCGCGTGGCGAATGGCGAGTAGCGAATGGGGATGGGATCCATTCCCTATACGCTACTCCGTCTTCGCTATTCGCCCGCTCACCATTTCTCTCCGAACGGCCGGATCTCCATCTCGAACGTCCAGGCGCTCTTCGGCTGCTGGTAGAGCTGCCAGTAGGCGCCGGCGACCGAGGCCGGAGGCATCAGCAGGTCGGGATTGTCCAGCGCCTCCTTGCCCCAGAGCTGGGCGCGGCGTTCGCGCACCCAGGCGGTGTCGACGCCGGAATCGATGATCAGGTGGGCGACATGGATGTTCTGCGGCATCAGCTCGCGCGCCATCGACTGCGCCACCGCGCGCAGGCCGAACTTGGCGGAGGCGAACGCCGCGAAGCCTGAGCCGCCGCGCAGCGAGGCGGTGGCGCCGGTGAAGAAGATCTTGCCGCCGCCGCGCGGCAGCATCAGCCGGGCCGCCTCGCGCCCCGCGACGAAGCCGGCCCAGCACGCCATCTCCCACACCTTGCGGAACACGCGGTCCGTCGTCTCCAGGATCGGGAAATTGACGTTGGCGCCGACGTTGAAAATGACGACCTCCAGCGGCGCGTGCGTGTCGGCGTCGTTGAGGAAGGCGGTGGTTTCGTCCTCCTTGCGCGCATCGAGCGACCGCGCCACGATCCGCCCGCCCGCAGCCTCGACCTCCGCCACGAGCGGCGCCAGCTTGTCGCCGTTGCGCCGTCCGGCGAACACGGTGAAACCTTCGGAGGCGAACTTCTTGACGATCTCGGCGCCGATGTAGTCGCCGGCGCCAATGACGGCCACGGTGGCATTACGCTGTTGCATGCTGGTCTCCGTTCTCACCACGTCGTCATTGCGAGCGAAGCGAAGCAATCCAGAGTCGTGAGCGTAGCCCTGGATTGCTTCGCTTCGCTCGCAATGACGGGCAATTACCTCCCGAGAATATAGTCCTCGACGTCGCGCAGCTGCTCCTTGCCGAAGAACATCTCGTTGCCGACGAAGAAGGTCGGCGAGCCGAACGCGCCGCGCTCGACGGCGCGTTGGGTGTTCTCGACCAGCTTCGCCTTCACCTCCGGCTCCTGCGCGCGCGCAAAGAGCTTGGCGCCGTCGAGCCCGGAGGAATTGATGGCGGCGATGGCGATCTCCGGGTCCTCCATCTTCTTCGGCTCGCGCCACATATGATGAAAGGCTGCATCGACGTATGTCTCGAATACGCCTTCGAGCTGCGCGGCGACCGCCGCCCGCATCAGGTTCAGCGTATTTACCGGGAAATGCGGGTTCCAGACCCATGGCTGCACGTGGAAGCGATTGAGGAAACGTTGCGTCTCGACTTCGTGGAACTCGCGCTTGTTCTTGATGCCGGCATAGGCTTCGGCGGGCGACCGGTTGTTGGTGGCCTTGAAGATGCCGCCGAGCAGCACCGGCACGTAGACGAACTGGACGCCGATGCGCTTCTCGATCGCCGGAATCGCCTCGTGGCTGAGAAAGGCGTTGGGGCTGCCGAAATCGAACATGAACTCCGGTGCGGGTCGGCTCACGGGCGGTCTCCTCGAACGTTTCGCGCATTGTGGTCCGGCGGGCCGGCGTCGTCCAGGGTTTTATGATAGTCATCATATTTCGCCAGATGGGCGATATGCGGCGTGCCTCAGATCATCTTCCGGATCGTCCGCTTGCGCCAGACCAGCAGATAGAAGCTCATCTGCAGCAGCGCCATGGCCGTGAACGTGATCGGATAGGCCCACCAGACGCCGTCGAGGCCGATGGCCCGGCTGAGCCAGGTGGCGGCGGGCACCTCGATCACGGCGATGCAGAAGGCCGAGATCGCCAGCGGCGTCCACACCGTGCCCGACGCGCGCATCGCCGCCGAGAACGTCGTGGACATGCCGAACAGCACCGAGCTCCACAGCACGATGTGCAGCGAGCGCTGCGCCACCTCGATGACCGCGGGATCGTTGATGAAGAAGCCCATCAGTGTCCGCGAGAACAGATAGCCGATCGCGACCAGGCTGCCGGTCAGCACCAGGTTCATCTCGACGCCGGTGCGAACGATGCGGCCGATCTGCTCCGCGTTGCCGCGGCCGATCGCCTGGGCGCCGAAGATCGATACCGAGATCGCGATCGACAGCGCCGGAAACTGCACATAGCCGAGCACCTGGTTGACGGCGCCGTACGCCGCGGTCGCGTCCGAGCCGAAGCCGTTGACGAGACCGATCAGCACCATCTCGGCCAGCGACATCACGATCATGCCGATCGCTGCGGGAATGCCGAGCCGCAGCACCACCCGCAGCAGCGCCGGATCCGGCCGCATGCCCCGGATGAACGCCGCGTCGATCGCCAGCGGATGCTTGCGCCGGCGCAGGAAGACATGGAGCGATGTCAGCGTGATCAGGGTGGAGCTCGCCGATGCCCAGGCGGCGCTGGCGACACCGAGCTGCGGGACGCCGAGCCAGCCGCGGATGAACATCGGCGTCAGCACCAGCCCCAGAGTGGTCGAGGCGGCGAGCGCGGCAAGCGGCGTGACCGTGTCGCCGACCGCCCGCATCTGCGAGGACAGCATGATGTAGGCGAAGGTGAGCGGCATCGTCAGCATCATGATCCGCGCATAGCCGCTGGCCGCATCGATGATGTTGGCAGGCGTCGCGAGCGCGGTCAGCAGCTCGCGGCTGTAGAGGCCGCCGACCGCGATCAACACAGCGAGCAGCAACGTGATGGTCAAGGTCGTACCGGCGATCGCCTTCACCTTCGCCGGCTCCTTGGCGCCCCAGGCCTGGCCGATCAGCACGCTGGCGCCGGAACCGAGTCCCATGACGAAGGCGATGAAGAAGAACATCGCCGGAAAGAACACCGACACCGCGGCGAGCGCGTCGACGCCGATCATCTGGCCGAGATAGACGTTGTTGATGGTGCCGAACAGCGATTGCAGGATGTTGCTCAGCATCATCGGCGCGAGAAACATCAGGAACGGCTTGCGGAGGGACGCGGGCGTTGTCACGGCAAAAATCCGTCGGCCGCGCGGAAATTCCGGCGGCTCGTGTTGGAATGAATTGAACGGGAGCCCACCCGATCGCGGCTCCCGTCGGCTGCTCGAAAACAGATCTAAGAGGAACAGATCTCAATCGGCGTGGTGGCGCTGCGCGAGCGCCATCACATGGTCGCGGATGTCGGCGGGCCAGTCTACAATCAAAGCCGTGACGCGGGTGAGATCGTCCGCGAACAGCGCCCGGGCCGTCTCCTCGAAGTTCGCCAGATTGCCGGCCATCGCCGACATGAAATGATAGGCGGCATCACGCGCCTCGCGGGCGCGGTCCTTGTCGCCGCTGGCGCGGCGCGCCTCATGGACCAGCTTGCGCAGGGCCACGGAGGCGCCGCCGGGCTGCGCGCCCAGCCATTCCCAATGCTCGGGCAGCAACGTCACTTCACGGGCGACGACACCGAGCCTGGGGCGGCCGCGGCCCCGCGGCTCCTGGGGGGTCGGCTCGGCCGGCATGGCCGGGCCGCCCGCGAGCCTGGCCAGGATCTCGCGGTCGCTGCCGCGCAGGTCGAGGTCGATCGGCCGCCCGGTGCGGTCGCTGAAAATGATCACGGGCGCCGGGCTCGCCGGGGCGTGCTTCAGCGCCAGCGCCACCTTGGCCAGCGGTCCTGCTGCGATTCGGTCATGGCCCGCAAA
>NZ_CAFJ01000310.1 GCF_000239795.1 Bradyrhizobium sp. STM 3809 | reverse complement strand
TTCCGGATGACGGCGAGCTCATCGCCGGGCAGTGTGGCTTGGTCGGTCATGCCTGCGTATCCTCGTTGTCGTCGTGTAGGGTGGGCAAAGCGCAGCGTGCCCACCACGCGTATTTTCCGTGCATCGCGGTGGGCACGGCGCTGTGCGCCTTTGCCCACCCTACGATTCGTCTTTCCGTCATTGCGAGCGCAGCGAAGCAATCCAGGGCCAGAAAGCAAGTCTGGATTGCTTCGTCGCTGCGCTCCTCGCAATGACGGCGTCTGCCGTCATCCCGCCCTATACTTCCGCGCGAACGCGACGCTGCCGAAGACCGTGAAGGTCATGGTCACCGCGAGCAGCATGAAGGCGAGCGCGGCGCCCATCGGCCAGTTGTTGCCGCGCACGAACTGGTCGTAGACCGCCGGCGCCATCATCGTGAATCGGGGACCGCCGAGAAGCACCGCCGTTGCATAGGTGTTCATGCACAAAACGAACACCAGGATCGAGCCGGCGGCGACGCCCGGGCCGGACAGCGGCAGGATCACGCGCCAGAACACCCGCGCGCCGGAGGCGCCGAGATTGGCGGCGGCATATTCGAGATCGCGCGGAATGCTCTCGATCACCGCCGACAGCGTCAGGATCATGTAGGGCAGCACCACCGCGATGATGCCGATGATCACGGCCTTGGTGGTGTACATGATCTCGAGCGGCGCCGAGATCAGGCCGAGCTTCAACAGGCTGGCATTGATCAGGCCGTCGCGCGCGAACAGCGCCATCCAGCCGGCCGAGCGCACGACATTGCCGACCAGCAGCGGGAACAGCGTGGCGATCACCACGAGGCTCTTCCAGCGGCTCTCCATGCGGCCGAGCCAGTAGGCCGCCGGAAACGCCAGGATCAGCGTGAGCAGAGTGCAGAGCAAAGCGATGCCGAGCGTGGCCAGGATGATCTGCTGATAATACGGGTCCGTCGCGGCCTTGATGTAATTGTCCGGCGACAGCGCCTGAACCATCAGCTGGCTCGGGCTGAACTGGTTGAGCGAGATCCTGAACATCAGGATCATCGGCCCGACCAGCAGTGCCAGGACCAAGAGACAGGCAGGGACGACCAGCAGCGCCATCGCGCGAGCTCCGATTGCAGATGAGCGGCGGATCGGCCGCGTGCTCCTGCGGCCGGAGCCGCAGGAGCTCAGATTCGCGGCTCAGGCCTTGAACTCCTTGTTCCAGAAGTCGAGCGTACGCTGGGCGCGTCCTGCGGCATAGGTATAGTCCGGCTTCAAGAGCCGCGCGCGCTCGGCCTCGGTGAGGCTGACCTGCTTGGCGAGATCCTCCGGCAGCGGCGCATCGGTGACGGTCGGGACGTAGCCCATCTTGTCGGCGAAGCCGCCTTGCGCCTTGGCGTCGAGCATCGCGTCGAGATAGGCGAAGCCACCGGCCTTGTTCTTGGCGTTCTTCGGCACCGAGGCCTGGAACACGATCGCGGGCGTTCCCTCCTTCGGCACGACATGGGCGAGCGGAATGCCGGACTTCTTCCACATGAAGCCGCGGGCAAGCCACATCGTCGTCAACCACACCTCTTCAGACTTCAGCGCCGCCGCCAGGGCCTCGTTCGACGGATAGATCTTCACGTCGAGCGAGCGCCATTCCATCAGCTTCTTCTCGGCCGGATCGAGATTGCTGACGCCGCCGCCGCCGGCGAGCGCCGCGGCCAGCGTGTTGTTGGGATAGAGAATGTCGGCGAGGCCGATCTTGCCGCGCCACTTCGGATCCCAGAGATCGGCGAAGGATTGCGGCGGCGTCTTCACCTGGTTGGTGTTGTAGAGGATCACCTGCGCCGAATAGATGTGCGGGATCGCGATCTCGCTCCTGAGCTCCGGGAACACCTTGTCGAGCCGCTTGACCTGCGCCGCATCGACCTTCTCGAACACGTCCGACTGCGACACGATGTAATTGTCGCTGTCGGAGAGACATGACACGTCCATCGAGCCGCGGCGGCTCTGCCGCTCGGCCAGCAGCTTGGTCTTGCGTGGATCCTGACTGCCGACGTCCTGCACGATCTCATAGCCCTTCGGCGCCATGATCGGCTTGTCGATGATGTCCGACAGCAGCTGGCCATAGTCGCCGCCCCAGGTGCCGACCACCACCTGTCCGCCCTCGGCGCGAGCGCTCGGCAGCCCGGAGGCCAGCGCGGCGACGCCGGCGCTGGCGGAAAGAAAATGACGTCGCGAAATCATGGGAGAACCTCTCGCTTGGGATGAACGATTGACTTGGACGATTGCGGCACGAGACGCGGGACCTTGCGGTCCCATTGCAACGACACGGTATCGTCGGGCTTGAGCGCGGCCAGCGGTTCGCCGGCGTCCGGCGTCGGCCTGACGGCCACCAGCGTCTCGTCGCCCAGCGCCACGACATATTCGGTCTGCGCGCCCATATAGGTGATCGCCTGCACGCGGCCGCGCACCTCGCCCGCGTCGCCGGGCACGATGCCAATCCGTTCCGGGCGCAGCGCGAAGGCGTCGGCATCCTCGCGTTCGCCGCTGACGACATCGACCGGGAGCAGCAGGCCGCCGCCGGTGCGGAACTCGCTCTCATTCGCACGCCGGCCGGTCAGGATGTTGCAGCGTCCGACGAAGTCGGCCACGAACGCATCGACCGGCGAATCGTAGAGCTGCTGCGGCGTGCCGATCTGGCGCACGCGGCCGCCCTCCATCACCACGAGGCGGTCGGCCATGGTCAGCGCCTCCTCGCGGTCATGCGTCACCATCAGCGTGGTCAGGCCGAGCCGCTGCTGCAGCGCGCGGATCTCGAGCCGCACCTCGGCGCGCAGCTTGGCATCGAGATTCGACAGGGGTTCGTCGAGCAGGAAGATGCGCGGATTGATCACCAGCGCGCGCGCCAGCGCCACACGCTGCTGCTGGCCGCCGGACAATTGCCGCGGCAGCCGGTCAGCGAGATGCGACAGCCGCACCAGCTTCAGCGCCTTCTCGATCTCGGTCCTGCGCTCAGCCGCGCCGAGGCCGCGCATCTCCAGGCCGAAGCCGACATTGTCGGCCGCGCTCATATGCGGGAACAGCGCGTAGGACTGGAACACCATGCCGGTGGCGCGCTTGTAGGCCGGCAATTGCGTGACGTCCTCGCGGTCGAACAGCACGCGGCCACTGGTCGGCGGCAGGAAGCCCGCGACCATGCGCAAGGTCGTCGTCTTGCCGCAGCCGGACGGGCCGAGCAGCGCGACCAGCTCGCCCTCGCCGACCGAGAGATCGAGACCTTCCACGCCGATGGAGGTGCCGAAGCGCTTGGTGAGCTGTTCGATGGTGAGCTGCGCCATCACACCACCCGCGACAGTTTGACGAAGCGATCGGTGATCACCATCAGCAGTCCGACCAGCACGATCTGTACGGTGGCGACGGCGGCGAGCGTCGGATCGATGCGGAATTCGAGATAGTTGAGCATGGCCACGGGAAGCGTGATCCGTCCGGGTCCGACCAGCAGCATCGACAGATCGAGATTTTCAAAGCTCTGGATGAAGGAGAACATCGCCGCCGCGACGATGCCGGAGCGCATCATCGGCAGGGTGATGCGGCGAAACACCGTCAACGGGCTGGCGCCGAGATTGGCCGCCGCCTCCTCGGCGGCGCGGTCGAGGCCCTGCAGACTGGCGACGACCAGTCGCACCGTCCAGGGAATCGCGAGCAGCGTGTGCGCGGCAACGAGGCCTCCGGTGGTCGCCTTGATGTCGCGGTCGAGCAGGTCCTCGGCCAGAACGTAGAACATGTAGAGCCCGGAACCGGCGACCACACCCGGCACCGCCAGTGGCGCCAGCAGGAAGGATGACAGCGCCTGCCGCCCGCGGAACTCGCCGCGCACGATCGCGAGCGCCGCCGCGGTGCCGAGCGGCACGCCGATTGCGGTCGACAGCAACGCGACCTGGAAGCTGGTCACGAGGCCACGCAGGAATTCGGGCTTGCTCAGGGCGTTCGGGTACCATTTCAGCGACAGCGCCGGCGGCGGAAAGCTGACGATCTCCGGCGCAAAGAAGCTCGTCATCACGATCATCACGACGGGCGCGAAGATGACGGCATAGGCGACGACGATCAGTGTCCGCACTGCGAATTGGCCGAAAGAAACTTGTCCCGTAAAACGGAACAGCATTGCGGACACCTCAACAAACAGATGAGCAGCTCGAGTGGCGGCATCGTAGTCGGCAGCCCCGCTGCCGCCAAGTCTGCGGGAGGGCTTATCGCAATGCACATGTGCATGGGCGAGCGGCCATGCGCTGCCACGATCCTGACGCGTGAGTCGCCGGCCGCTCCATCTCGGCGCTAGACGAGCGCTTGCAGGACGCTCATCGAAGCCGCACGGTTTTCGATTTTCGAAATTCAAGCAAGTCGATCGACGCGCCACCGACCGTCGTGGCCATCCGTCGCAGCGGCGTCGTTTTGGGCAATGACTGCTCAAATCTTGCACCGGCGCGATCCAAGATTTTGTGCGTCCCCGGACAAGTCATCCGCGCGGGCACGCACCTAAGCTTCGGCCAAGCTTGGACCGGGGCGACGGCACCCATGCACCGCCGGACCAGCGCGACAACATCGTTCGAAGGAGCTGGCAACATGCAGACAAGGCTATTCACCGGGACGCGACGCGCGTGGCTTGCCGCGCTCGGCGCCATCATCGCGGCGGCACTTCTCGCCCCCATGGACGCGCAGGCAGCGACGCCCGCGGGCTGCGCGGCACTGAAGGAAAAATATCCGGATTGGAAGGGCAAGACGCTCGTCAACGCGATCAACCCGCACACCCCGGGCTATGAGTCGATCGACCCGAAGGATCCGAGCAAATATGTCGGTTTCGACATCGATCTCGGCGAGGCCATCGGCGACTGCCTCGGCTTCAAGCTGACCTACAAGCCGGTGACGTTCGCCGCGCTGCTGACGACGCTGGCCAGCGGTCAGGCCGACATCGTCATCTCCGACATCTACGCCACCAAGGAGCGCGCCAAGGCGGCCGACTTCATCACCTACTCCAAGGTGTTCGACGGCGTTCTGGTCGCCAAGGGCAACCCGAAGGGCATCAACGGCATCAATCTCTCGATGTGCGGCGCGGCCGCGGCCGAGAACACCGGTTATGTCGAGGTGCCGCTGATCCAGGAGCTGGGGCCCAAGTGCAAGGAAGCCGGCAAGCCGGAGCCGACCCTGCAGCTCTACGACAACAACGCCAACTGCATCCAGGCCATCCTGGCCGGCCGGGCCGACACCTATGTCAACGACGTCAACACGGTCGACCAGGCGGTGAAGGCCTATCCGGACAAGCTGGAGAAGGCGATCGCCGTGACCATCCCCTATTCGGTCGGCATTGCCGTGCCCAAGGACAAGCCCAATTTCCGTGATGCCGTGATGGCAGCACTGATCGAGGTTCAGAAGGCCGGCATCCACCAGGAGCTCTTGAAGAAGTGGGAGCTCGATCCGGCGAACTTCAAGGAGCCGGATATCCTGACGGCCGACTGATAGGCCTGCGGTTCCAAAAACGAAGCTGCTGCCGCAGCGA
>NZ_CAFJ01000311.1 GCF_000239795.1 Bradyrhizobium sp. STM 3809 | reverse complement strand
TCTTCCCCGCGCCCTCTCAGGGCGATGATTGCAGCATGACCCGGGCGCGGATGCGCCGCGGGACTGCGGCGGGCCGTTTGGAAACATCGTGTGGTGGATCAGCGAGACAGGCATGGGCTTCGGCACAATGGCCGACCAGGATCACCGGATCGTCGGCCGACCTACCCCAGGACGAGATCGGCAACTCGCCCTCGCTCCGGACGAAAATGCCGTGAACCAAGATCGGCTTGCGCGATTTCAAGGCTGTGACGGATCCTCCCGATGGCCGGGTGGCGCTTTCCCGCGGCAGGGACGACCGCGATCACTTCGCAGCGAAATTCACGCCGATCTCGGTCACCACAGGCGCGAGCTTCAGCAGCGCCGGGTTATCGGACGTCACCTTCACACCATCACCCGAGAGGGCCCGGGGCGTGTCCTTTTCGGTGCCGAAGCGTATCGTCACCGAGCAGCCGCCCGGCAGAGTCCGCCCCAGTGCGCCGTTCTTGAAGTCGGTGACGTAGCCGCCATAGTCCCAGCCGAAGCCCGCCACCGCGAAAGGCTTGCCGTTGGCTTTCTGGACGGCCGCGAGGCTCGCGCCGATGCTGATGCCGGCAACGCTCCAGCGGCTCGTCTTGGCCGTGTCGCGCAGGGTGAAGCCGGACACCGTCGCCGCCTTGTCCTCGATGAAGCCGACCTCGATGCGGCGGTCCATCGCGCGCGGAAACAGCACCAGCCCCTTGTACGTCTCGCCCTCCGCGCCCGGCAGATCCTGCATCACCGCCTCGTCGCCAAAACGCTGCTTGAGGCTGTTGGCGGTGTCGGTGGCCGCGATGGGCGACGTGCAGCTGATCGGTCCTTCGGTCGGCGGCGCTGTCTGCGCAAGGGCGGGAGAGGCAAGAAACAAGGCCGCAATGATCAAGACGTGGCGCATCCAGGACCTTTCGTCGGGAGCATGAGGAGGTGACCCAGCAGCTTGGTCTGGCGCGGCACGACGCCGGTTCACCGCGGATGTCAGGCCGCCAGACGCCGCTTCCTTACCGCCTCGCCAAAGGCCTCGAACAGCTTGCGATTGATCGGGTTCTTCTGCGGGTCGTACTCGGCGTGCCATTGGACACCCAGCGCGAAGCTCGGCGCCTCGGCGATGCGGATCGCCTCGATGGTGCCGTCCTCGGCGATGCCCTCGATGATCACGCGATCGCCGGGCTCGAGGATGCCCTGGCCGTGCAGCGAGTTCACCTTGATGCAGTCGCAGCCGAGGATCGCTGCGAAGGCGCCGCCGGGCGTCAGCTTGACCTCGTGGCGGTCGGCGAACACGACGGTCGGGTCGGGGTGAATCTCGCCGTTCTCCAGCCTCGGCATGCGATGGTTCATGCGGCCGGGAATCTCGCGGATCTCCGGATGCAGCGAACCGCCGAAGGCGACGTTCATCTCCTGCAGGCCACGGCAGATGCCGAACAGCGGAATGCCCCTGGCGACGCAGGCCTCCGACAGCTGCAGCGCGACCTCGTCGCGGTGGACATCGTAGGGTTCGTGCTTCACGCTCGGCTCGGTGTTGAAGCGCGTCGGATGCACGTTGGCGCGGGCGCCGGTCAGCACCACGCCATCGACGACGTCGAGCAGCGCCGCGATGTCGGTAATCTCCGGCACGCCGGCAAACATCAGCGGCAGCGCGCCGGCGACCTCGGCCACGGCGCTCAGATTGCGCTCGCCCACCATCTGCACGGTGAACCTGTTCTCGACGCGATGGCTGTTGCCGATCACGCCGACGACCGGACGCTTCATGGCCCTCTTTTCCGTTTTTTCCGTTTCTCTCCCGCGGAAGGCACAAATCATGCCTTTCGCAAATCATGCCCCTGTCCCCCTGCCGGATCAACCGACGCGCGCGCGGGTCCCCAATGCCGTTTCCGGACAACGCGGCGGATGTCGACATGCAACACCATGCCGCAAGCCCGCGCTTGATCCGGCAGCGGTTTTCGCCAATGTGGGGCGGCCGATCAGCACAGAGGATGCCGCATGACCGCCCCCGCAGACCCGCGCCTCCAGGCCCGCAGCGAGCACCGCAGCGACCTGGCTTGGGCCATCACGGTGGGCGGCATCGGCGTGATCCTGTTCATGGCGACGCTCGCCTTCAGCTGGTATTACGCTGCCGCGCTGTTCCTGCTGTTCTCCGGCATGCTGCTCGGCGTCGCGCTCAACGCGATGACGACCCTGCTCGGCCGTGTGCTGCCCTGGCCGCATCCGCTGCGGCTCGCCATCGTCTGTCTGGCGCTGGCGGCCCTGCTCGTCGGCATCGTCTTCCTCGGCGGCACCACCATTGCCGAGCAGGCCAAGGTGCTCAGCGACACGATCAAGTCGCAGCTCGGCAACATCAAGGGCTTCCTCGACCGCAACGGCATCGATACGAGCTTCTTCGACTTCAACGCCGGGACGCAGGCGACCTCCGCCCCCGACGGCGGCTCGACCACGCCGACGCAGGCGCCGTCCCATGGCCTCCCGGGCGGCCTGCCCTCGCCGAGCGCATTGGCCTCCTCCGGCGGCGCGATCGTCAGCCAGACCTTCAAGCTGCTGCTGGGCACCGTGAGCGCCGTCGGCAACTTCTTCATCGTGCTGTTCCTGGGCCTCGCCTTTGCCGCCCAGCCGGCGGTGTATCGCAGCGGCTTGCTGTTCCTGGCGCCGGCGAAGTACCGCGACCAGGCCACCGTGATCATCGACCGCATCAGCTACACGCTCGAGCGCTGGCTGATCGCGCAGATCACCACGATGTTCGCGGTGTTCCTGGTGACCTGGATCGGGCTTGCGATCATCGGCGTGCAGAGCTCGTTCATCCTCGGCATCCAGGCCGGCCTGCTCGCCTTCATCCCGACCGTCGGCGCGATCATCGCCGGCGTCATCGTGGTGCTGGCCAGCCTCGCCTCGGGCTGGGTCGCGGCCGTCTCGGCCTTCGTGCTGTTCCTCGGCGTGCACGCGATGGAGAGCTATGTGCTGACGCCGCTGATCCAGCGCCAGGCGCTGGACATCCCGCCGGCGACATTGTTCGCGTTCCAGATCCTGCTCGGCATCGTGTTCGGTGTCTGGGGCCTGACGCTGGCGCTGCCGCTGATGGCGATCGCCAAGGTCATGATCGACTATTTCAAGAGCGACCGCCACACCGAGGACGCCGCGGCGGCGATCTGAGCGTCGGCCGTTCAGCCAGCCGGCATCGCCGTCTCGACGAGCTTGGCCCAATAGCTGATGCCGTGCGGGATCACGTCGTCGTTGAAGTCGTATTCGGGGTGATGCACGCCCGCACCGTCGCCGATGCCCATGAACACGAAGGCGCCCGGCCGGGCCTGCAGCATGTAGGCAAAATCCTCGCCGCCGAGCCGCGGCGGCATGTCGGTGTTGACCTGGTCCGGCCCGACGACGCTGCGCGCCACCTGGGCCGCGAACGCGGTCTGCTCGGCGTGGTTGATGACGACGGGATAACCCCATTCGTAGTCGATCTCGACCTCGACGCCCATGCCGTTCGCAAGCCCTGTCACGACGCTCTTGAAGCGCTCGTCCATCAGGCGGCGGACCTCTTCGTCGAGCGTGCGCACGGTGCCGCCGATGACAGCGGTCTGCGGGATGATGTTGTCGGCCGAGGTCCCCGCATGGAAGCGCGTGATCGACAGCACCGCGCTCTCGACCGGATCGACGTTGCGCGCCACGATGGTCTGCAACGCGGTCACGATCTGCGCGCCGGCGATGATCGGGTCGACGCATTTGTTCGGGCGTGCGGCGTGGCCGCCGAGGCCCTTGAGGCGCACCTCGAAGGTGTCGGCGGCCGCCATGACGGCGCCGACGCGCGTCGAGACGTTGCCGAGCGGCATGCCCGGCGCATTGTGCAGGCCATAGACCTCCTCGATGCCGAAGCGCTCCATCAGGCCGTCCTCGACCATCGCGCGGCCGCCGGCCCCGCCCTCCTCGGCCGGCTGGAAGATCACGACGGCAGTGCCGGCGAAGTTGCGCGTCTCGGCGAGATAGCGCGCCGCGCCGAGCAGCATCGCCGTGTGGCCATCATGCCCGCAGGCGTGCATCCGGCCCGGAATGGTCGATTTGTGCGGGATGTCCCTGGTCTCCTGCAGCGGCAGCGCATCCATGTCGGCTCGCAGGCCGATCACCCGGGACGACGGCTCGCGGCCGCGGATGACGCCGACGACACCGGTGCGGCCGATGCCTGTCACAACCTCGTCGACGCCGAACGACGTCAGCAGCTCGGCGACGCGCGCGGCCGTCCGGTGCACCTCGTATTGCAGCTCGGGATGCTGGTGGAAATCCCGGCGCCAGACCTTGGCGTCCTCGGCGAGCTCAGCGGCGCGGTTGATGATCGGCATGTTGATATTCCCAGTGACGAGCGCGGCTCGATTCGAATTGTAAGCGTGGTGCATCCGCAGCCGCGTCGATCGGGCGCAAGCGGCACGGCGGCGCGGTGCCCCGGCGAGGGCGTTCGGACTCATTGCACGTTGAGCAGCATTGAAATGCAAGCCTCATTCGCTCATGCGGCTGTTGCGCGGGTTGCATTCCCACCGCTGATCGGAGGTTCGCTTTCGCGCAGGTTGCAACAGCAGCGATGCGATCCGGCGCCAGCGTGGATTTCAAGGAACCTCACTTGAAAAGCACGCCCTGCTCTGATCGGATGATGCAAGTTGTCTGCGCTGTGCACGTCGGTTGTTCATCATCTTCTCGAGACGATGCGATCGCGTGACTGGCGCCGCATGATCCGAATCTCATTTGCGCGCAGAGTTCAGGCCGACCGCTCGCCGTTGTGCAGACGGTCGGGCGTCGCTTGAACATGCGCATGGCCCAGCATGGCTGCCTGCGCCGGGAGTGGAGCGCGCAGCCGCATGACTCGAACGGATGGTTGAGCGATGCAACAGGCCGTAAGCGATGCGATGCGCCGCCGTGTCGTGATCTCCTCGACCATCGGCAATGCGCTCGAATGGTTCGACTTCACCGTGTTCGGGCTGTTCGCCGCAACCATCAGCAAGCTGTTCTTTCCCGCCGGCGATCCATTGGCCTCGCTGCTCTCCACCTTTGCCGTGTTCGGGCTCGCCTTCGTGGCGCGCCCGCTCGGTGGACTGGTGTTCGGCTTGTACGCCGACCGCTACGGGCGCAAGGCGGCGCTGGTCGCGATGATCACGATGATGGCCATCGGCACCGGCCTGATCGGCGTGCTGCCGACCTTCGAATCGATCGGCATTGCCGCGCCGCTCCTGCTGCTGCTCGCGCGACTGATCCAGGGTTTCTCGGCCGGCGGCGAGTTCGGCTCGGCGAGCGCCATGCTGATCGAGTTCGCGCCGCCCGGGCGCAAGGGCTTCTATGGCGCCTTCCAGACCGTGTCGCAGGCGCTCGCTTTCGCACTCGGCGCGTTGCTGGCGGTCGCGCTCGGCAAGACGCTTCCGGCTGCGGATTTCGCCAGCTGGGGCTGGCGGGTGCCGTTCATCCTGGGGATCCTGATCGGGCCCGTCGGCTGGTATTTGCGCCGGAGATGCGACGAATCGCCGGAATTCCAGGCCTATCTGGCGGAGCGGGCAGCGAGTGCGGCGCCCGCAAAAAGGACCCCGCTCGGGCAGCTGTTCGCGGAGCATCCGCGCGAGCTGATGGCCTCGTTCGGCCTGATCGCGGCTGGTACGGCGATCTACTATGTCGGCGGCGTCTTCCTGCCGGCCTATGCCGCGAGCGAGCTCAAGTTGCCGCTGGCCGACGCGCAGCTCGGGCTGCTCGTGGTCAGCCTCAGCAACATTCCGCTCGGTCTCGCCTCGGGCATGCTGTCGGACCGCATCGGCCGGCGACGCGTCATCGTGCCGGCGCTGCTGCTCTATCCGATCTTCTACGTCTTGCTGTTCAAACAGCTGGTGGCCGAGCCGAGCACCGCGCACCTCTGGCAGCTACAGACCGTCGGCCTGATCCTCGGCGTGCTCGGCGGCGCGTTGCCGGCGTTCATGACCGAGATCTTCCCTGTCGGGGTCCGCGCCACCGGCGCGTCGCTGATGTACAATCTCGGCGTGATGCTGTTCGGCGGCCTGGCGCCGTTCATCAATACCTGGCTGGTGCAGGTCACGGGCGACAAGTCCGCCCCGGTCTACTACATCCTCTTCGCAGCGGCGGTCGGCCTGCTCGGAATCGCCATGTACCGCGAGCGAGCGTGAGCGCGTCAGCCCGCCGCCGGCGGCCATTGGAGCGCGCGCAGCTCGCGCGCGAGGTTGGCGCGCGCCCGCTGCTCGAGCGCGGCCGCGAACTCCGCATCCGCATAAATCACCGGGCGGCTGGCAAACCGTCGAAGCACGGCGGCACGGCCCGCGCGGTAGACGTCGTCGGGTACATGCGCGTATTCGCGCCGGATCGCGCTCGCATAGGCGTCGTAGGTCGCCTGATCGGCGCCGAGCACGGCGAGATCGATCGAGACGAGCAGCGCGCCGCGCCTGTCGCCCGGCGCGACGTCGTGAGTGCGGGTCAGCCGGATCAGGCGGCCGACCTCGTCGCGCAGCTCAGGCGGCACGTGACGCTCGGCGAGATCAGCGCTCTGCTCCTCATTGTCGGCGCGCGTGGGGTCATAGACCACATCGTGCCACCAGATCGCGAGACTCAGGATCTCGCGATCGCGCGGGCTCAGACCGGTGACGGCATCGAGGCGCGCCAGGCAATCCTCGATATGAGCAAGGCCATGATAGTGCCGCCCCGCCGCGGAATAGGCGGCGACCAGCTCGTCACGAGTCATGGCGCGCTCCGCGGCTCAGCCGGCCGAGGTCAGCACTGTCTCGGTGTGCTCGACATCCGGCGGCGCGGCGAAATACTGGCCGACCAGGCCGCGCCATTCGGTGAAATTCTCCGAGCCGCGGAAATCCACCGTATGGTTTTCCAGCGTCTCCCACTTCACCATCAGCCGGTAGCGCTGCGGCTTCTCGATCGATCTGTGCAGCTCGAAGCCGTGAAAGCCCTTGGAGCGGCCGAAGGCGGCGCGCGCCTTGGCAACCGCAGCCTCGAAATCCTTCTCCGTGCCGGGCTTGACGTCGATCTGGGCGATTTCCGTGATCATGCTTGGTCGGCCTCCCCTGGTGTCTGGAGCGCTTGTCTAGCCCAGACCCCGGGGCAGCGGAAGCCGCGTCAGCTGGAGATCGCCGCCTGCCCTGGAGCCGCAGGCGCGGCGGCCGACGCTGCAGCCGCGCGCTGGCGGCGGTAGCGCTCCAGCGACAGCGGCAGTTCCGCCGAAGCCTCGACGCGATTGCGGCCCGAGCGCTTGGCCTTGTAGAGCGCGGTGTCGGCCGCAGCGAGCAGCACATCGAGTTCGGTGCCCGCGGGCCCACCGGCCACGCCGATGCTGACCGTGGTGTCGACCGGCTTCTCCTCGCACACCACGCCGGAGGCCGCGAAGGCCTCGCGCACGCGCTCGGCGGCGACCATCGCCTCCTCGATCGAGCACGGCAAGAGCGCCGCGAACTCCTCGCCGCCGATCCGCCCCGACAGGTCGGTCAGCCGCAGATTGTCGGCCACGACCTTGGCAAAGATCTTCAGGACATCGTCGCCCTCGGCATGGCCGAAGCGGTCATTGATCGACTTGAAATGATCGATATCGAAGATCAGGACACTCACGGGCCTCGCCTCGCGCGCCTCGCGCTCGATCAGCTGGTTGCAGGCATCGGCAAAGCCGCGGCGGTTGAGCAGCCCGGTCAGCGGATCGGTGGTCGCCGCGCGCTTGTGCGCAGAGACGATGCGCTCGGACACCAGCATGAAGATCACGAACACCGTGCCGACGGCGTACAGCACGAGCTCGATCGAGAAGATCGTCACCCAGGCGGCGGCAAAGGCGCCGTCGCCGTCGCGCAGCATGTTGCCGAGCAGGATCGGCAGCATCAGGACGAAGCCGTGCATCGCCGGCACCAACAGCGCCGGCCAGCGCTTCTGCAGCGTGCGGCGCCGCTCCTGCCACAGCTGCGCCGCGGTGAGCGTCGCATAGATCACGACGATGGCGGCGCCGATCGTGAGACGCAGCGCCTGCGCCGCGGGATCGAGCAGCATGCCGGAGGCGATCCACACGATCGCCCCGATCGCCAGCCCGGTCACGCTCGGCGATTTGCCGTGGAAGACCCGCGCCGCGTTCCACACCATGGCGGTCGCGATCAGGCCGATCGAGCTCAGGAACAGCGAGACCACCTCGCCGTAGAGGTCGCCGATCAAGGTCCACAGCGCGATCGCGACCGCGCCGAGGATATAGGCAGCTCCCCACCAGCGCAGCGCGGGCGTGTTCTCCTGCCGTCCGAAATACAGCAACATGGCGCCAAGCAGCGCCGCGACCATTGTCGCTACGATGTCGAGCGTCATGCTGTCGAGTGCCATGCGTCACCTCGGTGGCTGCGGCGGCGCGGAAACTAAGGGTTAGCGCCGCCTTATCGCGATCAACCTACCGGGCGGTCTGTTGGGAAGAGGTTTGCCTGGGATGCCAAGTTTTCTCGAAAAGCTCGTCACAACTCGC
>NZ_CAFJ01000312.1 GCF_000239795.1 Bradyrhizobium sp. STM 3809 | reverse complement strand
TCTTGGCATCCGACGACACCGCCTCCGGTGTCACCACCATGTCGAGCAGCGCCGGACGATTGGCCAGCGCGCGCCGGATAGCGGGGCCGAGCTGCTCCTCCGTCTCGACGCGCTCGGCGTGCATGCCGAAGGCGCGGGCCATCGCGGCGTGGTCGGCGAATTGCAGCCTGGTGCCGACCACCTTGCCATGCGTGACGGTCTGGTCATGTACCTCGATCTGCCAGGCGCCGTTGTTGGCGACGACGATCAGCACCGGCGCCTTGTGGCGCACGGCCGTATCCACCTCGATCGCGTTGAAGCCGAATGCGCCGTCGCCGGTCGCGACCACCACGGGCTTGTCGGGATACGCGAGACTGGCCGCGATGCCATAGGGCACGCCGATGCCGATGCAGCCGAACGGGCCGGGATCGAGCATCAGGGGGGCGCTGAGGCCGACGCGGGCGAAGGATAGGAAATCACCGCCATCGGTGATGACCACGGCGTCGTTGCCGATCGCCTCCTGCAACGCCGACAAGACCCGGTTCGGATGCAGGCGTCCGTCCGAGCCGGGCGCCGCGGTCGCCATGCTCTGCTTCAGCTTGGCCGCGCGCTCCTGATGCGCGGCGCGGAGCTTGCTCGCCCATGACCGATCGACGGCGGATTCGCGATTGCCGGCGAGCGCCACGATTGCACGCAGCGTTTCGGCTGGCGACGCCAGGATCTCGGCCGCGCCGCGGCGGTTGTCGCGCAGTTCGCTCGCGGTGTCGCTGATGCGCACGAATTTGGCGTCCTTGAACACGGCGGGCGAGCCATAGGCGAGCTGGAAGTCGAGCTTCCGGCCGACCGTCAGCACCACGTCGGCATCGCCCATGACGGCGCCGCGCATCGCGCCGACCACGGACGGATGATCATCCGGCACGAGCCCCCTGCTCTCGCCGGTGTCGAGATAAACCGCGCCGAGCCGGTCGAGCAGCCCGATCAGCTCGGGCCCCGCGCCGCGCGCGCCGCGGCCGGAGATGACGAGCACGCGGCGCGCCGACCACAAGAGCTCGACCGCCTTCTCGACCTCGGCCGGATCGGGCCGCGTCGCCGCACGCGGCTTCGGCGCGAGATGCTCCTCGAGCTGCAACGCCCTGGGCACGATCCCGCGCAAAGTATCGACCGGAAAATCGATGAACACCGGCCCGGGCTCGCCGCCATCGCCGAAGGCGCGTGCTATCGCCTCGTCGAGCTCCTGCAACACCAGCGACGGCTCGCGCACGGTGCGCGCATAGCGCGTAATCGAACGCACCAGCTGGGTGTGGTCCATGTCCTGCAAGCCGCCGCGGTTCTCCTGCGGCCGCGGATTGCCGCCCGACATCACCAGCACCGGCGCGCGCGAGACGTGGGCATTGGCGATGCCGGTGATCGCATTGGTCATGCCCGGCCCCGCCGTCACCAGCGCGACGCCGAGTTCGCCGGTCAGCTCCGCATGCGCCTGCGCCATGTGGACCGCGGCACGCTCGTCGCGGACGTCGATGATCTGGATCCCCTCCGCGTCGAGCCGCATCCAGATCGGCATGATGTGGCCGCCGCACAGCGCGAACACACGGTTGACTCCCCGGCGCTTGAGCAGGCGGGCAATCAGGTCGGCGGCACTGTCGGGCGAGACTTTCATCGGACCACTCCGGATGAGATTGCGATCAGCCCGGCGCCAGCCAGGCCACGAGCAGCGAGACGGTGAGGACGGCAAAGATATGCGAAACCAGGATCGATCCCGAGGTGACGCCGGCTTCGAGGCCGTAGAGCTTGGCGATCGTGAACGGCCCCGAGCCGATCGGCAGCGCGCTGAGGATCACGGCCGAATGCGACCACAGCGGCGGCATCGAAAAGACGTGGAACGCGAGCAGCGCGGTGACCGCCGGCTGCATCAGGAGCTTCAGCGAGACCAGGATGGCGATCGAGGTCGCATCGCGCGTCACCACGCGCTCCTGCGCGAGAAAGAGACCGATGCACACCAGCGCCGCCGGCGAAGCCGCACCGCCGAGCAAGGTCGTGAAACTCAGGAACGGCGCGGGGAGCGCGAAGCCGCTGAGACCGATCGCGAGCCCCGCGACCGGTGCGATGAACAGCGGGCTGGTCAGCAGCGAGCGCGCGACCTTGGCGACGGTGGCACCGAGCGTCGCGCCTTTCTGCAGCTCCATTTCGACGACGACGATCGCGAACAGGAACAGCACGCAGGCCGTGAACAAGGTCGCGATGATCGAGGCCGGTGCGCCGTCGGGGCCGAACACCAGGAGGCACATCGGAATGCCCATGAAGCCGACATTGCTGTAGCCGGCATCGAGCCCC
Source organism: Bradyrhizobium sp. STM 3809 (assembly GCF_000239795.1). Classification (GTDB taxonomy): domain Bacteria; phylum Pseudomonadota; class Alphaproteobacteria; order Rhizobiales; family Xanthobacteraceae; genus Bradyrhizobium. The sequence continues at coordinate 5,465 of NZ_CAFJ01000312.1, read as the reverse complement.
TCGATGCTGGCGTTCGCCACACGGCGGCCGCGCAGCCGGCTGATGACGAAGCCGGTGGCGAAGGTCGCGGCGATGCCGCCGCAGAAGGCGCCGATGAAGCCGAACTGGCTGACCTGCTCGATGCCGATCTTGGACATCGCCGTGAAGATCAGCGCCGGCAGCGCCAGATAGACCGCGAAGCGGTTGAGATTGTCGGTCGCGGTACGATCGAACACACCGAATCTGCCGCACAGGAACCCGGTGAGGATCAGCGCGAAGATGGGAAGAGCGGAATTGAGAACGGCCTGCATCGCAGCTACATATCAGACCGCAGCACATTGCAACCACTCACCTTACGAAAACCGTTTCTTCAGCTCGCGGTGCAGGATCTTGCCGGTGGCGTTGCGCGGCATCTCGCTGTCGGTGATGAACGCGTAGCTGCGCGGCCGCTTGAATCCGGCGAGACGCTCCTTGGCCCAGTCGACCAGCTCGCACTCCTTCACCGTCATGCCGTCGCGCGGCACGATCACGGCATGAACGCGCTCGCCCCATTTGTCGTCGGGCAGGCCGACCACCGCGATGTCCTTGACGCTGGGATGCGCGCCGACCAGCGCCTCGACCTCTGAGGGATAGATGTTCTCGCCGCCGGAGATGATCATGTTGCTCTTGCGGTCGGCGAGGTGGATGTAGCCGTCGGCGTCGCGGCGCGCCATGTCGCCGACCGAGCAATAGTCGCCGCGGAACGCCTCCTTGGTCTTGTCAGGCAGGCGCCAGTAACAGTCGAAGGTGTGCGCGTTGGAGGAATAGAGCTCGCCGGCCTCGCCGTCCGGCACCTCGTTGCCGGCTTCGTCGAGGATACGGATCGGCGCGGCGCCGACGCATTCGCGCCCCACGGAGCCGAGCTTGGTGAACTGTTCATGCGGATGCAGCATGGTCACCCAGCCGGTCTCGGTCGCGCCGTAGAGCTCGTAGAGGCCGGACTTCGGGAACATCTCCATCACCTCGCGCTTGGTCTCCGGGCGCGCCGGAGCCGAGGAGATCATCAGCTTGGTGACCGCGCTGAAATCGTGCTGCGTGCGGATTGCGCGCGGCAGATCGAGCATCATGATGTAGTGCGTCGGAACCAGCGAGGTGAAGGTCGAGCCGCCGTCGGCGAGCGTCTTCACCGCGTGCTCGGGATCGAAACTCTTGCGCGAATAGATCGAGTTGACGCCGCCGATATAGCCGAACGCACCGAAGAAGTTCAGCGAGTTGGCATGGCACATCGGCATCACCAGGAGCGCGCCGTCATTGCGGCTCAATTTCAGCTCGATCTCGGTGACCATCGACAGCAGCACGGCGCTGCGATGGCTGCGCAGCACGCCCTTCGGCTTGCCGGTCGTGCCCGAGGTGTACATCAAGGTCCAGGGATCGGACAGCGCGACCTGCTGGTCCGGCTCCCGAGCGGAGGCCTGCGCGATGATGTCCTCATAGCCGCGATAGCCCGCTGGACGCGGCCTGGTACCGAAATGGATGAAGCGATCGGCCGCGATGCCGAGATCCTTGCGCGCCTCCTCGACGAGGCCGATAAGATCGTCCTGCACGATGACGGCAGACGCTTCGGCGTTCTGGACGATGAACTGCACCTCCGGCGCAGTGAGGCGGAAATTGATCGGCAGCGCGACGAGGCCGGCCTTGGCGGTGGCGGCATAGACCTCGCACCACTCGACGCAGTTGTAGGCCAGGATCGCGACGCGGTCGCCCTTGGCGAGGCCGAGTCCGAGCAGCGCGTTGGCGAGCCGGCAGGCGCGCTCGTTCCAGAGCGAAAAGCTCATCGCGCGCTCGAGGTCGCGGGCGCCGGTGCGCTCCGGCGACATGCGCGCGTGAGCCGACAGCATCTGGCCGAAATTCAAGAGATCCCTCATGTTTTTTCCCCTCACCTCTTGATATGCCGAAGGATCAATGCAAAAGGCCGATCGAGAACCACGGCACCGCCGCGATCACGATCGTGCCGATCAGCAGCGCCAGAGTGTAGCCGAGCATCGGCCTGATCCCCATATCCGGATGAATCCGGCTGATCGCGCAGGCAGCGTAGTAGCCGACGCCGAACGGCGGCGCGAACAGGCCGATGCCCATCGCCAGGATCACCACCATCGCGTAGTGCACCTCGTGGATGCCGATCTGCTTGGCGATCGGAAACAGCAGCGGGCCGAACAGCACGATCGCCGGGATGCCTTCGAGCACGCTGCCGAGCACGATGAAGGCCGCGATGGTGACAGCCAGGAACATCGGCGCGCCGCCCGGCAGGCTGGTCATGAAGCGCGCCAGCGCGGTGGAGAAGCCGGATTGCGTCAGCGCCCAGGCCATGCCGGTCGCGGCGCCGATGATCAGCAGGATCGCGCCTGACAGCGCGGCGGTCTCGATCAGCATCGGCGCCAGCCGGCGCCAGTCGAAGCGGCGATACAGCAGGAGGCCGCACAGCGCGGAGTAGACGATGCCGATGGTCGAGACCTCGGTCGCGGTGGCGACGCCGCCGACAACGGCGGCGCGGATGATGAAAGGCAGCGCCACCGCCGGCAGCGCGATGACGAAGCTCTTCGCGATCATGCCGAGGCTGGCCTTGCTGACATGCGACAGGTCCTCGCCGCGATAGCGCTGCCAGACGACGATGCAGAGCATGACCGCGAGCACCAGGCCCGGCAGCAGTCCGCCGGTGAACAGCGCCGCGATCGACACGCCGGTGACCGAGCCGATCGTGATGAGCACGAGACTCGGCGGGATGGTCTCGGTCTGCGCACCGGTCGCCGACAACAGCGCCACGAGATCGCCGGGCTTGGCGCCGCGCTTGACCATTTCCGGAAACAGCACCGGCGCGACCGCGGCCATGTCGGCGGCCTTGGAGCCGGAAATGCCGGAGACGAGATACATCGCGGCGACCAGCACATATTGCAGGCCGCCGCGGACGTGGCCGAGCAGGCTCGCGAGGAAGCCGACCATCGCCCGGGCCATGCCGGTCATCTCGATCAGGAGGCCGAGGAAGACGAACAGCGGCACAGAGAGCAGAATGAGATGGCTCATGCCCTCGTCCATGCGGCCGATCACCACCGTCGACGGCGTGTGCGTGGTCAAGGTGATGTAGGCGAAGGTGGCGAGGCCGAAGGCGAATGCGATCGGCACGGCGGCGAAGACCAGGACCGCGACGAGGCCGACAAAGAAGATCAGGAGGTTGAGGTTGCCGAGCGGGATCAGCGCCGGCCCAAGGAGATACAAGCCAATGCCGGTCGCGCCGATCAGCAGCGCGGCGCCGCCGACCAGCTTCCATTCGCCGAGCGTGCACAGCCGCAGCACGGCCATGACCAGCATGATGCCGAGCCCGGTCGGCAGCGCCGCCGCGCGCCAAAGGTTGGACAATTCCAGCGCCGGCGTGGTGATGATCGCCTCGTCGGCGGCGAACTCATAGGCGGGATCGATCACGAGGATGAGGAAGGCGAGCGGCGCGGCGATCGCGAGCACGTCGAGGAACGACTGCATCTGCTTCGACAGCCGTCCAATAGCTGCCGTCATGCGCATGTGCTCGCCGCGCTGGAAGGCGACGGCGGCCCCGAGCATGGCAAGCCACAGAAACAGGATGCCGGCGAGCTCGTCCGACCAGATCAGCGGCTTGTGGAAGACGTAGCGGGCGCAGACGCCCGCGAACAGCACGCCGATCTCGGCGACGACGAGCAGCGCCGCCGCGGTCGAGACGACCGCGCCGAGCGCCCGCTCCAGCGCGCCCGCGACGGACGCCAGCCCGGTTGCGGGACTCACGGATGCACTGGAGTGGTCAACGAGCTGCATGGTCATGGCCCGACATCCGCAACCGGGGTTGAGGTCAGCTGATATTGCCGGCGTAGCGTTGCAGCAGCGACCACGCCTCGTCGCCGAACTTGGCCTTGGCGTCCTTGTAGAAGCTGGTCTTGGCGAGTGTCGTCTGGAACAGCTCGGCATCGGTCTTGTTGAAGGTCAGGCCCTTGCCTTCGAGACTCTTCTGCAGGTCGGCATTGGCCTGCACGATGTCGGCGCGCTGCTTCTTGGCGGCCGCATTGAACGTCGTCTGCAACAGCTTCTGAACGTCCTGCGGGATCGTCTTCCAGATCTTGCCGCTCGACAGCAGCCAGAAGCCGTCCCAGCTGTGATTGGTCAGCGAGCAGAACTTCTGCACCTCGTAGAACTTGGCCGACTCGATCAATGCCAGCGGGTTCTCCTGGCCGTCGGCAATCTTGGTCTGCAGCGCCGAATAGGCCTCGCTCAAGGGCACGCTGATCGGCGAGGCGCCGAAGGCGGAGAACATCGCGACCCACAGCGGCACGACCGGCACGCGGATCTTGAAGTTGGCGAGATCGGCCGGCGTGTTGATCGGCTTGGTGCTGGTTGTGATCTGCCGAAAGCCGTTGTCCCAGACGCTCTCGAAGGGGACCAGCCCGACCTTTTCCATATTGCGGCGGATGAAGCCGCCGACCTCGCCGTCCATCGCCGCCCACACCTTGTCGTAGCTGGTGAAGGCGAAGCCGACGCCGGTGAGCGATGCGGTCGGGATCAAGGTCGACATCACGGTGCCCGGCATGGTCGCGAGCTCGAGCGCGCCGGAGCGCAACTGAGTCATCATGTCGCTGTCGCTGCCGAGCTGATTGTTCGGAAACAGGCTGATCTCGACCTGCCCCTTGGTCTCCGCAGCGATCGCGTCGACCGCTTCGCGCAGCCGCACATTGACCGAGTGGGTGGCCGGCAGATCGTTGCCGAATTTCAGCTTGAGTGGCGCGGCTTGCGCCAGAACGGCGGGGGTTTTCAAGACATAGCCAGCGGCGGCGGCGCCGGCAGCAGTGGTCAACAACGCGCGACGGGTCACCTTGAGCATGGCCTCTCTCCCATATGGATCGCATTTTCGCGACTTCTGAAGGAATTCGTATTCGGAATTCGAATTCAAAGCAAGTGGATTTTCTCGGGGACCTGAAACCTGAGGGGACGGCCCGAGAGCGGATCCAAATACCTCACACCGCCACGAAAAGTGTCGTCCCGGGCAAGCCTATCAACGCGTCAGCGCTGGCGAGCGCCGACCAGGGATCCATGCTCCGTGACTGTGGTGGCTTGGCGAGGTCGGTCGACCATCGTGCCTCGCGCATCTCGCTGGGGTTATGGGTCCCGGATCGGGGCGCGCGTTGCGCGCTTGTCCGGGACGACGGCGGGGGAGTGATCAGCAGAGCGCCAAACACCTGGCCTCCTCATTGTCGCGCCAAAATACCCAGCCGACATGCGGGCAACCAGCGAGCTAGAGCTCACCGACGAATAAGTCCGATTCTAAACCAGCCAACTCACAGACAGCCGCAGCACGGAAACGGTGCTCGCGTGGGGAACAATGACTATAAACAAAGGGGTGGAGCGGCGGACCGCCCCACCCTGCTTGTGTGTGCTAGGCCTTCATCGCCGCCTTCACCGCCTCCGCGGTGATCGGCAGCGATCGCAGCCGAGCG
>NZ_CAFJ01000313.1 GCF_000239795.1 Bradyrhizobium sp. STM 3809 | reverse complement strand
CTGTTCGAGCCGCTCGGCTGGGACGTCGCGCTGGCGCCCATCGCGGGTCCCCGAGGCGACACGACCAGCCGCTACGTCCGCCTTACCTTGCGCGGCATCAACAGGCTCAGCGCCTTGCTGAACCATCTCTACGTGCTGATCCCGGTGATGGACGACGCCAAGCATTACTGGGTCGGCGACGAGGAGATCGACAAGCTGCTCAAGCGCGGCGAAGGCTGGCTCGACGCCCATCCGGCCAAGGAGCTGATCGTGCGCCGCTACCTGCGGCATCGCGGCGTGCTGGCGCGCGCGGCGCTGGCGCGGCTCGCGCCGGAGACGCAGGACGAGGCGCTGGAGACCGAGGCGCAGAGCCAGTCCGAAGAAACGCTGGAGGCGCCGATCCGGCTCAACGATCTGCGCCTCGCCGCGGTCGTCGAGGCTCTGCGCAACAGCGGCGCCAGGGCGATCGCCGATCTCGGCTGCGGTGAAGGCAAGCTGCTGCAGCTGCTCCTGCGCGAGCGCTTTGCCGAGCGCCTGATCGGCCTCGACCCCGCCGCCCGCGAGCTGGAGCGCGCGGCCAAGCGGCTCAAGCTCGACGCGCCCGGCGGCCCGCCCGAGGGGCGTGTCACACTGCTGCACGGCTCGCTCACCTATCGCGATGCGCGCTGGTCCGAGGCTGAGGCGGCCGTGCTGGTCGAAGTGATCGAGCATCTCGATCCCGATCGGCTACCGATGGTGGAACGCGTCGTGTTCGGCGCGGCGCGGCCGCGCGTGGTCGTCGTGACCACGCCGAACGCCGACTACAATGCGCTGTTTCCGAGCCTGCCCGCCGGCCAGTTCCGGCACCGCGACCACCGCTTCGAATGGACGCGTGCCGAATTCGCCGCCTGGGCGCAGCGCGTCTGCGAAACCTTCACTTACCAGGTCGCCGTCTCCGGCATCGGCCATCACGACGAGACCCTGGGCGCGCCGACACAGATGGCCGTCTTCACCCGCTGAGCACCGTCATGAACATCGACATCCCCGACTTCGCGCTGGTCGTGCTGATCGGCTCGACCGGCTCCGGCAAGTCGACCTTCGCCGCCAAACACTTCCTGCCGACCGAGGTGATCTCCTCGGACCATTGCCGCGCGCTGGTCGCCGACGACGAGACCGACCAGAACGTTTCGGCCGACGCCTTCGACATCGTCCGCGAGATCGCCGGGCGGCGGCTCAAGCATCGCCGCCTCGCGGTGATCGACGCCACCAATGTGCGCCCTGCAGACCGCAAGGGCTGGGTCGAGCTGGCGCGCAAATGGCACGCGCTGCCGGTCGCGATCGTGTTCGATCCCGGCATCGACATCTGCATCGAACGCAACAGGTCGCGTCCCGAGCGCAGCTTCGGCGGCCCGGTCGTGCAGCGCATGGTCTCGGAGATCCGCCGCGGCCTCGGCGGCCTGCAGCGCGAGGGTTTTCGCCAAGTGTGGAAGCTCGACAGCGTCGCGCGCATCGAGGCCGCGACGATCGCGCGGCAGCCGCTCTGGACCGACAAGCGGCACGACCCCGGCCCGTTCGACATCATCGGCGACGTTCATGGCTGCGCGAGCGAATTGCAGGCGCTGCTGCGCAAGCTCGGCTATCAGGTCGACTGGCGCGAGCAGGATGGCCGGCGCGCTGTCACGGTGACGCCGCCGACAGGGCGCAAGACGGTGTTCGTCGGCGATCTCGTCGACCGCGGACCGCAATCGCCGGATGTGCTGCGCATCGTCATGAGCATGGTCGCGTCCGGCGCGGCGTATGCCGTGCAGGGCAACCATGATCGCAAATTCCAGCGCTGGCTCGCCGGCCGCAAGGTCACGATCGCGCATGGGCTGCAGGCGACGATCGACCAGCTTGCGAATGAGGATCGCAGCTTCCGCGACAGCCTGCCCGAATTTCTCGACAGCCTGCGCAGCCATGTCTGGCTCGATGGCGGCCGGCTCGCGGTGGCGCATGCCGGGCTGAAGGAGGAGATGATCGGCCGCGGCTCCGGCGCGGTGCGCGAGTTCGCGCTGTATGGCGAGACCACCGGCGAGATCGACGAATTCGGCCTGCCGGTGCGTGCCGACTGGGTCGCGAATTATCGCGGGCCGACCGCGGTGGTCTATGGCCACACGCCGATGCTGCATGCCGAATGGGTCAACAACACGATCTGCATCGACACCGGCTGCGTGTTCGGCGGACGGCTGACCGCGCTGCGCTGGCCCGAGCGCGAGCTCGTCGAGGTCGAGGCCGAGCGCGTCTGGTGCGAGCCGGTACGGCCGCTCGGCCTGCGCGCAGGCAGCGCCTCCGCGCAGGCCGAGGCGGATCAGCTGCTCGACATCGACGACGTCACCGGCCGGCGCTGGATCGACACCACGCTGCGCGGCCGCATGGTCGTGGCCGAGGAGAATGCCGCGGCGGCGCTGGAGGTCATGAGCCGCTTCGCGCTGCCGCCGCAATGGCTGATCTACCTGCCGCCGACGATGTCGCCGTCGGAGACGAGCGCGCGCGACGGCTGGCTGGAGCGGCCCGAGGAGGCGTTCGCGCATTTCCGCGCCCGCAACGTCACCGAGGTGGTGTGCGAGGAGAAGCACATGGGCTCGCGCGCCGTCATCGCGCTGTGCAGGAGCGCCGATGTCGCCAAGGCGCGGTTCGGCATTGCCGGCGCGGAGAGCGGCGCGATCTGGACGCGGACCGGCCGCGCGTTCTTCAACGACGCGGCGATGACCGAGGCGCTGCTGACGCGGCTGCGGAGCGCCGTCGAAAGTGCGGGTCTTTGGCAGGAGCTGCAGACCGACTGGCTGCTGCTGGACGCCGAGATCATGCCGTGGTCGGCCAAAGCCGGCGCTCTGATCGAGAGCCAGTACGCGCCGGTGGCGGCATCTTCTGTCGCGGGTCTCGACGCCGCATCCGATGCGCTGGCGCGGGCCGCTGCACGCGGCCTCGACGTCACGGCGCTGCGCGACCAGTTCGACGCGCGCGCGGCCCGCGCGCGGCGCTATGGCGCGGCGTGGGCGCCTTATGTCTGGCCGGTCGGCGGGATCGACGATCTCAAGGTCGCGCCCTTCCACCTGCTCGCGAGCGAGGGCCGTGTCTGGTTCGACCAGGATCACGTCTGGCACATGTCGCTGGCCGACCGCCTGGCGGCGGCGGATCCCGTGATCACGCGCACGCGATGGCGCGTCGTGACTCTGGCCGACGAGACCGCAGTGAACGACGCCACCGCCTGGTGGGAGCAGCTCACAGCCGGCGGCGGCGAGGGCATGGTGGTGAAGCCCAAGAGCTTCGTCGCGCGCGGGCCGAAGGGCCTGATCCAGCCGGCGCTGAAGGTGCGGGGCAGCGAATATCTGCGCATCATCTACGGCCCGGAATACGATGCGCCCGAGCACATCGCCCGCCTGCGCCAGCGCAAGCTCGAGGGCAAGCGCGCCCTCGCGCTGCGCGAGTTCGCGCTCGGCCACGAGGCGCTGGCCCGCTTCGTGGCGCGCGAGCCGCTGCGCCGCGTGCACGAATGCGTGTTCGCCGTGCTGGCGCTGGAAAGCGAGCCGATCGACCCGCGGCTGTGACCGGCTGGCTACCGCTGGCGGACGCTGCGGGGCCCGCTTCCTTCAGGACTCCCGCGATGTCGGCGGAGCCCGCGGTCGAGCCGCCGACCGCGACCTCGATCTCGCCTTCGAGCTCCGGCGCACCTTTCTTGCCGACGCCGGGATGGCCGCTCTCGACGGCGGCGCCGGCGGCTTGCGAGCCGGCGCTGTTGGCTGGACCGGCTGCCCGCACGGACACGTCGGTGCGAGCGATGCCGTGATCCTGCACGAGGTGCTCGACGGCAAGCTCGGCCTCACGGCGCGTGGCGAAGTGGCCGATGATCGTACGTTCCATTGCCATCTCTCCTGGCTCGTCACCGGCGATACCGGCCGCTCCAGTCGAACGCCTGGCGCGAGGCGGCCGTTCCATGTCGTGGGGCTGCAACATCATGCCGTGAACGACGACAGCCGCGCATCGAGCGAGAATTCATGCGCGAGATGATCGATGATCGCGCGCACCTTCAGCGGCACGAAGCGGCGGGAGGCATAGACCGCGTGCATCGGCAGCGGCCGCGGCGCGTAGTCCTGCAGCAGCACCTTCACTGCGCCGGTCTCGATCTCGCGCGCAAACGCGAAGGTCGGGATCACGGCAATGCCGAGGCCGCCCAGCACGCCGTCGCGCACCGCTTCCGAATTGTCGGCGCGATAGCGTCCGCTCACCTCGACCGCGACGGGTCCGTCCGCGCTCTCGAACAGCCAGCGATTGCCGGTGGCGAGCCGGGAGTAGACGATGCATTGGTGATCGACGAGATCGGCCGGCACCTTGGGGGCGCGGTGCGCCTTGAGATAGGCGGGCGAAGCCACCGTGACGCGCTGCACCGTGCCGATGCGCCGCGCGATCAGGCCGGGATCGGTGATGTCGCCGACACGGATGGCGACGTCGATGCCCTGCTCCACCAGGTCGGCGAAGCCGTCGCCCATGATCAGGTCGATCGACACGTCGGGATAGCGCTTGAGAAACGGCGGCAGCCGCGGCACCACATGGAGCCGCCCGAACACGACCGGCGCAGCCAGCCGCAACAGCCCGGACGGCTTCTGCCGGCGGCGTCCGACGGCGCCCTCGGCCTCCGACACAGCCTCCAGCGCCCGCAGCGCGTGCTCGTAGAACACCCGTCCATCGTCGGTCAGCGTCAGCGCCCGGGTCGTCCGCGTGAACAGGCGGGTGCGCAGATGCTCCTCCAGCGCGCCGATCTGGCGGCTGATGGTCGGCTGCGTCGTGTTCAGCTCGTCGGCGACAGCGGTGAAGCTGCCGGCCTCGACCACTCGCACGAAGGTCCGCATCGGTCCAAGCAGGTCCATCGCTGCCCCCATACATAAAACGTATGAATGATATCGACCCAACGAGAATTATCCAAGGGCATCGAATGAGCCATGCTCCTCCCATCAGCAACGGCCGGCCCACCGCCGGCAACCGCCACGGAGAGAGCCATGACCCCGTCTTATTTCACCCGCTTCGCCCATCTGCGCCTGAGCCGCGATGCCCAGGGCGTGCTGCTGGTCGAGATGCACAGCGACGGCGGGCCGATCCGCTTCGATGCGCGCGACCACACCGAGTTCACCGACGCCTTCTATGAGATCGGCCGCGACCGCGACAACAAGATCGTGATCCTCACCGGCGTCGGCGACTACATGGCCGAGATCGACTTCGCGAGCTTCGGCAATGTCGGCGACGCCAACGCCTGGTCGCGCGTGCATGACGAGGGCACGCAGATCCTGGAGAACATCGCCAACATCCGCGTGCCGCTGATCGCCGCGATCGAGGGCCGCGCCCACATCCATACCGAATATGCGCTGTTCGCCGACGTCATCATCGCCGGCCGCGGCGCCACCTTCCACGACCTGCCGCATTTCGCCGGCGGCATCGTGCCGGGCGACGGCATCTTCACGACGTGGTCGTATCGCGCCGGCGCCGGCCGCGCCCAGGCCTTCCTGTTGAACCCGCAGCCGCTGTCGGCACAGGAGGCGGCGAGCTGGGGCGTCGTCAATCACGTCGTCGACGACGGCACGACGGTCGCCTTCGCCCGCGAGCTCGCCGCGCTCTATCTGCGCCAGCCCGAGGTGACCCGCCGCAACAGCCGCATCCATTTCGTCCAGCCGCTGAAGGAGCGCGTCGTCCGCGAGGTCGGCTACGGCCTTGCCCTCGAAGGCGCCAGCGCCAACGCCCTGGTGCAGCAGATGATGGCGGGACAGCGCTGAAGATCGGCATCTGACGATGCCATCACGCTGCTCCCGCCGGCGCCATCCCACATGAATCATTTGGGGCTGTGCCGACGGACAATTGCGCCAGTGAGTTACTCCGTCATGCCCGGACTTGTCCCGCCTGCGCGGCCGAAGCCGCTTCGGCGTGGCGAAGGCCCGGGCATCCACGCCGATCCACGCATGCCGAACGACGTGGATGGCAGGGACAAGCCAGGACAAGCCCGGCCATGACGATGTGGCGGCAGGCGCGCGCAAAACTCCAATCATCTCATCCGATCGCCCTGCCGCAGGCGGGGAGAGGTTCACCACAAGCACGCTTCGATTCCGACGCCGCAGCCTCACAAGGAGCCATCATCATGTCTCTGCAAACTGAACTCGACGCCTTCAAATCCGCCTGGACGGCGCGTGTCGGCGACGACATCGCCACGCTGGTCGACACCGACAACGCAGCGCTCCAGGACCTGGCGGCTCGCGCTCTCAAGGAAGGCGCCTTGTTCCCCGCCCTCACCCTCCCCAACCACACAGGCGGCGTCACCGATCTCGCCGCGCTGATCGCCGACAGCGCCCTGATCGTGACCTTCTATCGCGGCGGCTGGTGCCCCTACTGCAATCTCGAGCTGCGCGCCTACCAGGCGCTGCTGCCGGAGATCACGGCGCGTGGCGCGCGTCTGGTGGCGATCTCTCCGGAGACGCCCGACAACACGCTGAGCACCGCCGAGAAGAACGCGCTTCTCTTCGACGTGCTGTCGGACACCGACGGCCGCCTCGCCGATGCGCTTGGGATCCGTTACGAGCTGACCGCGCCGATCAAGGCGCTGTATCAGAAGTTCGGCCACGACCTGCCGGTGCACAATGGCGACGGCCGCTGGTCGCTGCCGATGCCCGCGACCTATGTCGTCGCCAAGGGGGGCCGCATCCTGCTGGCGCATGTCAGCCCGGACTACCGGACCCGGCTGGAGCCGGAGGCCGCGCTGGCCGCGCTCGCTTCGCCTGCGGCCGCAGCCTGATGTCTTGAGGAGACAAAGCCATGATCCTCGACGGCAAGGTTGCCCTGATCACCGGCGCTGGCAGCGGCATCGGCCGCGCCACGGCGCTCGCGATGGCCCGACGCGGCGCACACCTCGTGCTGTTCGGCCGCACACAGGCCAAGCTGGCCGAAACGGCGGACCTCGCCGCCAGTCATGGAGCAAGGGTCGAGACGCTCGGCGGCGACGTGGCCGGCGAGACCGCCTGTGCCAACGCGCTTGCCTTGGCGCGCGAGCGCTTCGGCCGGCTCGACATGCTCGTCAACAATGCCGGCAATGTCCGCGCCGGTCGCCTGGAGACGACCGACATCGCCGACATCCGCGCCATGATCGAGGTCGATCTGCTTGCGCCGATCCTGTGGAGCCGCGCGGCGCTGCCGCTGCTGCGCGCCAGCCGCGATGGCGTCATCATCAACGTCGCGTCCGGCATCGCTTTGGTCGGCGCGCCGTTCTACGCCACCTATGCCGCGGCCAAGGCCGGACTCGCCAGGTTCGGCGAGGCGCTGCATCGCGAGTTGCTCGACGAAGGCGTGCGGGTCCTGACCGTGTATCCCGGCGCGACCGAGACGCCGATGATGGCGAGCAACAAGGCCGGTCCCGATCTCGGCTTCGCACGGGAAACGCCCGAAATGGTCGCGGACGCGCTGGTCGAGGGCCTCGTCGCCGGCGCCCGCGAGGTGATCCGCGCCAACGAGACGCGGCGCGCGATGATCGCGCTCAACCGCGATCATCCCGAGCAGATCGACGAGCGCTTCCGCGTGCTGAAGCCACGGCTCGAAGCGGCCGTCGCCGGCCATCACGCGCCGTGATCGCTGGCGTCGGCGCTGGCCTTGCGCCGGCGCCGCGCCTGCGCGCCGGCACTCTCGAGAGGCAGCAGGCGGGACAGGCGGCGACGATGGTGGATGGTATCGCGGTGGTGCGGCGCCCGGCGGCGGAAGTGCCGGCCCCCGCGTCCAGCCGATGACCTTCTCGGCCACCGCCAGCGGTGGTCCGAGGAAGTTCCCGACTTGACGAGACAGCCACAAACCGGACAAAGATTGCGCCAAAATGTCGCGGCGGAGGTTGGCCATGCGATATCTCGACGGTGCAGTGATGTTCTTCAGCCTCTGGCTGCTGGCATCGATGCTTCTCGACGCCCTGACGCCGCCGGAGCTGACCTTCTACATGATCGGCCCTGCGATCGCGCCGGCCGTCCTCGTGGCTGGCTTCCTGTACTGGCTGCGCATCCCCGCGCTGGATTTCGCCCTCGTCTTCGGCACGCTGTGGATGGTCTCCGAGATGGTGCTGGAGATGATCTCGCCGAAGCCGCTCTCGCCCTTGATGGCCATTCTCGCCGCCGCCCCGCTGCTCCTCGCCGGAATTCTCGTGAACGTGCAGCAGTGGCGCCGCTCGCGCGGGCTCGTCCGTCCGGTCGGATCCGCATCCATCAAAAACATCCCGGGCTCATCCGCCCCGATCGCGAGCCGGACGCGGCTCTGATCGGAATGGCTCGGGCTGGCACGATCGCGCGGTGAGCGGCGCGATCAGCCGTCATGAGCCGCCAGCGCATGCGAGAGCAGCGCCGCGACCGATCCATCATGGTGGAAGCCGAGCGCCAGTTCGGCGCGCGTGTCCAGCGGCGGATAGCGGCCGAACACGGCCTCGATGCGCTCATCGGGGTCGTATGTCACCAGCCGCGTCCGCTCGGCGCCGAACATCTGCCCCAGGCCTTCCACCACCCCGGCGACGGACAGATGCAGCGCCGGCAGCTGAAGCACGCCGCAGATCTCGGCGGCGCCCGCCAGAACGAGATGGTCGACCACCGCCGTCCGCGACAGCCACCAGCAGGTCGCCGCCGCGGACACGGGACACACATAGCGCTCGCCCGCGGCCAGTGCGTGCAGCAATTCGCTCATGAAGGCCGAGCCGAACCCGCTGACGGGACGCGGCCGCGCCACGATCCCGGGCAGCCGCAACGAGACGCCGGAGAGCTCGCCGCGCCTGGTGTGATCAGCCAGCGCGATCTCGACCATCCGCTTGTGGGCGCCATAGGTGGTGGCCGGCCGCGGCTCGGTTCGCGCGCTCACCACCGCCGCATCCAACGGGCCGTACACCGCGATGCTGCTCGCGTAGACCACCCGCGGGCGATGGGCCGATCCCGCGAGCCATTGCAGCAGATCGAGCGAGGCGTCGAGGTTGACGCGGCGGCCGAGCACAGGCTCGGCCTCGGCGCGCGCCCCGGGCACGCTGGCGAGATGGAACACCCGGTCGAACGAGGGACGGCCGAGCCGGGCCAGCACGGCGGCATCGAGCGCGCCGCTGATCCAGCGCACCCGCGGATCGGACGACCACGACGGCTGCGCCGCGAGATCGATGGCGGTGATCTCGGCGACAGTCGCGTCCGCGAGCAACCGCCGCAGCAATGCTCCGCCGATGAAGCCCGCAGCGCCTGTGACCAGGATGCGCATCGCTCAGGCCGCCGTCGCGCCGGAGGCGCGCACCACCTGCTGATGGATGCGTCCGAACGGGCCCGGGCTGCCGTCGGCGAAGCGGGCCTCCATGGTGACGTGCTCGCCGAAGCGCAGGAACGCTGTCTGAGCCTCGCCGTGGTCGATCATCTCGATCGCCCTGACCTCGGCGAGGCAGCTCGATCCGGCGTTGCGATCGGCGTTCGAGACCGTGCCCGAGCCGATGATCGTGCCCGCGCTCAGCCGGCGCGTCCGCGCGGCATGGGCGATCAGCTGCGGAAACGAGAACGCCATCTCGCCGCCCGACGCCGCGCCGATCCGCTCGCCGTTGCGCTGGACGTGCAGCGCCATGGCGATGCGGCCATCGTGCCAGGCCGCGCCGAGCTCGTCAGGCGTCACCGCGACCGGCGCGAAGCTCGTCGACGGCTTGGCCTGCAGGAACCCGAAGCCGGTGCGCACCTCGCGCGCGCCGACCGCGCGCAGGCTCCAATCGTTGATCTGCACCAGCAGCCGGATGCGCGGCGCGGCCTGCGCGGCCGATGATCCCATCGCGACCTCGTCGACGATGACGCCGAACTCGCCCTCGCAATCGATGCCGTCGGCCTCGGAGACGAACGGGACATCGGCCTGCGGGCCGAGGAAGTCGTCGCTCGCGCCCTGATACATGATCGGGATGGTGTCGAAATCCGGGATCGCCGGCTTGTTGAAGGCGACGTCCATCAGCCGCCCGTGGTTGAGGAATGCCGAGCCGTCGAGCCATTGCGGCGCGCGCGGCAGCGGCGCGGCGCAGCGCGCAGGCTCGAACGCGAACACGTCCGTCGCCGCACCCGCCTCCAGCCGGGCGGCGAGATCGCGCAGTGGCGCCTCNATGTCCTG
>NZ_CAFJ01000314.1 GCF_000239795.1 Bradyrhizobium sp. STM 3809 | reverse complement strand
TACACGTAAATCATTGGCCACACGGCCCGTCTGGGTTGTTGCGACGCCTTTTCGCCGCATTCCGAGCCGCGGAAGCCACCTAGATCATGGCCATGCCGCCGTTGACGTGGATCGTCTGCCCGGTGACGTAAGCGGCCTCGTTGGAGGCGAGATACACCGCAGCTGCAGCAATGTCCTCCGGCGTGCCCAACCGCGCCGCAGGCACCTTGGCCAGGATGGTCTCGCGCTGCTTGTCATTGAGCGCGTCCGTCATCGGCGTCTTGATGAAGCCGGGCGCGATGCAGTTGGCGGTGACGCCGCGCTTGGCATATTCAGCGCCCAGCGTCTTGATCATGCCGATGATGCCGGCCTTGGACGCCGTGTAATTGCCCTGCCCCGGATTGCCGGTGACGCCGACGATCGAGGTGATCGCGATGATGCGGCCGAAGCGCTTGCGCATCATCAGCTTGGTGGCGGCGCGCGACAGGCGGAAGGTCGCCGTCAGGTTGACCTTGATGACCTCGTCCCAATCCTCGTCGCGCAGCTGCACGAACAGGTTGTCCCGGGTGATTCCGGCGTTGGCGACGAGAATGTCGACCTGCCCCATGGCCTGCTCCGCAGCCGGCACGAGCGCCTCGACCTCCGCAGCATCCGACAGGTTGCAAGGCAGCACGTGCACGCGGCTGCCCAGCTCGCCGGCCAGGGTCTCGAGCACCTCCCGGCGCGTGCCGGAGATGGCCACGGTCGCCCCCTGGGCGTGCAAGGCCTTGGCGATCGCGTTGCCGATGCCGCCGGTCGCGCCGGTGACCAACGCGGTCCTGCCACTGAGATCGAACATCTGGACTCTCCTCACTACCGCTGACCCGCGGCGCTTTACGAAGCTTTCGCCGCAGCCAGCGCATCCTTGGCCGCAGCAATGTCCGCCGGCCCGCCGACGGCGACGCCGACCGCGCCATCGGCGATTCGCTTGACCAGGCCGCTCAGCACCTTGCCGGCACCGATCTCGAAGAAACGGGTGACGCCCTGGCCCGCCATGTAGGCGATCGATTCGCGCCAGCGCACGGTGCCCGTGACCTGCTCGACCAGCCGGCGGCGAATCTCGTCGGGATCGGTGATCGGCGCAGCCAGAACATTCGAGACCACAGGCGCAGCCGGCGCCTTGATGGTCACCTTCGACAGCGCCTCAGCCATCACCTCGGCCGCCGGCTGCATCAGCTGGCAATGGAAGGGTGCGGAGACCGGCAGCAGCATGGCGCGCTTGGCCCCCTTGGCGCGGGCGATGTCGACGGCGCGGTCCACGGCGGCCTTGTTGCCGGACACCACCACCTGGCCACCGCCATTGTCATTGGCGGCCTGGCAGACCTCGCCCTGGGCCGCCTCTTCGGCGACGGCGACGGCGGCCTCATAATCCATCCCGAGCAGCGCTGCCATGGCACCGACTCCGACCGGAACGGCCTTCTGCATGGCCAGCCCGCGCGTGCGCAGCAGGCGGGCGGTATCGGCGATCGTCAGGCTGCCGGCCGCCGCCAGCGCCGAATATTCGCCGAGGGAGTGGCCGGCGACGAACGCCGCGTCGCGCCCGACCGAGAAGCCGGCCTCGCTCTCCAACACCCGCAACGTCGCCATCGACACCGCCATCAGGGCCGGCTGGGCATTCTCGGTGAGCTGCAGGGTCTCAGCGGGGCCTTCCCAGATGATCGTGGTCAGCTTCTCGCCGAGCGCCGCGTCGACCTCGTCGAACACCGCGCGGGCGGCCGGAAACGCGTCCGCGAGCGCCTTGCCCATGCCGACGGCCTGGGACCCCTGCCCCGGAAAAGTGAATGCTGCCGTCATGGCCGCTCCCTGAACGTTCCAAAATCCCTGGAATTGAGTAACTTTGGCCGGAAAGACACTGGCCGGGCCTGCCATGTCAAGCGCGTGACGGGCGCATTTCGACCACTTTCCCTTGCCTCGGGCGCGAAAATCGGTATAAGGCCCGCCATCCGTGGATCCCGAGCCGGGAGCTGAACGGACGGTCCCAGCAAATTCGTTTTGCTTCATCTTGGGGAATTTCCATCTCCAGGACGTCCAGGCGAGTTTGATGTGGCAGGGCCAGTCGGCCCGTCGTCCCGTGTTCCCGCCTTCTGAGCTGACGTCTGCGAGTCCTTTCCACAAGGTCTCGAAGGGCTTGACGCCGGGATTTGCGCCAACATGGAAAGGACAGCCATGCCGCTTTACGAGCATGTTTTCCTCGCGCGTCAGGACGCGAGCACCCAGCAGGTGGAAGAACTGACGGCACAGATGACCGGTATCGTCGAGGGTCTCGGCGGCAAGGTCACCAAGACCGAGAACTGGGGCGTTCGCTCCCTCACCTACCGCATGAACAAGAACCGCAAGGCGCACTTCGTGCTGCTCAACATCGACGCGCCGTCCGCGGCGATCGCCGAGATCGAGCGCCAGGAGCGCATCAGCGAGGACGTGATCCGCTATCTCAGCGTCCGCGTCGAGGAGCTCGAGGAAGGCCCGTCGGCGATGATGCGCAAGGCCGATCGCGACCGTGAGCGCGACGACCGCGGCGGCGGCTTCCGTGGTGAGCGCGAAGGCGGCGGCTTCCGTGGCGATCGCGGTGACCGTGGCGATCGCGGCCCGCGCCGGCCCCGTGACGAAGAAACTGCGGACGAGGAGTAAGATCAATGGCTGAAGCCCCCGCACGTCGCCCGTTCTTCCGCCGCCGCAAGACCTGCCCGTTCTCGGGCCCGAACGCGCCGAAGATCGACTACAAGGATTCGAAGCTGCTCATGCGCTACGTCTCCGAGCGCGGCAAGATCGTGCCGAGCCGTATCACGGCGGTGTCCGCCAAGAAGCAGCGTGAGCTGGCCCGCGCCATCAAGCGCGCCCGCTTCCTCGGCCTGCTGCCCTACGTCATCCGCTAACCGCGGAGTTCGAGCCGGCGGCCACGCGCCGCCGGTTCCTCTTCCTGAATTCTCATAAGGCTTCCGGGTCGTCCGGTCGCCGATGGTTGGGGCCACGGAGCCTCTAACCGCTCGAAAGGAGCGGGACAGCTGATGATCGCACCGATACTCATCGCGCTCGCGGCAGGCGCTGCCTCCGCCGTCATGTTCGCCTCGATCGTCTCGGGCCTGCTGATCTCGCTCGCGCTGTTCTATCTCGCCCCGCTGCCGCTGATGGTCGCCGCCATCGCCTGGGGCCCGGTCTATGCCGGCATCGGCGGGATCGCAGCGGCCTTCGGGCTGGGCCTGTTCGTCAATGTCCCCTACTGCATCGCCTTCGTCATTGGCGTCGCGCTGCCGGCCTGGTGGCTCGGTCACCTCGCGATGCTCGGCCGCACCGTCGCGACCGACGCAGCTGAGGCGATCGAATGGTACCCGATCGGTCGCATCCTGCTGTGGATCGCCGGCCTCGCCACGCTGACGACCTTCGCCGCGCTGCTGACGCTCGGCACCGACGCCGACACGATCACCGACACGCTGCGGCGCGCGCTGACCAGGCTGATGAGCGCCGCCGACTCACCCCTGCCCAAGGAGGCGGACCGCTGGATCGATGCGCTGATCCGGATCGCCCCCGGCGGCGCCGCGATGTTCGCGACCCTCACGCTGAGCCTCAATCTGTGGCTCGCCGGCAGGATTGCCGCTACCTCGGGGCTGCTGCGCCGGCCCTGGCCCGATCTGCGCGCCACCGCACTGCCGCCGATGACCCTAGTGGCGCTGCTCGTCGCCATCGGCCTTGCCTTCAGCAGCGGCCTGATCGCGCTCGCCGCCGTCATTGCCGCGGCGGCGTTGCTGATGGCCTACGCCCTGACCGGCTTCGCCGTGCTGCATACGCTGACGCTCGCGCTGCGCAGCCGCGCGCTGTGGCTCGGCTCGATCTACGTGGTGATCGCGCTGTTCATCTGGCCGGTGCTGGCGATCACCGCGCTCGGCCTCGCCGACGCCGCCTTCGACCTTCGTCACCGCTTCGGGCCACGGCGGCCGCCGCCATTGCCGGTGCCCTGAAAGTTCAACGTCACACCAACCGCTTCCGAACATCTGAAGGAGAACATCGATGGAAGTCATTCTGCTGGAACGCGTCGCCAAGCTCGGCCAGATGGGCGAGATCGTGAAGGTCAGGGACGGGTTCGCCCGCAATTTCCTGCTTAAGCGCAAGAAGGCGCTGCGCGCGACCGCCGAGAACAAGGCCAAGTATGAGGGCATGAAGGCCGAGCTCGAGGCCAACAACATCAAGGCCAAGGGCGAGGCGTCCAAGGTCGCCGAGAAGATCGACGGCCGCGACATCGTCATCATCCGCCAGGCCTCCGAATCCGGCCAGCTGTTCGGCTCGGTCTCGGTCCGCGACATCGTCGCAGCGCTGGCCGCCGACGGCATCAACGTCAGCCGGCCGCAGGTCTGGCTCGATGCGCCGATCAAGACCATCGGCCAGCAGAAGATCACGATCGCGATCCACCCGGAGGTCGAGACCTCGGTGACGGTGACCGTGGCCCGCAGCGCCGACGAGGCCGAGCGCATCAAGCGCGGCGAGGACATCTCGACCCGCCAGGAGGACCGCGACGCGGCTGCCGAGGCGATCGCCGCCGCCGGCGAGTTCTTCGATCCGGAGGCTCAGGACGAGGCCGCCGGCGAACCGGCTGCGCAGTAAGCAAACACGCATTGCTCCAAAAGACCGAAGCCCGGCTCATCGAGCCGGGCTTCGTGCTGTTACACTTGTCTCACTGGGTCGTCTGTCACTGGGTCGTCGCCGGAGCCGGCGTCACCGGTGGTACCGGATCGGCGCGCAGCGCCGGTGCGGCGTCGCTCGATTTCGGCGTCTCCACCTTCGGCGGCTCGGACTGCGCGGCAGCGTCGTTTCGCGACGGCGATGCCGTCGTTGTACCGGTCGCATCGCCGCGCCGCTCGTCGGTCGCGGCACCTTCCTGCGTCGGCTTCTTGCGCTTGCCGTGCTTGCCCTTCTTGGCGGCGGCACCGCTCTCGCCATCGGCCGGCTCGGCGGCCTGAGGCTTTGCCTCGGCTCCCGCGTCGGGCTTGGCCTCGGCCGGCTCGGTGCGCTTGGAGTGACGGCTGCGGCGGCGCGGCTCGCTCTGCCCGGCGCCTTCGCCCTCGGCGGCAGGCTTGGCCTCTGCAGGTTTGGCCTCCGACGACTCCGCCGCGGCGCGCGCCCGGCGCTCGGCCCGCGTCTCCTTGCCGTCCTTGCTACCGTCCTTGCCCGAATGGCCCATGTAGCGGGCGTCGGCCGCCCCGTTGGAAATCAGGTAGTTGGCGAGCACGCCGGCCATCTCGGGGCTGGTCGTATAATGCTGCCGCAGGAACCCGGGCAGCGATCCCGCCGATACCGTCTTGGCCAGGCCGCGCGGCGACTTGTGGCAGACCACGCAGGTCCCGTTGTATATCTGTGCCGGGCTCTTGCCGGCATCGAGATTTTCCTGCGCCATCGCCGCACCGGCCAAGCCGATGCAGAACACGACCGCCACCGTCGCCAAATTGAGCGCTCGGCCCACCATTCTCATTCTCCAGCTATGGTTTTGCCCACACGGTGCCATCCGTGACGGCAGTTGCCGTACTTCCCCCTCGCCATCGGGCGAGCGCGACACCAGCCTGGGCGGCTGCGCTCCTCGACGGCGATCCTCCGAGACCTGATCCAGCCGGAACCGATCGGACCAGGACGGCCGGACACCGGCTAAGCACCGGCGGCCGCCGCCTTTTTAGCGGATCGGAGAGCGAATGAAAGCGCACAGATGTCCTAGCGCACAGATGTCCAGCCCTTCGATGTGGGTCGGGAATAACGACCTTGTGTGCATCGGAATGGCACGAGATATGCCTCCTAACTAACATACGTAAGGTTGGAATGGGAACCAATCGGTTCTCGACGCGTCGAGTGCGACAGCCGGGCAAGTCAGCATCTCACGGGGGTAGCTCGTTGGGTGATGGGAATGGACCGTTTGCTGCAAAACCTCTTGAGTCGCTTCATCTGCCGTGGGTCGATCAGCTTCACGACCGCCGACGGCGCCACGTTCAGCTGCGGGGATGGAACTGGTGTTCCCGTCGCGGCGCGCTTTCTGACCCGGCAGGCCGAGCGCCGGCTCCTGACCAACCCCGAGCTCGCGCTCGGCGAGACCTACATGGACGGCAGCTTCGTGCTCGAGCGGGGATCGATCGCCGACCTGCTGTCGATCATCATGAGCCAGCCGGCCGTGATGCCGGATTGGGCCAAGCCGCAATGGTGGCTGCGCTACCTGATCAGACCGCTGCGGCAGCTCAACATCCGGGCACGCGCGCGCCGCAACGTTGCGCATCACTATGACCTCGACGGGCGGCTGTATTCGCTGTTCCTCGATGCCGACAAGCAATATTCCTGTGCCTATTTCGGCACGCCGGACACGACGCTCGACGACGCCCAGCTCGCCAAGAAGCGGCATCTCGCGGCCAAGCTGCTGATCGATCCCGATCACCGCATCCTCGACATCGGGTGCGGCTGGGGCGGGCTCGGCCTGTATCTCGCGGAGATGACGGGCGCCGACGTCACCGGCGTGACCTTGTCGACCGAACAGCTCCAGGTCGCCAATGCGCGCGCGGCGGAGCGACAGCTTTCCACCTCCGCCCGTTTCCTGCTGCAGGATTATCGCGACATTCCGGGCAGCTTCGACCGCATCGTCTCGGTCGGCATGTTCGAGCATGTCGGCGCCGCCTTCTACGACACCTTCTTCCGCCGCTGCGCCGAGTTGCTCACCGACGACGGCGTGATGCTGCTGCATTCGATCGGACGGTCGGAGGGGCCGGACTCGACCAATCCGTGGATCGCCAAATACATCTTCCCTGGCGGCTACATTCCGGCGCTTTCGGAGGTGCTGCCGGCGATCGAGCGCGCCGGGCTGCTCGTCTGCGACGTCGAGATCCTCAGGCTGCACTACGCGGAGACGCTGAAGGCCTGGCGCGAGCGCTTCATGGCCCGCCGCGAGGAAGCCGTGCAGCTCTACGACGAGCGTTTCGCACGAATGTGGGAGTTCTATCTGGCGGCCTCCGAGATGGCGTTCCGCAGGCAGAACATGATGAACTTCCAGATCCAGCTCACCAAGCGGCAGGGCATCGTGCCGATGACCCGCGACTACATTCATCGCGAGGAAGCCCGCCTGCGCGCGCTGGAGCGCGGCACCCGCCCGGCACTGCGGATGGCGGGGGAGTAACGATTCGGCATCGACGCAGCTGTCGCGGTTCGCCGTCCCGCAGTCACATGAAGCTCCAGACAATGGTGGCGACACGAGCTGCCTCCATCGCCACAGCCGTCGTCCCGGCGAGAGCCGGGACCCATAGCCACCGGCGGCAATCGAGGGACCAGGTTCGATTGGCATCCCGCTCCACGACATCTCCCTGGGATCGGCGCAGCGACGCCGCTGACGCGGCCCCGCTGCTTGCGCGGGACGACAGCAGGATTTGGAGCCGCGATCTCCCGCTTGGTGGCGGGCGCCGGCGTTCGGCTCTCGCTTGAATTCAACTTCAAGATGCTCACTGTCAAACCAACATCTGAAGCACGAATTTCTGCTCATCCGTCTCAAATTTTCAAACAAAGCGTCAGGTCTGTGAACTGGCTCACAGATCCCGGGGAAGTCCGGCCGTAAAGTCCCGGCATGATCGAGAGCCCGACCCGAGCCATGCTGGAACCACAGACCGACTTCAGCACCGATTACGCGCTGATTGCCGCCGGCGTGTGCGCGTCCCTGATCGCGCTGCTGTATCTGCTGCTGGTTTGACACCGCAGGCGGACCTGACGGCAGCAGCCACGCCGTCGCGAGCGTTGCGCTCGAAACATGTCTCCGCAAATCTCCTCACCGGTGACGCTCCTCACTCCGTGATTGCATCACGGTTCCGCTGCCCCGTTCGCGGCGCTGCGTCCGCGCGTTCCCGTCAAGCACGGCATCTGGCGAGTCCGGATTCATCCACCAGATTTACCGGACGGTGAATAGCCGTCACGTTTCGCTTCCGCTTCGGACGCCGCTGGCGCTTTATCCCCTCCCCATCAAAGCTGCTAAACACGCATCCATGGCATTGACCGATTCGAACGTTCTCAAGCTGGCTCCTGCGGACGCCGCAACGCCGACCTATCGCAGCGCGCCTCACAACATCGAGGCGGAGCAGGGTCTGCTCGGCGCGATCCTCGTCAACAACGACGCGTTCTATCGCGTCTCTGATTTCCTCGAGCCGAAGCATTTCTACGAGCCGCTGCATCAGACCATCTTCGAGACGACGGCGAGCCTCATCCGCATGGGCAAGATCGCCACGCCCGTGACCTTGAAGACGTTCCTGCCGGCGGACGTCGACCTCGGCGGCATGACCGTCGGCCAGTATCTCGCGCGCCTGGCTGCCGAGGCGACGACGATCATCAACGCCCAGGACTATGGCCGCACCATCTACGATCTGTCGTTGCGCCGTGACCTCATCGGCATCGGCGAGGACATGGTCAACGTCGCCTATGACGCGCCGGTCGACTTCGCGCCGCGCAACCAGATCGAGGACGCCGAGCGCAGGCTGTACGAGCTCGCCGAGTCCGGCCGCTATGACGGCGGCTTCCAGAAATTCTCGCAGGCGCTGACCACCGCGCTCGACATGGCGGCCAAGGCGTTCCAGCGCGACGGCAAGCTGTCGGGCATCTCGACCGGCCTGCGCGATCTCGACGCCAAGATGGGCGGCCTGCAGCACTCCGACTTGATCATCCTCGCCGGCCGCCCCGGCATGGGCAAGACCTCGCTCGCCACCAACATCGCCTACAATGTCGCCCAGGCCTATGTTCCGGAACTGCAGCCCGACGGTACCTACAAGGCGGCGCAGGGCGGCGTGGTCGGGTTCTTCTCGTGCGAAATGAGCGGCGAGCAGCTCGCCACCCGCATCATCGCCGAGCGCTCCGGCATTCCCTCCAGCCACATCCGCCGCGGCGGCATCACCGAGGCCGATTTCGAGAAGCTGCGCGAATGCTCGATCGAGCTGCAGTCGCTGCCGTTCTATGTCGACGAAACCGGCGGCATCTCGATCTCGCAGGTCATGGCACGCGCCCGCCGCCTGAAGCGCCAGAAGGGCCTCGATCTCCTGGTGATCGACTACATCCAGCTGCTCGCCGGCTCCGGCAAGCGCGGCAGCGACAACCGCGTGCAGGAGATCACCGAGATCACCACCAGCCTGAAGGCGCTGGCCAAAGAGCTCAACGTTCCGATCATTGCGCTGTCGCAGCTGTCGCGTCAGGTCGAAAACCGCGACGACAAGCGGCCGCAACTGTCCGATCTGCGTGAATCCGGCTCGATCGAGCAGGACGCCGACGTCGTGCTGTTCGTGTATCGCGGCGAATACTATCTGGCCGCCAAGGAGCCGCGCCCCGGCACCGAGGAGCACCAGAAGTGGCAGATGGAAATGGAACAGGCGCTGGGCAAGGCCGAAGTGATCATCGGCAAGCAGCGCCACGGTCCGACCGGCACCGTCGAGCTGCACTTCGACGCCTCGGTCACCCGCTTCGGCGACCTCGCGCATGACGGCATGCCGCCGCAGCATCACGACTATTGACCGTGTACGGTTGAACCGGAACGCCGCGGCGCGTAAAACCGGCGCATGACTGTTCCCGAACCGAAACCTGCCGAGGCGCTCGTCTCGGCGGCCGATGATGCGGTCCCCGCCAGCGCCACCGGCGTGCTGACCATCGACCTCGATGCGCTCGCCGCCAATTGGCGCAAGCTGGAAAAGACCGCGGTGCCGGCCGAATGCGCCGGCGTCATCAAGGCCGACGCCTATGGCTGCGGCATCCCGCAGGTTGCGCGCACGCTCGCCGCGGCCGGCTGCAAGACCTTCTTCGTCGCCACCCTCGGCGAGGCCAGGATCGCCCGCAGCGCCCTGCCCGAGACAGCCGCGCTCTACGTGCTCGACGGCTTCTTCCAGAACACCGGCGACGACTACGCCGCGATCAACTGCCGCCCGGTCATCGGCGATCTCAACGAGCTCGCCGAGTGGGACATGTTCTGTCGCCGCACCGGCTGGAACGGCGGCGCCGCCATCCATGTCGATACCGGCATGAACCGGCTGGGACTGACGCCCACGGACGCGCAGGGCATGATCCCGCGCATCCAGAGCGGTGACCACGGCATCACGCTCATCATGAGTCACCTCGCCGCCGCCGAGCAGATCAACAGCCCGTCGAATGCGCGCCAGCTCGCGACCTTCCGCGAGGTCGCCAGCGTCTTCACCGGCGTGCCGGCGGCGCTCGCCGCCTCGTCCGGCATCTTCCTCGGCGCCTCCTTCCAGTTCGACATGGTGCGCCCCGGCGCTGCGCTCTACGGCGTCAACCCGACGCCGGAGGCCGACAACCCGATGCAGCCGGTCGCCGAGATCAAGGCCCGCATCGTGCAGCTGCGCGATCTCGCGCGCGGCGACGCCGTCGGCTATGGCGGCACCTGGACCGCGCGCCGCCCGACCAGGATCGCGATCCTCTCCGCGGGCTATGCCGACGGCTACTTCCGCGCTGCCTCGTCCAACGACGGCACCCGCGGCGCCGACGTCATCATCGCCGGGCAGCGCTGCCCCGTCGCCGGCCGCATCTCGATGGACCTGATCGCCGTCGACGTGACCGACCTGCCGCCGAAGGCCGCCCGCCGCGGCCACTTCGCCACCCTGCTCGGCGACGGCATCAGCGTCGACGAACTCGCGCATCATTTCGGCACCATCGGCTACGAGGTCCTGACCAATCTCGGCCGCCGCTACCACCGCATCTACAAGGGCGGCGCGGCGGTCGCGGAGAGCTGATCGCACACGCCGTCGTCGCCCGGATGAGCGCAGCGACATCCGGGGTCGCGCGCGCTGTTTGCGACGAACCCGGATATCGCTGCGCTCGTCCGGGCTACGCGATGGCCGCTTCGTTCGAAGTGTCCATAGTCGAACATGCGCTCTCGTTCTCGCGGCCGATAACGCCCGAGGCTTGCATCTCATCGTCACCCTCTCGCAAACGAGGGCGCAGGGAATGCCGGGTGCTGGCCGCAACCCATGGCCCGCCTGCAGAAAAGATAGCAGGCGGCAGTCACCACAGGTCGAGCCGGTCAACCGGCATCCCCTGCGCGATGGATTTACGCCTTATGCGCACTCTCCCCGGGGATCGGCTTTTTTGCCCCCGTAGCCGGCGGTTCATCATCACCACCGGCGTAGCATCAGCGTCGAGATGCCAGGACCATACGCTTTCGACGTGCGCCCCGGACCGTTCGTCCGCACGGCCGGGCCATGCTGCGATCCCGAGCGCCCACCACATCCCACCCCGCGTGCCGTGACGATCGCGATACGCCCCTCGTGCCGAGGCGGGACGGAGGGAGTGAAGCATAAACTTCGGAAAAACGAAATAACAATATTTTTCCCGAACGGACTGGACAGGGTGAGTCGGGTTGAAATCACGCGAGAAATGCGAATTTCGGCGCGCTGAACGCCGGTCGCAAGACGGCCCAGGCTGGGACGTGACGCGCAGTTCTCAAGACCTCTGGTCTTCCTCAACTCCTTGGAGCTATGCAGCGAGCTCCACCACGATCAATGACGAGAGGACTTCGATGGGCGAGCGGTCGAGAGCACCGGAGAGCGTTGCCGATATCGAGGCGCTGAGCTTGGATGAGCTCAACGAGTGGATCGGTCTTGCCGAGCTTCGCGCGACCAGAATGAAGCTTTCTGCATCACTGCAGAAGTCTGCGATGAAGCGGCTCGTTTGGCTCGAAGGACAGCGCGAGCGCCTTCATGGCATCGCTGCTCCGGAACGCGGTCGCTTCTGATCGGGAGAGCATGATCGCGGAACCCGCGGCGGCACCGTCTTTACCCATCCGCGGGGCTTTCTTAGGCGGCCGTGGCGGCTGCCACGCTGTCGAATTCGATGATCACGACACGCTCATTCAGTCCGAGCTTGAAGACCGCGGCCGGCATGTTGCGCGCGAAAACGCGGCCTTTGGCAGCTCACGGGGCCGGACGATCATTGTCCGATCCCCAGCGAGCCCGGCTCCACATCACCCGGCGCAACGGGCGGCGCGTAGGGGCTGGTGTCGACGCGGTCGTCCTGGGGACGATAGCGATAGCGCGGGACGATGTAATAATCGGGCACCCAATACGGGTCTTGCCTCACCGCGGGCGGGCCCGCGATGACGACCCGCAGCGGCCTGTGATGCGATGGTCGGGCTTCGGCTCTCGCGCCGGTCAGCGCGGTGGCGCTCAGCGCGGCCGCGATTCCGAGCACCCAGGCGACGGTCTGTGTTCTCATGCTGTCGGACCTTCTGCGTAGAGACCATCCAACGGACACGGCTCACCGGCGTTCCCAGGCGTCCGGGGAACATGAATTGAGCGAGTTGCAGTCTGCGTCTGCGCCCCCCGGGAGGAGTCCGTCTCGAGGCTGGTATCGCGCAGGGCGAGGCCCGCGACCTCGTCGGCCTCATGGTTCGAGATGCGCTGTAAATGCGGCGCTCCTTACCATAAGGCTCGGAAGCCGGTGGCGCTGCACACCGGACCATGAACACGCCAAGAGGAGTGTTCAGAGGGGCAAACGCCAAAACCTCCCTACACAGAGACGCTGAGGTGGCCGTCGGACTCCGACAGCGACCTCAGCGAGAGGGTGTTCAGCATGCTCGTGAAAAGCTCAGACCTCAACGGCACATGATCGACGGCAAAGATACAGAGCGGCCGTCGCCCGCGATCGGCGTTGAGCGGCCTACCCCGTCGCCACGATCCGATCCATCTCCTGCAGACGAACGAACGCCGCCCAGGCCTGGCGATATTCGATGTCGATGCAGTCGATGGTCAGCAGTGCGCGGGAGGCGTCCTTGATGTCCTTCGACGAGGGACGCAGCCGCGGATCGCCGGCGGCTTCCGATTTCTTCCAGCGCTCCTCGACGTCTCGCGCCAAAGCCAAAGCCTCGGACGGCGGACGCTTCTCCGCCGGGACCGCGAGCGGATGGCCCGAGGGAAATTTCGGCCAGTTCGGCGGCGGCCGGTCGGCGTGCCATTCCGGCGGCTTGCTCGCGGGTGCAGTCGGCTTGCCGCGCTCGCTGACGATGGTCTGCCCTGCACTGCTGCCGCCAGCCGAGCCCACGGTCTTCCCAGCGAGCGCCGCGATCTGCTGCTCCATCGGCTGGCCGCCTGCCCCACCCGCCCTGGAACCGGCCGCCTCCGCCATCGTCGAGGCCAGCGCCGTCAGCGTCGCCGGATCGCCCTCCGGCATCAGCTGCACGGCCGTCTTCACCACGGCGAGCGCGGTCGGCGAGATCGTGAGCTTCTTGTCAGGGTCCTTCTGCGCGACCTTCGGCTCGTCCTCGATCACTGGACAAGGGCGGTACGGCGCCTGCTGTCGCGTCAGCCGGCCGCCATCGTCGACGCGGACAAAATTCGCCGCCACGGCATAGACGAAGGGGGCATCGGCGACGTTGCCGGTGCGGTCGCGCGCCTTGACGAGACCGCAGACATATTTCGTCGCGCCTTCCGTCACCGACCGCATGCCGTCGAACTGCGCCGTATCCGGCGCGACCAGCACGTTACGCACCGCCGCGCGCGCCTTCATGTGGTCCGACGACAGCGCGCTCATGACAGGCTTTGCATCGATGGCGGGCGGCTGGACGTACCACCTGAGCTCCGCAGCCAGGAAAATTGCGCCAAATCCGGTCGCGATCAGCAGAGCCGGAACATTCATGACACCACTCCAAGTAGCGTATATTTTAAATTGCTTATCTCTCACCAAACTATTTTTGATAGAAATACTGAGCACACCTCGGCGCGGACCCGACGCGGGCGTGGCCAGGGCGAGAGACGGGGATGGGCGGTGACATCATACGGCATCCAGCCTTTCGGCCGGTAACGGAATGTTTCTGCGTTTCAGATCAGGGTTAAGCCGGTCTTAACGCGATCACTTCGGCATCGCGCCGGGAATGACGGCAATGGCCCCGTCCTGCCGCGACGAGAACGTCACGAATGAAAGAGGCGCCCAGGGGAGCACTCGCCCCCTGCGTGCATTCCTTCATCTTGCCAAGATTCGTTACACGCCCTTGCTCCGAGCTCGGTCGCTGCGGCCGCCAGCAGCAGGCGCGCACGCCTCACGCCTGCCCGCGCGCATCCGTCTTCAACAGCGCGTAGAGCATGTCGTCGCGCCATTCGCCGGCGACACGCAGATGGTCGCGCAGCCGGCCTTCGCAGCGGAAGCCGAGCTTTTCGGCAAGCCCGCGCGAGGCGGCGTTGTCGGGATGGATGAGGGCCTGCACGCGGTGCAGGCCGAGCTCGCCGAAGCAGAACCCGAGCATCGCCGCGACGGCCTCTGTGGCGATGCCGTCCCGCTGCCGATCGGGATCGACGATGTAGCCGATGGTGACGCGCCGGCTGCGCATCTGGCCATCGTGATAGTTGACCATGCCGATGCAGCGGTCGGTCTCGACCTCGGCGACGGCCCAGAACCGGTAATAGGACGGCGTGCAATCGATGAAGCGGCGCACCGCGCGCTCGCTCTCGCTGCGCTTGGTATAGGCCGGGTGATTCCAGAACCGCATCGCATCGGCATCGCTGAAGCAGCGATGCATGGCGTCGGAATCATCGGGACGAAACTGCCGCAGCCGCAGCCGGGATGTCGAAAGGACGGGATGCGGGATCGGTTGCTTGGCCATGGCGGGACTCGTGCAAGCTGGGAGCACGAGCCTAGCCACAACTCCTGCAATACGGCCAGCGATCTCCGGTCGTTATTTCCCGGTGAGCTTGATCGAGCCCAGGATCTTGGTCACCGCGGCGGCGTTGCGCTGGAAGCCGTCGGCCGTGCCCCATTGCGCGACCTGAAGGCAGCGCTTGCCGGGCAGCGGCGCCACCAGGGCCACGACCTGCCTGGTCTTCCTGTCCTCCGTCGCCGCGTATTGCGTCGCGGTGCCCTGCAGGCCGGGCAGCGTCTGCGCGCTCTCCTTGGCCGAGGCGCGATCAACCGTCATGCCGTTGCGCGTCAGCATCGCGACCAAATCGTCGCGCGCCGCTGCGCAATTCTCGCCGGCAAACGTGTAGATCGACATGAAGAACGCATTGCCGGGCGCGGCGGCATCGACGCCGTCCTCGGAATGATTGGGGCTCCAGCCGTCGGGAACGGTGACCGTGAAGGCCGATTTGTCATAGGGTACGCCGAACGTCCCGGCGACGGCCGCGGTCGAGATGGCCAGGATGCTCAGCGCACCGATCAGTGTTCTCATAGGTCCTCCCCCGTGCTCTTCGGGCTCGCGGTGATCGCCCTGCCCCAACGCGCCTGCGGCGCGTCGCATTGGTCGCGCCACGGCCCTGCCTGGTTCAGTCAAGATCTGCGCCGCCCGCTCGATCGACGCTGGCGCGAGGCGGCCGATTCCGCTCGCTCAGCGTGCTGACCGCCCGATCCAACGTGAGCACGGACGTCGTGCCGTCGCGCTCGCGCAGGCTCACCGTGCCCTGCGCTGCCTCGCGAGCGCCGACCACCGCGACAACGGGAATGCTCGCCGCACGCGCAGCGACGATCCGTCGCGACAACGTCTCGCCATCGGCGAGCAGCACGCCGCGCAGGCCGGCCGCGTCGAAGGCCGCGAGAACCTGCATGGCGTAGTCCGCCTGATCCTGCGCAATCGGCGCGACCGCGACCTGATCGGGCGACAGCCAGAACGGCAGCGCGCCGGCATGATGCTCGAGCAGCATCGCGATGAAGCGGCCGATCGAGCCGAACACCGCGTGGTGGATCATCACCGGCGTGGCGCGCGTCCCGTCGGCGGCGACGTAGGACGCGCCCAGGCGATCCGGCAGCACGCTGTCGAGCTGGACCGTGCCGCATTGCCAGGACCGGCCGAGCCGGTCGCGCAGCGCGAACTCCAGCTTGGGCCCGTAGAAGGCGCCCTCGCCCGGCTGGATGGCGTAGCTCAGGCCGCAGCCGCGCGCGGCATCGGCCAGCGCGGCCTCCGCCCAATCCCATAGCGCATCCGATCCCGCGCGCAGCAGAGGGCGCGTCGAGAGCGACACCTCGGGCGCGGCGAAGCCGAACGCCGTGTAGACCTCCGTGAGCAGCGCGACGAAGCGGGCGACCTCGCCTGCGACGTCCTCCGCGCGGCAGAACACATGTGCGTCGTCCTGCTCGAAGCCGCGCGTGCGCATCAATCCGTGCAGCGCGCCGGACGGCTCGTCGCGATGGCAGATGCCGAACTCCGCGTAGCGCAGCGGCAGCTCGCGCCAGGAGCGAAGTCCGCCGTTGAAGATCTGGACGTGGCATGGGCACGACATCGGCTTCAGCGCCATCGCGCGCTCGCCCTCGCCGAGGCTGAACATGTGGTCGCCGAACTTGTCCCAGTGCCCGCTGCGCATCCACAGCTCGCGCGGCAGCAGTTGCGGCGTCCTGACCTCGGCATAGCCGAGCCGGCGCATCCTGCCGCGGATGTCGTCCTCCAGCACGCGATAGAGCGTGTGGCCGCGCGGATGCCAGAACACCATTCCCGGCGCATCCTCCTGGATGTGCCAGAGGTCGAGACGTGGTCCGAGGCTTCTGTGATCGAGATCGTCCATGGCTTGCTTCCTTGCATGAAGCCGCGCGGACGAGGGTTGCGCAGACACAGAAAAGGCCCCGTCCGTCGCCGGCGAGGCCTTGTCTGGGATGCGATCTGCTACCGCATGCGACCAGGAGACGACCCGCCGGGGCTGGTCGTCGCGGTGGTCATCGGCATGGAGCAGAGCTTGCGCATGGCGCTCTATCGCATTCCCGCAGCTTGATCGTCAACGGCGCTGGAGCACAGGAGCTCCATCGCTGCCGCGTCTCGACATCGGAATTGCGTTCACGCCGACCGGGTGAAGCCGGCCATCACCCGCCCCAGCATCGCGGCGCGGCCCGCGCGCGGCAGCAGCATCAGGCTCGCCTCCAGCGCCTTGGCCAGGAACCCGGGCCGCACCGTGGTGCGGCGCCCCAGCATGTTGAGCGTACCCACCGCCACCTCGTCCGGCGTCTGGCCGCTCGCGATCGCCATGCGGGCGCGCTGGCCGAAGCCGCTCATGACCGGTCCCGGTGCTGAGGCCAGCACGTCGACGCCGAGCGGCTTCAGCTCGGGTGCGAGGCCCTCGGCGAGGCTCTGCACGAAGGCCTTCGTCGCGGCGTAGTTGGCGGCGCGCGGCACGCCCTGGAACGCGACCAGCGAGCTCATCAGCACGATGCCGCCGCGCCGGCGCGCGGCAAAGCGGTGGGCGAAGATATGAGTGAGCTGCGCCAGCGCACGGCAGTTGACGTCGATCATGTTGAGCTCGGCGGCGAGATCGCCATCGACGAACGGGCCCGAGGTGCCGAAGCCGGCGGCCGCGACCAGCAGGCCGACATCGAGAGACGCGGTGTCGCGGTCGATGCGGGCGATTTCATCGGGGACCGAGAGATCGGCTGAGATCACGACGGGACGGCTGGACGTGAGCGGTTCGAGCTCGTCGGCGAGCGCCTCCAGCACCGCCTTGCGCCGCGCGACCAGCACGAGGCCGAAGCCGGCCTCGGCCAGCCGCATCGCCAGGGCACGGCCGATGCCATCGGAAGCCCCAGTCACCACCGCGTAGGTGCCATAGGCCCGCCGCAACCGGTCGGCCGCGGCCAGCGGACGCTGGCGAGGACTGGACATGATCAGCTCCATTTAGATTACGATCGAACTCTAATTGCAAAGATGTCGAACGACCGCTAAATTGTCAAGCGCAACGACACAGGTTCGATCCGATGCGCAAGACCCGAGAACAAACCGCTGAGAGCAAAGCGAAAATTGTCGATACGGCGGCGCGGCTGCTGCGCGAGCGCGGGGTGGCGGGGGCGAGCATCGCCGATGTCATGGCCGCCGCCGGCATGACCCAGGGCGGTTTCTACCGGCACTTCACGTCCAAGAACGACATGCTTGCTGCCGCCACCCGGCACGCCTTCACGGCGATGGCCGGCGGCATGGATCGCGACACCGACGCGGGCAGTCCCGAAGCGGCACTGGCGGCCTATGTGGCGCGCTATCTATCGCCCGAGCACATCGCCCATCCCGGCGAAGGTTGCCCTGCGGCGGGCTTCGGCGCTGACGCCGGACGGATGCCGGACGTGCTCGGCGCAGAATTCGCCGAGGGCGCCGAGCAGCTGATCACGCGCGTGGCAGCCGGGCTGGTCGCGCGCGGCCTCGCCGAGCTGGAGGCGCGCGCGGAGGCGATCCGCACGCTGACGATGCTGGTCGGGACTGTCGTGATAGCCCGCGCGCTCGGCGCCTCACCGTTGCGGGACGAGATCGTGGCGGCGGCCCGGGAGAAGCTGGCGGTCGATTGAGGAGCGCGCCTAACTTTTTGTGCCGGCGACATTCGCGGCGTCGAGCACCTTCTTGCAGGCCTCGGCGAGCTCGGCATAATTCCGCATCATGCAAGCGATGATGCGGCCACCGCCCGGCAGCACGTCGACGCAGAACCTGATGTAGTCCGCCTGGCAGGCCGCGCGCTGCGCGTCGGTCGGCAGCTGCTGCGCCCGCGCGGACGCGAGGCCCAACGCCAACGTGAACAAAACGGCGGCTGCGAACTTTGACATCAGGTTTTTCCTCACTGCGGCGGCATCATGAAGATCGCGACCTTCAACATCAACAATGTGAGACGGCGTCTCCCCAACTTGCTGGCCTGGCTGCGCGCCGCCAAGCCGGACGTCGTCTGCCTGCAGGAGCTGAAATGCACCCAGGCCGAATTTCCGGTCGAGGAGATCGGCAAGGCGGGCTATGGCGCGGTGTGGCAGGGGCAGAAGACCTGGAATGGCGTCGCGATCCTCGCCCGCAAGGCGGAGCCGGTGCTGATCCGCACCGCCCTGCCCGGCTCGCCCGCGGACAAGGAGGCGCGCTACATCGAGGCGGCGGTGCGTGGCATCGTCATCGGCTGCCTGTATCTGCCGAACGGCAATCCGCAGCCGGGGCCGAAATTCGACTACAAGCTCGCCTGGTTCAAGCGGCTGCAGAAGCACGCGGCCAAATTCATCAAGGACGACCTGCCGGTCGTGCTCGCCGGCGACTACAACGTCGCCCCGACGCCGCTGGACATCTACCCGACGCGGTCCTGGGACAAGGACGCGCTGATCCAGCCGAAGAGCCGAGCCGCCTTCCGGACGCTGGTCGGCCAGGGCTGGTGCGACGCGATCCGCACGTTGCATCCGGACGCGCCGATGTTCACCTTCTGGGACTACAAGCGCAACCGCTGGCTGCGCGACGCCGGCCTGCGGCTCGATCATCTGCTGCTCAGCCCGCAACTCGCACCGCGGCTCAAGACAGCCGGCGTCGACCGCGCCATCCGCGGCGAGGACGGCGCCAGCGACCACGCGCCGG
>NZ_CAFJ01000315.1 GCF_000239795.1 Bradyrhizobium sp. STM 3809 | reverse complement strand
TGACGCCGCAATGCGCCTCCAGCACCGCCAGCACCATCGACAGCCGGCTCGGATCCCAGCCGACCACGGCGCGGCGCGGCGTGCCGAGCGAGGTCGGCGCGACCAGCGCCTGCATTTCGACCAGAACGGGGCGGGTGCCCTCGATCCCGGCGAATACGGCGGTGCCGGGGCTGCCGAGATCGCGCTCGGACAGGAACAGCTCGGAGGGGTTGGTGACCTCGCGTAAACCCAATCCCGTCATTTCGAACACGCCGATCTCGTCGGTCGGGCCGAAGCGGTTCTTCACCGCCCTGAGGATGCGGAACTGCTGCGAGCCCTCGCCCTCGAACGACAATACGGCGTCGACCATGTGCTCGACGACGCGGGGACCGGCAATCTGACCGTCCTTGGTGACGTGGCCGACCAGGATGATGGCCGCGCCGGATTTCTTGGCGAAGCGAATCAGCGCCTGCGCGGACGCTCTCACCTGCGTGACCGTTCCCGGCGCCGATTCGACCGTGTCGGTCCACATCGTCTGGATCGAATCGATCACGATCAGCCGGGGCACCGCGCCCTCGGAGAGGGTCGAGATGATGTCCTCGACCGAGGTTTCCGACGCCAGCTGCACCGGCGCGTCCGCCAGCCCCAGCCGCTCGGCGCGCAATCGCACCTGGGCGACGGCTTCCTCGCCGGAGATGTAGACGGCGCGATGGCCGGCGCGCGCCATCATCGCGGTGGCCTGGGTCAGCAAGGTCGATTTGCCGATGCCGGGATCACCGCCGACCAGCAGGATCGAGCCGCGCACGAAACCGCCGCCGGTGACGCGGTCGAGCTCGGTCATCCCCGACGACAGCCGCGGCGCGTCGATGGTCTTGCCGGTCAGCGATTCCAGCTGGAAGGTGCGGCCCTTGCGCTTGGAGCGCAGCGACACCGGCGCCGAGGTCGCGCCCGTGGTGTCCTCTTCCGCCAGCGTGTTCCACTCGCCGCAGGCCTCGCATTTGCCCTGCCAGCGCGAATAGGCCGCGCCGCAGTTCTGGCAGACGAAGGAGAGCGTGGACTTGGCCATGTCGGGAGAATCGATGCGGTCAGGAGTGGGTGGCGTTCCATAACATACTTAAGGACGCGGCCAGCATGATGCCATCCATCACCAGCCGGAACACGTCCGGCTTCATGTGCAGCACGAAGCGCTTGGCCACGAAGGCGCCGGCCATCAGCGAGCCGCCCGCGATCAGGCCCTTCAGCAAAATATCGGGCGTCAGCGCGCCGAAGCGCTGGAAGGTGATGGACTTCGACACATAAAGCCCGAGCGAGCTCGCAGCCTCGGTGGCCAGGAAGGCGCCCTTCGACAGGCCGTAGAACAGGAACAGCGGCACGCTGAGCGGGCCGGTCGAGACCACGATGCCGGTCAGAAATCCGATCACCGCGCCGCCGATGGCCAGATGCCAGAGATTGGCCTTGAGGTCGTGCCGGGCGAGCCAATGCCGTGCCGGCACCATGGCCATGAGAAACAGCCCGATCGTGATGTCGACGGCCTGCGACGGCAGGATGAGAAGCGTGCGCGCGCCGAGCGCCGCGGCCGGGATGCCGGTCACCGAATAGGCCGCGCAGGCGCGCCAGTCGACCTCGCGCCACCACGCCAGGATGCGCGACAGGTTGGCCATCACGGCGGCCACCGCCATGATCGGCACGGCCTCCTTCGGCCCGTACTCATAGGCCAGCACCGGCATCAGCATGATCGACGAGCCGGTGCCGACGATGCCGGACAAGGTGCCGGCGACAAGGCCGACGGCGAGGACGAACAGGAAGCCCACGATGTCGTTCTCCGCGGCGCATGGTTCGGTGACGTCATTCCGGGGCAGCCCCAAAGGGGCTGAACCCGGAATCTCGAGATGGCTTCGTCACCTCGAGATTCCGGGTTCGATGCTTCGCATCGCCCCGGAATGACGTTGAGGCTGTCTATGCTTAACCGCAGGTTCGGGCCGATTCGAAATCCCCGATGATTGTGCGTCTGCACCTTTAAAAGTTGAAGCGTATTCGTCGCATCACGGGCTGAGTTTCCGCAAGCGAGGCGACGATGAGCCGAGAGCCGACATCCGCACACGCGCAACCGCACATGGCTGCCGCGGGCTTCCCCTGGCTGGCCGGGGCCATGCTGGCGGTCGAGGCGAGCGAGGTGATCCGGCTGCGGCTGGAAAAGTTCGCGCGCGGCGATCAGGACGCGCCGTTTGAAGCGCAACTGATGGTCGGCGAGAAGATCGCGGCAGCGTTCGAGGCCGCCGCAAGCCTGTGTGCCGGCGCGTCCGCCGCAGCCATCGTCGGCCGCTACCGCGAGCACGTCGCGGCGAATGCGCGACGGCTGTCAGCCTGAGCCCGATTGCGCGCGCCAGTCGCGCGGGCGCGTGCCGAAGCGCTGCTTGAAGCGGCGCGTGAAATGCGACAGGTCCGAAAAGCCCCAGTCGAACGCGATGCGGCCGATGTCGCGGCCCGCGCAGGCGGGATCGCGCAGGTCGCGCGCCACGCCGTCCAGCCGTCGCGCGATCACCAGTTCGGAGAAGCTGGTGCCGGCGCGCGCCAGCAGCTTGTGCACGTAGCGCTCGCTGATCCCGACGGCCGAGGCGATCGCCGCCACCGTCAGGCCGGGCTCGCGCAAGCGCTCGTGAATGGCGCGGCGCAACGCCAGGGTCGTCGCATCGGCAAATGATGCGGTGGCGTGCGCCTCGCGCCGGCCGCCGCGCGACACGCTCAGCGCGACGAGATCGAGCAGCACGTCGAACAGCGCGGTGGCGTCGCCGGGCGCGAGCCGCAGCGCGTTGGCGTTGAGCGAGCGCGCGGTCTCCACGATCAGCGCGCCGAGGCAGGGATCGTCGGACAGCCGCGTCGGCACGATCTCCGGCACGGCGGGACGACGCGCGAACAGCGCATCGGCCGGGACGCGAAACGAGATCACGCCGAGCGCCGGCCCGCGATCGTGCCGCAGCTCGAAGGTGCGGTCGCTGTCGAAGATGCCGACCTGTCCGGCCGACAGGCTGACCTCGTGCTCGTCCTGCAAGATCGTGCAGCGGCCGGCGAGCTTGAGGTTCAAGTAGAAGCAGCGCTGATCGGAGGCGGCAATGTCGGTGCGCGAGCGGCGAACGATGTGCTCGGGAAACGTGACGCGGTTGATGGCGCCGCTGCCGAGCCCGATATGCTGCACCTCCGCCGCAAAGCCGGTGCCGCGCGCCGGCTCCGGCGTGAGGTTCATGAAGGCCTGGCAGATCGCTTCGCGGTAAAAGGAGAATTGCTCCGCCGGCCGCACCATGGCCGTATTCCAGCTCCGCTGACGTTCCGGCTCCGCGCCAGTCATCGGTTCACTCCGAGACCATTTGGGTTCAGTCGCAGCCAAGCGCGGCGAACGCCGTGCGGCCAATCTTCCTTGCACCGTCCCTCATCGTGCAAAGGAACACCACCATGTCAACCTACGTCCTGGTCCACGGCGCCTGGCATACCGGCGCCGAGCTCGAGCCGGTCGCTGCACCGATCCGCGCCGCCGGCCACACCGTGCATCTGCCGACCATCCGCGGCAACCGTCCCGGCGACGCCAAGACGTCCGGCCTCGATGAGGCGATCAGCTCGATCGTCGATTACTTCACCGCGCACGACATCACCGACGCCGTGCTGATGGGCCATTCCTATGGCGGCATGGTCATCACCGGCGTTGCCGATCGCATCCCCGAGCGCATCCGCCGGCTGATCTACTGGAATGCGTTCGTGCCCAATGACGGCGAGTGCCTGAACGACATGGTGCCGCCGCACTACGTCGCGCTGTTCGATGCCGTCAGCAAAGAGCGCGGCGACGGCTCGGTGGTGCTGCCGTTCCCGATCTGGCGCGAAGCGTTCATCAACGATGCCGATCTGGCGACCGCGACGCGCACCTATGAGATGCTCAATCCGCATCCGAACAAGACCTTCACGGATGCGATCAAGCTGAAGACCAACCCCGCCGAGATGGGACTCGCAAAGTCCTACATCAACTGTACCGAGGACACGGCGCTGCCGCACAGCCTGCCATGGCATCCGCGTCTGTCCGGCAAGCTCGGCCTGTTCCGGCTGGTGCAGGTGCCCGGCAGCCACGAGCTGTGCTTCTCCGATCCGGCGCGGCTGGCGCAGGCGATCATGGATGCGGGCCGCGACTGATAGGACAGGAGGGCTGACCGTCAGCCGTGCAGCGAATGGAGGCATAAATTCCTGGTTGTGATCCGCCTCACATTCGCCGGGGCTGAGACCTGCAAGATTAATCTCCGATGAACGGACCCGGTTGGTCAGCAAGCCCCTGCGAAACATCGGAGAACGCAGTCATGACCCAGCTCCATTTGACGTCGTCGTCCAAGGTTCTGTCCAACAAGGCCATCAGCGCCAAGCCCGGCGTGTCGAAAACGAGCTGGCTCGCCATGGCCGCCGGCGCGATCACCACGGTGTTCGCGGCGATCGGCGCCGTGAACAGCGTCATTCCGGCGGCGTCGAACATCGGCGCGACGGTGCTCGACACGCTGAACGTCCCGGCCTGCCTGTCCTATCCAGACCGCTTCGGCGGCACGCAGAGCAGCTTCCGCAAGGAAGGCAACATCTGGCGCGAATATCCGCGCGGTTCGGAGACCTTCAGCTACGAGTTCAAGGAGATCCGCCGCACCCGCCAGGAGATCATGCTGTGGAACGTGACGCCGCGGCCGAACGTGCCGGATGCCGCGAGCCTCGTCGTGCATCTGCCGGTGTGCGGCGGCACCGCCATGCTGACCGAGGGCCTGCCGGAGCGCTCGACCAAGCTCGAGGAGATCTGGCCGGATCGCGGCTGAGCCGGTCTCGAGATCACCTTCTGTTTGTTCGTTCTGTTTGTTGGCTTATTGCCCGTACCACTTTCGCTCCTCCCCCTGAGGAGACCGCCGCAGGCGGTCGTCTCGAAGGGCGAGGCCCGTATCAGG
>NZ_CAFJ01000316.1 GCF_000239795.1 Bradyrhizobium sp. STM 3809 | reverse complement strand
CGATCCCAGGTCGGACCGGCCTTCTCTGTCGCTATCTCGGGCAGGTGTCCGCAAACGCGAACAAGACGCCCACCCCTCGGTTCATTCGGGGCCCGGCATCTTCGAAAACTATCCGACTTGGATGCGGGCTTCTTAATGGATTCACACGGCGGTCGTCAACCGCTCCTAGAAGATTCGGTCACCCCTTGCTGCGCTTTTTTGCAGACTTTGCAGAGGTTTTCCGGGTTCCCTTGGTCGCCTTGGCGGCGGCCTTGGAGGCCTTCTTCGCGGCCTTTTTCACGGTCTTGGCCGCCTTCTTTGGAGCTGCTTTCGCAGCTTTTTTCGCGGATTTGGCGGCTTTCGGCGCCTTTTTGGCGGCTTTCCCGGCCTTCTTGGCAGCCTTTTTGGCCGGCGCCTTGCTCGCCGCCTTGCCGCTCCGCTTGGCGGGGCTGGCCTTCTTGGCTGCCCGGCTGCCGCTGGTCTTGCCCACCGCAGCGAGGATCCGGCCGATCTCCTCGGTCACCTCTTCGATCGGCATCATGCCGTCGACGGTCGCCAGCATCCGGTGGTCGGAATAATAGTGGATCAGCGGCTCGGTCTGGTCGCGATAGCTGTGCAAACGCTTGGTCAGCACCTCGGGGGTGTCATCGGCCCTGACAGCCTCGCCACGGGCGCGGGTCTCGGCTGCGCGGCGCTCGACGCGCTCCAGCAGGACGCCCTCGTTGACCCGGAGTTCGATGACCGCGTCCAGATTCATCTGCTTCTGCTTGAGCAGCGCATCCAGCGCCTCCGCCTGCGGCACCGTGCGCGGGAAGCCGTCGAGGATGAAACCGTTGGCC
Source organism: Bradyrhizobium sp. STM 3809 (assembly GCF_000239795.1). Taxonomy (GTDB): domain Bacteria; phylum Pseudomonadota; class Alphaproteobacteria; order Rhizobiales; family Xanthobacteraceae; genus Bradyrhizobium. The sequence goes on along the minus strand of NZ_CAFJ01000316.1, from coordinate 35,306 downwards.
GCGTCCGGCTGCTCGATCCGGTCGGCGATGATGCCGACGACGACCTCGTCCGGCACCAGGCCGCCGGCGGCCATGATGTCCTTCGCTTTCAGCCCGATCGGCGTCTGCGCCGCCACGGCGGCGCGCAACATGTCGCCGGTCGAGAGCTGAACGATGCCGTATTGCTGAACCAGGCGCTGCGCCTGCGTGCCCTTGCCCGAGCCGGGCGGTCCCAAGAGAATGAGTCTCATCTAAATTTCGCCCCCCGGCACACGGTGAGCGACCTTCCCGCACACCCTGTTCTTGGCTTTTTGGTTCCCGGGCCGCGATCCGCCGCTGTCAGCGGCGGCGACCCCGCAGCTTCGACTTCCTGATCAGCCCCTCATACTGATGGGCGAGCAGATAACCCTGAACCTGCGCCACGGTATCCATCGTAACGCTGACCACGATCAGAAGCGAAGTGCCACCAAAGTAGAACGGGACGGAAGCGTAGGAAATCAGAATTTCCGGGATCAGACACACGATCGCCAGATAGATGGCGCCGAGCACGGTGATCCGGGACAGCACGTAATCGATGTATTCCGCAGTGCGCTCACCGGGGCGGATGCCCGGGATGAAGCCGCCATGCTTCTTCAGATTGTCGGCCGTCTCGGTCGGGTTGAACACGATGGCGGTGTAGAAGAAGGCGAAGAACAGGATCAGCGCCAGATACAGCACCAGGAACAGCGGCCGGCCGTGGCCGAGCTGCGTGGTGATCCACTGGAACCACTCGGGGCCCTTGCCGGCATTGAAGTTCGCCACCGTGGTCGGCAGCAGCAGCAGCGACGAGGCGAAGATCGGCGGGATCACGCCCGAGGTGTTGAGCTTCAGCGGCAGGTGCGAGGACTGGCCCTCGAACATCTTGTTGCCGACCTGCCGCTTCGGATACTGGATCAGGAGCCGGCGCTGGGCGCGCTCCATGAACACGATGAAGGCGATCACGGCGACCGCCATCACGATGACGATCAGGATCAGGCCGGTCGACAGCGCGCCCTGGCGGCCGAGCTCGAGCATGTTGGCGAGCGCCGACGGCAGCTCGGCGACGATGCCGGACAGGATGATCAGCGAAATACCGTTGCCGATGCCGCGCGAGGTGATCTGCTCGCCCAGCCACATCAGGAACATGGTGCCGCCGGTCAGGGTAATCGCGGTCGACAGGCGGAAGAACAGGCCGGGATCGGCAACGACATTGCCGGCGCCCTCGAGGCCGACGGCGATGCCATAGGACTGCACTGCAGCAAGCAGCACGGTCAGATAGCGGGTGTACTGGTTCAGCATCTTGCGGCCCGCCTCACCCTCTTTCTTGAGGGCTTCGAGCTGCGGCGAGACGGTGGTCAGGAGCTGGATGATGATCGATGCCGAGATGTACGGCATGATGTTCAGCGCGAAGATCGCCATGCGGTGGATGCCGCCGCCGGCGAACATGTTGAACATGCCGAGAATGCCGCCGGCCTGGGTGCGGAACACCGAATCCCAGATATTCGGGTCGATGCCGGGCAGCGGAATATAGGTGCCGAGGCGGTAGACCAGCAGCGCACCGAGGGTGAACCAGATGCGCTTCTTCAGCTCATCGGCTTTTGCAAGCGCGCCGAAATTGAGGTTTGCCGCAAGTTGTTCCGCTGCTGAGGCCATGTCTTAGCTTTCTCCCGCCGCCCTTCTTGACCGCATCAGCCCCGCGAGGGCTCGCGGGGCTTGGGCAGACGTCGGATATTATCTGGTGCGCAGACGCCTGCTGTCCATTGCCCTGCCCCCTTCAGCATAAGCCGACGGCAGGGCAATGACGCAGAAGTTACGCCGCTTCGCCTTCGTCCTTGGCCGGAGCCAGGAGCTTGACGGTGCCGCCGGCCTTCTCGACTGCGGCGATCGCCGGCTTCGAGGCGCCGTGCACCTCGATGTTGATCTTGGCCTTGAGCTCGCCACGGCCGAGCAGACGCACGCCGTCCTTGGCGCGACGCAGCGCGCCCGACTTCACCAGCGCCTCGGCGTTGATCACGCTGCCGGCGTCCAGCTTCTTGGCATCGATCGCCTGCTGGATCCGGTCGAGATTGATCTCGACGAAATCGAGCGCGAAGATGTTGTTGAAGCCGCGCTTCGGCAGACGGCGATGCATCGGCATCTGACCGCCCTCGAAGCCCTTGATGCGCACGCCGGAGCGCGCGGTCTGGCCCTTGCCGCCACGGCCCGAGGTCTTGCCCTTGCCGGAGCCGATGCCGCGGCCGACGCGCATGCGCTTCTTGCGCGCGCCGGCGTTGTCGGCGATATCGCTGAGCTTCATCGCCCTTCTCCTTACTTCTCGTCGACGATGCGGACGAGATGATGAACCTTGGTGATCATGCCGCGCACCGCCGGCGTATCCGGCAGCTCGGTCACACGGCCGATCTTGTTGAGCTTCAACCCGATCAGCGTCGAGCGCTGCGAGTGATGCCGGCGGATCGGGCTGCCGATCTGCTCGATCTTGATGGTCTTGGCGTCAGCCATTGTCCTTAACTCCGGGATGCGCCGGCCAGAGGCGGCGCGCGTTCGTTAGTCGGCGGCTGCCTCGGCATCGCCACCGACGCGGCGGGCCTGCAGGGTCGACACCTTGATGTTGCGGCGGGCAGCGACCGAGCGCGGGCTATCCTGATGCTTCAGTGCGTTGAAGGTCGCGCGCACCATGTTGTACGGGTTGGACGAGCCGATCGACTTCGCCACCACGTCCTGGATGCCCAGCGTCTCGAACACGGCGCGCATCGGACCGCCGGCGATGATGCCGGTACCGGCCGGAGCGGCACGCAGATAGACGCGGCCCGCACCGTGACGACCGAAGATGTCGTGGTGCAGGGTGCGGCCCTCGCGCAGCGCGACCCGGGTGAGATTGCGCTTGGCGGAGTCGGTCGCCTTGCGGATCGCCTCCGGCACTTCGCGCGCCTTGCCGTGGCCGAAGCCGACCCGGCCCTTCTGATCGCCGATCACGACGAGCGCCGCAAAGCCGAAGCGCTTACCGCCCTTCACGACCTTCGCGACTCGGTTGATGTGGACGAGCTTGTCCACGAACTCGCTGTCGCGCTCCTCGCGCTCCTTGCGATCGCGACCGCCTCGTTCCCGTTCACCTGCCATGGTGCTATCCAATCTTCTGAGGGGCTCTCGCGCCCATATCCATTGATGTTAGAAGCTCAGCCCGCTCTCGCGCGCCGCATCGGCCAGCGCCTTGACGCGCCCGTGATAGAGATAGCCGCCGCGATCGAACACGACTTCCTTGATCCCGGCCTTCACCGCGCGCTCGGCGAGCAGCTTGCCCACCGCCTTGGCCGCATCGATGTCGGCACCGGTGTTGCCGGCCGCGCGCATCTCCTTCTCCATCGACGACGCCGAGGCGAGCGTCTCGCCCTTCTGGTCGTCGATGACCTGAGCGTAGATGTGCTTCGACGAACGGAATACCGACAGACGCGGACGGCCGCCGGCGGAGCGGCGCAGCGACAGCCTCACGCGCTGCTTGCGCCGGGCATTCGTAACCTTTGCTCTCGACATGTCCGGCTCCGTTACTTCTTCTTGCCTTCCTTGCGGAAGATGAATTCACCCGCGTACTTCACGCCCTTGCCCTTGTAGGGCTCCGGCGGCCGGTAGGCGCGGATTTCGGCGGCCACCTGGCCGACGCGCTGCGGGTCGATGCCCGTGATCGTGATCTCGGTCGGCTTCGGCACGGCGATCGTGATGCCTTCCGGGATCTGGTAGACGACGTCGTGGCTGTAGCCGAGCGCGAGCTGCAGGTTCTTGCCCTGCATCGCGGCGCGGTAGCCGACGCCGGTGATCTCGAGCTTCTTCTCGAAACCCTTGGTGACGCCCTCGACCAGGTTGGCGATCTGGGCGCGCGCGGTGCCGTAGAGCGAGCGGGCGCGCTTGGTCTCGGCGCGCGGGGCAACCTTGACCTGGCCGTTCTCGAACTTCACCTCGACGTCGTCATGGACGAGGAACTGAAGCTGACCCTTCGGGCCCTTCATCTTGACGGTCTGACCGTCGACGGTGGCGGTCACACCGGACGGCACCGTCACAGGCTTCTTGCCAATACGTGACATGGCTCAATCCTTCTTAGAACACCGTGAAGAGAACTTCACCGCCGACATTCGCGTCACGCGCGCTATGGTCGGCCATGATTCCCTTCGGCGTCGACAAAACAGAAATTCCGAGCCCGTTGTTCACGCGCGGCAGGTTCTTCACCGAGGTGTAGACGCGCCGGCCGGGCTTGGAGACGCGCTCGATCTCGCGGATCACGGGCTCGCCGTCGAAATATTTCAGCTCGATCTCGATCTCGCTGCGGCCCGACGGATGCTCCATCGTGGCATAGCCGCGGATGTAGCCTTCGGACTTCAGCACTTCGAGCACGCTGGCGCGCATCTTCGAGCCGGGGGTCGTGACCTTCGACTTCGAGCGCATCTGCGCGTTGCGGATGCGGGTGATCAGATCGCTGATGGGATCGTGCGTTGACATGTTCGACCCTCCTTACCAGCTCGACTTCACGAGGCCCGGAACCAGGCCCTTGGAACCGAGCTCGCGCAGCGCGATGCGGCTCAGCTTGTTCTTGCGGTAGTTCGACCGCGGCCGGCCCGTCAGCTCGCACCGGTTGCGGATGCGGGTGGTCGACGAGTTGCGCGGCATTTCGGCAAGCTTCAGGGTCGCGGCGAAGCGCTCCTCCATCGGCTTGTCCTTGTCGGCGATGATCGCCTTCAACCGGGCGCGCTTCGGAGCGGCGTTCTTCGCCATCTTCTTGCGCCGGTTGTTCTTCTCGACTGAACTCTTCTTTGCCATGCTTGGCTCCTGGGTATCCGCGTTTGAGAAGCTTGAACTCAGCTGCTCACTGCCGGAACGGGAAATTGAATGCGGTCAGAAGGGCACGGGCCTCGTCGTCGGTCGTCGCGGTGGTGCACACCGTGATGTCCATGCCCCAGCTCTCCCCGGCCTTGTCGAAATCGATCTCGGGGAAAATGATGTGCTCCTTGATGCCGAGCGAGTAGTTGCCGCGGCCGTCGAAGCTCTTCGGGTTCAGGCCGCGGAAGTCGCGGACGCGCGGCAGCGCGACGTTGATCAGGCGGTCGATGAACTCGTACATCTTGGCCTTGCGCAGCGTGACCTTGCAGCCGATCGGCTGGTTCTCACGCAGCTTGAAGGTCGCGATGGCGACGCGCGAATAGGTCACGACCGCCTTCTGGCCGGCGATCAGGGACAGGTCGGCCGCCGCCGTCTCCGCCTTCTTGCGGTCGTTGACGGCTTCGCCGATGCCCATGTTCAGCACGACCTTGTCGAGCCGCGGCACCTGCATGACGTTGGCGTAGCCGAACTTCTCGGTCAGCGCGCTCTTGATCTTGCGGTCGTATTCCGTGCGGAGGCGCGGGGTGTAAGCGGTCTCAGCCATCGATCTCAACTCCCGAGCTCTTGGCAACGCGGACCTTCTTGCCGTCCGCCTGAATCTTGAATCCGATGCGCGTCGCCTTGCCGTCCTTGCCGACATAAGCGACGTTCGACAGGTGGATCGGCGCTTCCTTGGTGATGATGCCGCCCTCCTGGTTCTGCGTCTGCTTCTGGTGACGCTTCACCAGGTTGATGCCGCGAACCAGGGCCGTGCCGTCATCCGGACGCACTTCGAACACCTCGCCGGTGCGACCCTTGTCGCGGCCGGTCAGGACGATCACCTTGTCGCCCTTGCGGATCTTGGCAGCCATCACAGCACCTCCGGCGCGAGCGAAATGATCTTCATGTGGTTCTTGGCGCGCAGCTCGCGCGGCACCGGCCCGAAGATACGGGTGCCGACCGGCTCCGACTGGTTGTTGATCAGGACGGCCGCGTTGCGGTCGAAGCGGATCACCGAGCCGTCGGCGCGGCGGATGTCCTTGCGGACGCGCACCACGACGGCCTTCATGACGTCGCCCTTCTTCACCTTGCCACGCGGAATGGCTTCCTTGATCGACACCACGATGATGTCGCCGACGGTGGCGTAGCGGCGCTTCGAGCCGCCCAGCACCTTGATACACATAACACGGCGTGCGCCGGAATTATCGGCCACGTCGAGGTTGGTCTGCATCTGAATCATTGATGCACCTCGTCCTCTTCATCTGCTGCGCAGGAAAGCTGCGCCTTTTATGATCCCGAAAGCGAAACCGGCCCGTTCGATCAGGGCCGCGTCACGCGCCTCAGGCGGTTTTCTTGTGCTCGCCCCGGACCACGGTCCAGCGCTTCAGCTTCGAGATCGGCTTGCTCTCCTCGATCCACACCATGTCGCCCGGCTTGAACTCGTTGTTCTCGTCGTGGGCGTGGTAGTTCTTCGAGCGGCGGATGGTCTTCTTGTAGATCGGATGGGTGAAGCGCCGGTCGACGCGCACGACCACCGTCTTGGCCTGCTTGTCGCTGACGACAACGCCCTGGAGGGTCCGTTTCGGCATGTCGAGCCTCTTACTTCGTCTTGGCGCGCTGCTGCGCGGCGATGGTCTTGATACGGGCGATGTCGCGGCGCGCCTCGCGCAGGCGGGCGGTGTTCTCGAGCTGCCCGGTGGCGCGCTGGAAGCGCAGGTTGAAACGCTCCTTCTTCAGATTGACGATCGCATCGTCCATCTGGTCGGGGCTCATCGCGCGAATGTCGGCAATCTTCATCTCGGCCATGACCATTACTCCGCAATGCGTTCGACGAAGCGCGTCTTGATCGGCAGCTTGGCAGCGGCCAGCAGCAGCGCCTCGCGGGCGATCTGGTTGCTGACGCCGTCGATCTCGAACATCACCCGGCCCGGCTTGACGCGGGCCACCCACAATTCCGGCGAACCCTTGCCGGAGCCCATGCGGACTTCGGCCGGCTTCTTCGACACCGGCAGGTCCGGGAACACGCGGATCCAGACGCGGCCGGCGCGCTTCATGTGACGGGTCAGCGCACGACGGGCGGCCTCGATCTGGCGCGCGGTCACGCGATCCGGCTCCATCGCCTTCAGCCCGAACTGGCCGAAGGCCAGCGTCGCGCCCGAGGACGCAACGCCGTGGATACGGCCCTTATGCGCCTTTCGGAACTTGGTCTTCTTTGGTTGCATCATGGCTTTGAGCCCTCAAACCTGTCTTGTCGCGGCTGATCGATCAGGCCGCGTCGCGGCGCGAACGCGGCGACGGGCTTTCGCCACCGCCCTCGTTCATCCGCTTGTCCTGTGCCATCGGATCGTGCTCGAGGATCTCGCCCTTGAAGATCCAGACCTTCACGCCGCAAGTGCCGAAGGTGGTGAACGCGGTGGCCACACCGTAGTCGATGTCGGCGCGCAGCGTGTGCAGCGGCACGCGGCCCTCGCGGTACCACTCCATGCGGGCGATTTCCGCACCGCCCAGACGACCCGAGCAGTTGATGCGGATGCCCTCGGCGCCGAGACGCATCGCCGACTGCACGGCGCGCTTCATGGCGCGGCGGAACGCGACGCGGCGCTCCAGCTGCTGCGCGATCGACTCGGCGACCAGCGTGGCATCGAGCTCCGGCTTGCGGATCTCGACGATGTTGATGACGACGTCCGACGAGGTGATGTCGGCGACGCGCTTGCGCAGCTTGTCGATGTCGGCGCCCTTCTTGCCGATCACGACGCCCGGACGCGCCGAGTGGATCGTGACGCGGCACTTCTTGTGCGGACGCTCGATCACGATGCGGGCGACGGCCGCCTGCTTGAGCTCCTTGTGCAGGATCTCGCGGATCTTGACGTCTTCATGCAACAGCTTGCCGTACTCGGCCTTGCCGGCGAACCAGCGCGAATCCCAGGTCCGGTTGATGCCGAGACGCAGACCGATCGGATTGATCTTTTGACCCATCGTATTCTCCCAGCGCCCGACTTTACGCGCTCGCCTCGACCTGACGAACAATGATCGTCAGCTGCGAAAACGGTTTGAAAACTCGGCCCGAACGGCCACGGCCGCGCGGCGAGAAACGCTTCATCACGATTCCCTTGCCGACGAAAGCCTGCGAGACGACGAGATCGTCGACCTCGAGCTCGTGGTTGTTCTCGGCATTGGCGATCGCCGATTCCAGGCACTTCTTGACGTCGACCGCAATCCGCTTGCGCGAGAACTGCAGGTCGGCGAGGGCGGCCGACGCCTTGCGGCCGCGGATCATCTGCGCCACCAGGTTCAGCTTCTGCGGACTCACCCGAAGCATCCGGGCCACAGCCTTGGCCTCGTTGTCGGGGAGGCTCCGTTCGCGCTTTGGTTTGCTCATCGCTTAATCCTCAAGCCTTCTTGGCTTTCTTATCGCCCGAATGGCCGTGGAAGGTGCGGGTCGGCGAGAACTCGCCGAACTTGTGGCCAACCATTTCCTCGTTGACCGCGACCGGCACGTGCTTCTGGCCGTTGTAGACGCCGAACGTCAGGCCGACGAACTGCGGCAGGATGGTCGAGCGGCGGCTCCAGATCTTGATGACGTCGTGACGGCCGGACGCGCGCGCCGCATCTGCCTTCTTGAGCAGCGACGCCTCGACGAACGGGCCTTTCCAGACTGAACGAACCATGTCCGTCGTTCCTTACTTCTTCCGCTTGTGGCGGCTCAAGAGAATGAATTTGTCGGTCGACTTGTTGGTGCGGGTCTTCTTGCCCTTGGTGGGCTTGCCCCACGGAGTGACCGGGTGACGACCGCCCGAGGTACGGCCTTCGCCGCCGCCGTGCGGATGGTCGATCGGGTTCATCGCGACGCCGCGGTTGTGCGGGCGGCGGCCCATCCAACGCTTGCGGCCGGCCTTGCCGATCGAGGTGTTCATGTGGTCCGGGTTCGACACCGCGCCGATGGTGCCGCGGCAGCGGCCATGCACCAGGCGCTGCTCGCCCGAGTTCAGACGGACGATCACGTAGTCCTGGTCGCGGCCGACGATCTGGGCATAGGTGCCGGCCGAACGTGCGAGCTGGCCGCCCTTCCCGATCTTGACCTCGATGTTGTGCACGATCGTGCCGACCGGCATGTTGCCGAGCGGCATGACGTTGCCCGGCTTCACGTCGACATAGTTGCCGGCGACGATGGTGTCGCCCACCGCCAGGCGTTGCGGCGCCAGGATGTAGGCGAGCTCGCCGTCCTGATACTTGACCAGGGCGATGAAGGCCGTGCGGTTCGGATCATACTCCAGGCGCTCGACGGTCGCGGGAACGTCGACCTTGTCGCGCTTGAAATCGACCGTGCGGTACGACTGCTTGTGGCCGCCGCCGAGGAAGCGAACCGTGATGCGGCCGGTGTTGTTGCGACCGCCGCTCGACAGCTTGCCTTCGGTCAGCGCCTTGACCGGCTTGCCCTTGTACAGGGCCGAACGATCGACCATCACCAGCTGGCGCTGGCCCGGCGTCGTGGGGTTGAATGTCTTCAGTGCCATGGCAGCTCAGCCTTACAGTCCGGTGGTCACGTCGATGCGGTGGCCCTCTTCGAGGGTCACGATCGCGCGCTTGCTGTCCGATTGCGAACCGAAATTGCCGCGGAACACCTTGGTCTTGCCCTTGCGGACGAGCGTATTCACGCTCCGGACCTTGACGTCGAACAGCTTCTCGATCGCTTCCTTGATCTGCGGCTTGGTCGCCTTGGCGGCCACCTTGAACAGAACCTTGTTCTGCTCGGAGGCAAAGGTCGCCTTCTCGGTCACGACCGGCGCGATGATGATGTCGTAGTGGCGCGGATCGATGGTCTTCATTTGAAGCGCGCCTCCAGCGCATCGATCGCCGCCTTGGTCAGAACGAGCTTCTGCCGGCGGAGAATGTCGTAGACGTTGATGCCCTGGATCGGCAGCACGTCCAGGTTCGGGATGTTGCGGGCCGCAGCGGCGAAGCCGTTGTGCAGCTCGGCGCCGTCGATGATCAGCGCATTGGTCAGGCCGAGACCGGAGAAGTGGCCGATCAGCGCCTTGGTCTTCGCCGCCTCGAGGGTGGCGTTCTCCAAAACGACCAGATCACCGTCCTTGGCCTTGGCCGACAGCGCATGCTTCAGCGCCAGCGCACGGACCTTCTTCGGCAGGTCGGTCGCATGCGAGCGCACGACCGGACCGAAGGCGCGGCCACCGCCACGGAACTGCGGCACGCGGGCCGAGCCGTGACGAGCACCGCCGGTGCCCTTCTGCTTGTACATCTTCTTGCCGGTGCGCCAGATCTCGGCGCGGCCCTTGGCCTTGTGGGTGCCGGCCTGGCGCTTGTTGAGCTGCCACTGGACGCAGCGCTGAATGATGTCGGCGCGCGGCTCCAGACCGAAGATGGCGTCGGACAGCTGGACGGAGCCGGCTTCCTTGCCCTCGAGCGTGGTGACTTTCAGTTCCATTTATGCGCCCTCCTGCACGGCCGGCGCTTCGGCAGCCTGCTCACCCGCGACCTTGAACTTGCCGGGCTTCGGCGCTTCCTTCGGCAGCGGCTTCTTCACGGCGTCGCGCACCGAGATCCAGCCACCCTTGGAGCCGGGCACCGCGCCTTCGACCAGGATCAGGCCGCGCTCGACGTCCGTCTGCACCACACGCAGGTTCAGCGTGGTGATGCGGTCGACACCCATGTGACCGGGCATCTTCTTGTTCTTCCAGGTCTTGCCGGGGTCCTGACGGCCACCGGTCGAACCGATCGAACGGTGCGAGATCGACACACCGTGCGTGGCGCGCAGACCGCCGAAGTTCCAGCGCTTCATGCCGCCGGCGAAGCCCTTACCGACCGAGGTGCCGGTGACGTCGACGAACTGGCCGACGACGAAGTGGTCGGCCTGGATCTCGGCGCCGACCGGGATCAGCGAATCCTCGCTGACACGGAATTCGGCGAGCTTGCGCTTCGGCTCGACCTTGGCGACCGCGAACTGGCCGCGCTCCGCCTTCGGCATGTAGACCGTCTTGCGGCTGCCGCTGCCGAGCTGCAGCGCGACATAGCCGTTCTTCTCGGTGGTACGGTGACCGACCACCTGGCAATTGCCGAGCTTCAGCACGGTCACGGGGATATGTTCGCCGGTCTCCGTGAAGACCCGCGTCATCCCGACCTTTTGTGCGATCACTCCGGAGCGCATCGGCGTGCTTCCTGTTCTTCTCTATGTCCGCGATGAGGCGGACGTGAATCCAAAAACTTAGAGCTTGATCTCGACGTCGACGCCGGCGGCCAGGTCGAGCTTCATGAGAGCATCGACGGTCTGCGGGGTCGGATCGACGATGTCGAGGAGACGCTTGTGAGTGCGCATCTCGAACTGCTCGCGGCTCTTCTTGTCGACGTGCGGCGAACGGTTCACGGTGAACTTCTCGATGCGGGTCGGCAGCGGAATGGGTCCGCGAACCTGCGCGCCGGTCCGTTTCGCCGTGTTGACGATCTCGCGCGTCGACGTATCGAGGATGCGATGGTCGAACGCCTTGAGACGGATGCGGATATTTTGGCCGTTCATTGCCGTATCTTTCTGTGAGTAGTGAGTGGCGAGTAGCGAACGGCGAATGGATCACCATTCGCCACCCGCCATTCCCTATTCGTGTTGTTACTCGATGATCGAGGCGACGACGCCGGCGCCGACGGTGCGGCCGCCTTCACGGATGGCGAAGCGCAGCTTCTCTTCCATCGCGATCGGCACGATCAGGTGCACTTCCATCGCGATGTTGTCGCCCGGCATCACCATCTCGGTGCCTTCCGGCAGGTGAACGACGCCGGTCACGTCGGTCGTGCGGAAGTAGAACTGCGGACGATAGTTGGTGAAGAACGGAGTGTGACGGCCGCCCTCTTCCTTGGTGAGGATGTAAGCCTCAGCCTTGAACTTGGTGTGCGGCTTGACCGAACCCGGCTTGCAGAGAACCTGGCCGCGCTCGACGTCCTCACGCTTGGTGCCGCGGAGCAGCGCACCGATGTTGTCGCCAGCCTGGCCCTGATCGAGCAGCTTGCGGAACATTTCGACGCCGGTGACGGTGGTCTTCTGGGTCGGACGGATGCCGACGATCTCGATTTCCTCACCGACCTTGATCACGCCACGCTCGACACGACCGGTCACCACGGTGCCGCGGCCCGAGATCGAGAACACGTCTTCGACCGGCATCAGGAAGGGCTGGTCGATCGGGCGCTCCGGCTGCGGAATGTACTCGTCGACATTGCGCATCAGCTCGAGGATGGCGTCGTGGCCTAGCTTCTTGTCCGAGTCTTCGAGAGCGGCGAGCGCCGAGCCCTTGATGATCGGGATCTTGTCGCCCGGGAATTCGTACTTCGAGAGCAACTCGCGAACCTCGAGCTCGACCAGCTCGAGCAGCTCCGGATCGTCGACCATGTCGCACTTGTTGAGGAACACGACCAGCGCCGGCACGCCGACCTGGCGGGCGAGCAGGATGTGCTCGCGGGTCTGCGGCATCGGGCCGTCAGCGGCCGACACGACCAGGATCGCACCGTCCATCTGGGCGGCGCCGGTGATCATGTTCTTCACGTAGTCGGCGTGGCCGGGGCAGTCGACGTGCGCGTAGTGGCGGTTCTGCGTCTCGTACTCGACGTGGGCGGTCGAGATGGTGATGCCGCGGGCCTTCTCTTCCGGCGCCTTGTCGATCTGGTCGTAGGCAGTGAACGTCGCACCGCCCGTCTCGGCCAGGATCTTGGTGATGGCAGCCGTCAGCGACGTCTTGCCATGGTCGACGTGACCGATGGTGCCGATGTTGCAGTGGGGCTTGTTACGTTCAAACTTAGCTTTGGCCATTTGACTCTCCGTTCAGTCGCTAACTTGAGCTAACGACAATCAGGCAAACTTCTTCTGGACTTCAGCCGACACGTTGGCCGGCGCTTCAGCGTAGTGCGAGAACTGCATCGTGAAGGTCGCGCGGCCCTGGCTCATCGAGCGCAGGTTATTCACGTAACCGAACATGTTCATGAGCGGCACCATCGCGTTGATGACGTTGGCGTTGCCGCGCATGTCCTGGCCCTGGATCTGGCCACGACGCGAGTTGAGGTCGCCGATGACCGAACCGGTGTAGTCTTCCGGGGTCACGACCTCGACCTTCATGATCGGCTCGAGCAGAACCGACTTGCCCTTCTGCAGCGCCTCGCGGAAGGCCGCGCGGGAGGCAATTTCGAAGGCCAGCGCCGACGAGTCGACGTCGTGATACTTGCCGTCGACCAGCGCCACCTTGACGTCGACCACCGGGAAGCCGGCGACCACGCCCGCACCGAGCACGCTCTCGATGCCCTTCTCGACGCCCGGGATGTATTCCTTCGGAACCGCACCGCCGACGATCTTGGACTCGAACACGTAGCCGCCGCCCGGCTCGTTCGGCTCGACCACGAGGCTCACGGCCGCGAACTGGCCGGTGCCGCCGGTCTGCTTCTTGTGGGTGTAGTCCACATTGGCCGGCTTGGTGATGCGCTCACGGAACGCCACCTGCGGCGCGCCGATGTTCGCGTCCACCTTGTAGGTGCGCTTCAGGATGTCGACCTTGATGTCGAGATGGAGCTCGCCCATGCCCTTGAGGATGGTCTGGCCCGACTCGTGATCGGTCGACACGCGGAAGGACGGATCCTCCGCGGCGAGCTTCGCGAGCGCGATGCCCAGCTTCTCCTGGTCGGCCTTCGACTTCGGCTCGATCGCGATCTCGATGACCGGCTCCGGGAATTCCATCTTTTCCAGGATGACCTGGTTGTTCGGATCGCACAACGTGTCACCGGTGCGGGCTTCCTTGAGGCCGGCGAGAGCGACGATGTCGCCCGCATAGGCCTCCTTGATGTCCTCACGGTTGTTCGCATGCATCAGCAGCATGCGGCCGATGCGCTCCTTCTTCTCGCGGGTCGAGTTCACGACGCCGGTGCCCGAGGTCAGGATACCCGAATAGATGCGGCAGAAGGTGATGGTGCCGACGAACGGGTCGTCCATGATCTTGAACGCCAGCAGCGACAGCGGCTCCTTGTCGTCGGCCTTGCGGACGACCTCGTTGCCCTTGTCGTCGGTGCCCTTGATCGCGGGCACGTCGAGCGGCGACGGCAGATAGTCGACGACGGCGTCGAGCAGCGGCTGCACGCCCTTGTTCTTGAACGCCGAGCCGCACAGCACCGGATAGAACGCGCCCGAAAGCACGGCCTTGCGGATCAGCCGCTTGAGCGTGGCTTCGTCCGGCTCGGTGCCCTCGAGATAGGCCGACATCGCGTCGTCGTCGAGCTCGACGGCGGCTTCCACCAGCTTCTCGCGATACTCCTTGGCCTGGTCGGCCAGGTCATCGGGAATCTCGACGTAGTCGAACTTCGCGCCGAGCGATTCGTCGTTCCAGACGATCGCCTTCATGGTCACGAGATCGATGCAGCCCTTGAAGTTGTTCTCGGCGCCGATCGGCAGCTGGATGGCCACCGGCTTCGCGCCCAGGCGGTCGACGATGTCCGACAGGCACTTGAAGAAGTCGGCGCCGGTCTTGTCCATCTTGTTGGCGAAGACGATGCGCGGCACCTTGTACTTGTCGCCCTGGCGCCAGACGGTCTCGGTCTGCGGCTCGACGCCCTGGTTGGAGTCGAGCACGCACACGGCGCCGTCGAGCACGCGGAGCGAACGCTCGACCTCGATGGTGAAGTCGACGTGGCCGGGGGTGTCGATGATGTTCAGGCGCTTGCCGTTCCAGAACGCGGTGGTGGCAGCCGAGGTGATCGTGATGCCACGCTCCTGCTCCTGCTCCATCCAGTCCATCGTCGCGGCACCTTCGTGCACTTCGCCGATCTTGTGGCTCTTGCCGGTGTAATACAGGATGCGCTCGGTCGTCGTGGTCTTACCGGCGTCGATGTGCGCCATGATACCGAAGTTGCGATAGTCTTCGATGGCGTGTTGGCGGGGCATGGATCTGTTCCCTGATTTCCGTTCGGGCCGCTGTTACCAGCGGTAGTGCGAGAAGGCGCGGTTGGCTTCCGCCATCCGGTGCACGTCTTCACGCTTCTTCACGGCGTTCCCCCGGTTGTTGGAGGCATCGAGCAGCTCCGCCGAAAGCCGCTCGGTCATGGTCTTCTCGTTGCGGTCGCGCGCCGCCGAGATCAGCCAGCGGATGCCCAGCGCCTGACGGCGGGTCGAACGAACCTCGACCGGCACCTGGTAGGTCGCGCCGCCGACGCGGCGGGAGCGGACCTCGATGGTCGGCATGACGTTGTCGAGCGCCTGCTCGAACACCGTCAGCGGGTTCTGCTTGGTCTTGGTCTCGATGATGCCGAAGGCGCCATAGACGATGCTCTCGGCGACCGACTTCTTGCCGGCATACATCACGGAGTTCATGAACTTGGTGACGATGATGTTCCCGAACTTCGGATCCGGCAGAACTTCACGCTTCTCGGCAGAATGGCGACGCGACATCTGTGTTGTCTCTTCTTGCTCGTGATGGCCAGGCTCGCCCCGACCATCTCCGATTAAATCCTATGTGGCAGATCCCCGGATCTCGCTGCGCTCACCCGGGGATGATCTCCGCTACGCTACGATCACTTCGGACGCTTGGCGCCGTACTTCGAACGGCGCTGCTTACGGTTCTTGACGCCCTGGGTATCCAGCACGCCGCGGAGGATGTGGTAACGCACGCCCGGCAAGTCCTTGACGCGGCCGCCGCGGATCATGACCACCGAGTGCTCCTGCAGGTTATGGCCTTCACCCGGGATGTAGCCGATCACCTCGAAGCCGTTGGTCAGGCGCACCTTGGCGACCTTACGAAGCGCCGAGTTCGGCTTCTTCGGGGTCGTGGTGTAGACGCGCGTGCAAACGCCACGCTTCTGCGGCGACTGCTGCAGCGCCGGCACCTTCTTGCGCGACTTCTGCACTTCGCGCGGATTTGCGATCAGCTGGTTGATCGTCGGCATCTTGGCCTTCACCCTTCTCAACGTTCGCACGGAAACCGTCACCGGCTTCCGCAAATTCTGTTCGAGGTTCCCCGCCTCACCGGGCCGCCCAGCGCGACGAAAATCCGCGCAAAACGAAATTGCGCCAACCGTTCATCGCTGAACGGAAAGCGCTTGACGCCACAGAGGACCGCGATCACCCTCCTCCAGCTTGCGCTGGCGGCGGCCTACCGAGGTCATGCATCCGAAATTGGTCTCAAGAGAACGAGCTCGAGAGATCTAAAATCGTTCTGGCATTGCCTAGCTATGATCGACAGCGTTTGAGCGGCATTCGTCGAGGTTGGTGCCCATCGTGCCCTGTTCGGGCGGTCCGGGTGATCCGTACCGACGCTGGCGAAGCTCACCGCCTGTCGTTGAGTGCGCGCCTTTTATAAGTGGTAAAACCCCAAGTCAAGCAAAACGACGCCGCAGCACGCGCAAACCAGCCGTTTGTATGTCGCTGCCGGCCGCGTTCAGCCTGCGCCGCAGCGCCGGTCACGGCCCCGCTTACCTATTCACTCAAGCAGACGCATCAAGCCTCTGAGAACCCTGAGAATCCCGGTATCGTAGGGTGGGCAAAGCAGCCGCCCGCAGGGCGGCAGCGTGCCCACCGTCCGACCACGGAGCACGGCCGCCCGACGGTGGGCACGGCGCCACCACGGACCCGGGCGTGGATGCAGCGCGGCATCGCCTTTGCCCACCCTACGGCCCCCGCGAATCCCCCGGTTCACCCTCCGCAACAATCTGAAACATCCCGGCTAAGGCTTTGTTCGGCTTTCGCAGCCAAGGTTGGCGCCTCGACGAGGCGTCACATGCCCCATTATACCGACATCGCGATCATCGGCGGCGGCCTGGCCGGCTCGATCGCGGCGGCCATGCTCGGGCGGGCGGGCATTGCCGCGATTCTGGTCGATCCCCACGCGGTTTACCCGCCGGACTTCCGAATCGAGAAGATCTCGGGAGCGGAGCAGATCGCGCGATTCCGCCGCACCGGCGTTGCGGACAAGGCGCTGTACCGGGCGACGCTCGCGGCCGAGAACTGGATCGCGCGATTCGGCTACGTGCTGGACAGGGCGCCGGCACATCAATACGGCATCCTCTACGATGCGCTGATCGCGGCGGTGCGCGAGGAGATTCCGGACCACGTCCAGCGAATCGTGGCCAAGGCGGTCACGATCACCCCGAGCGAGGATCGCCAGTCCGTCGCGCTCTCCACCGGAGAGACGATCTCGGCCCGCCTGGTCGTGCTCGCCAATGGCCTCAATGTCGGCCTGCGGCATCAGCTGGGAATCACCCGGACGATCACCAGCCCGGCGCATTCGATCTCGGTCGGCTTCGATCTGGAGCCGGTCGGCCGGCCCGCCTTCCCGTTCCCGGCGATGACCTATTTTCAGGAGCGCGCCGGCGCCCGGGTGCCCTACATCACCCTGTTTCCGATCGGCGACCGCATGCGGGCGAATCTGTTCGCCTATCGCGCGGTCGACGATCCCTGGCTGCGGGCGATCCGGCGCAACCCGGCTGAGACCCTGGACGCCACCCTGCCTGGCCTCAAACGGATTACCGGCGATTACGCCGTCAGCGGCGAGGTCAAGGTCCGGCCGGCCGACCTGGTCGTGAACAGCGGCACCCGCATTCCCGGCGTGGTGCTGGTCGGGGATGCCTTCTGCACCACCTGCCCGGTGACGGGAACCGGCTCGGACAAGGTGTTCACCGACGTCGAGCGGTTGTGCAACGTCCCCATCCCGCGCTGGCTGGCCACCGACGGCATGAGCGAGGCAAAGATCGCGGCGTTCTACGACGACCCGGTCAAGCGAGCCTGCGATGCGTGGTCGCTCGACAAGGCCTGGCGGTTCCGGGAGGTTTCGGTCGGCACCGGCCCGTATTGGCTGGCGCAGCGCTGGGCGCGGTTTGCGGTGTCGCTCGGTCGCGGCGTGCGGCATCGGATGGCCGGCGCCCCGGTCGCGGCTACCGCTCGCAGCCCGGATGAGCGCAGCGAGATCCGGGGTCTCACACATAGCTCATGAGGCCCCGCATGTCGCTGCGCTTATGCGGGCTACGGACTATTCCTCTTCCTCGTCGTCGTCCTCGTCATCCTCGAGGTCGTCTTCGTCATCATCATCATCGTCTTCGTTATCGACCTGATCCTGCCGGCTCGGCTGGTGGCCCTGGTCGTCCCAGAGCTTGCGATAGGTGCCGTTCTTGGCGAGCAGCTCGGCGTGGCTGCCGCGCTCGATGGCGCGGCCGCCAGAGATGACGATGATCTCGTCCATCTCGACCACTGACGTGAGGCGATGGGTCGACCAGATCATGGTGCGGCCCTTGGCGACCTTCAGCAAGGTGCGATTGATCGCGGCCTCGGTGGTCTGGTCGAGCGCGGAGGTCGCCTCGTCGAGCAGCAGCACCGAAGGATTGCGGATGATGGCGCGGGCGATCGCGATGCGCTGGCGCTGGCCGCCCGACAACGTATCGCCGCGCTCGCCGACGATGGTGTCGTATTTCTGCGGCAGGCTCATGATGTAGCGGTGGATCTCGGCCTTCTTGGCCGCCTCCTCCACCTCCTCGTCGGTCGCATTCTCCTTGCCGAGCCGGATGTTCTCCCGCAGCGACATGTTGAACAGCATGTTCTCCTGGAACACCACAGCCATGCTGCCGCGGAGCGAATCGCGCGTGACCTTGCGGATGTCGACGCCGTCGATCGTGACGCGCCCCTCATCCGGCACGTAGAGCCGCAGGATGAGATTGAGCAGCGTGCTCTTGCCGGAGCCGGACGGACCGACGATGGCGATCCGCTTGCCGACGTCGAGCTTGAGGCTGAGATTGTCGAGCACCGGCGTCTCGCTGCCCTCGTATTGGAAGCTGACGCGCTCGAAGGTGATGTCGTGGCTGATGCGCGGCAGGTCCGGCGCGCCGGGCCGATCGGCGCCCCGGGTCGGCTCGTCGAGCAGCTCCTGCATGTGGCGAATCGCGGCCGCCGAGGAGATCGACACCGGAATGAAGTGCATCACATGGGCGATGTTGTAGGAGACCTCCCAGAATGCGCTCTCGAAGGTGACGAAGGTGCCGACCGTGATCTGCCCCTTCGTCGCGAGATAGGCGCCGATCGCGAGCACGACCAGATGCAGCAGCAGCACGGCGATGGTCACCGTGCGCTCGACCATGGTCGAGAGGAACATCGCATCCGCGATCTTGCGCCTGGCCTCGTCGTTGCGGAAGCTGAACCAGCCGAACACCCGGCGATGCAGGCTGAAGGCCTTGATGACCGCCTGCGCGGCGATGTTCTCCTGGATCACGCCGAGCAGCGAGGCCTCGTTGAGCTTCTGCTCGTAATTGGCCTGAACGGCCTTTGGCGTCAGGATTCGCGGACCGATCAAGGTGATCGGGAACACCAGGAGGGCGATCGCGGCGAGCTGCCAGTTGAGGAACAGCATCAGGATGATGCCGGCGATGAGCTCGAGCAGCGGCAGCGCGGCGCTGTTGGCGAAGGTCTTGACGACGCCCTCGAACGCCGACATGTCGACGGAGAAACGCGACAGGATCTCGCCGCGCTTGGTGCGCTGGAAATAGGCCGCCGGCAGATTCTGCACGTGGTCGAACAGGCGGGTGCGGACGTCGGAGATGACGCAGGCCGCAAGGCGGGCGTCCCAGCGCTCGTAGAGCACGGCGACGATCGAGGTGAAGATGCCGGCGACGGCGAGCACGCCGAGGATGCGATACAGCGCCTCGAAATCCTCCTCGCCGAGCGCGTCGTCGATCAGGAACTTGAGGCTCAGCGGCATGATGACGTTGAACAGCGTCTCGATCAGCACGCCGATCGTGACGAAGGCCAGCATCTTCTTGTATTTGCCGAGCAGCGGCGAGACGAAGCCGTAGATCGTCGCAAGCGCGCCGGCAGCTTCGCGGGCGCTGTAGACGACGAGATCCTCGTCATCATCGTCGTCGTCGAGATCGTCCTCGTCTTCGTCGTCCTCATCGTCATCTTCATCGGAGGGCGGCGGCGCAGGCTTCGGCGGCGGCGGCTTGATGGCCTGCGGCGGCTTGGCAGCCTGCGGCGGCTTCGATGCCTGCTGCGGTTCGGCCGCCTCCGGCGCTTGAGCGACCTGTGACGGCTCGGATACCTGCGGCGCTTCGGATGCCTGCGGCGCTTGAGGTTCCTGGGACGCTTGAGGTTGCTGGGGCGCTGGGGATCCCTGCGGCGCTTGGGATGGCGCGGCGGTGCCAGACAGCCGCTTGGCGATCTCGGCTGCGGCGCCCGCGGCGGCTGCGATGCGCTCGCCGGCGATTCGATCGTCCGCGTTCTCGCCGGGAGACGACGAGGTCGAATTGGATTTCGAACCTCGCTTCTTGCCCGATTTGGAGGCCGGTATCGACCCTGACTTGGACTCTGGCTTCTTGGGCGACATGCAACCAACCGCAGCAGCGCGGCCGACGAGAGCGCCAGCCTTGCGCGTCAGGCCTTTACCATCTGCACGGCGCCGCGGCCAGCGTCCTCAATCCTCGTCCTCGACCTTGTCGAAGAACGAATAGCGCAGGCTGTCGGCGTCGGCATACCACTGGCCGGGGCCCTTGTTGGCGGCCAGCGTCGCAGCCCAGACCTCGTCGGTGCAGTCGCGGCGGTGCATCGCCAGATCGAAGCCGTTGCCGAAGAACAGCTCCGACCATTCCCACCAGGTGCCGAGCTTCCTGACCCCGCGCAAGAGGTCGTAGCGGTCGACCAGCGCCGGCGCCATGTCCGAGGTGATCGAGCCGAACACGAGGCCCGTCTTGACCACGCGGTTCAGCTCGCGAATCGCGCGCGCGACCTGCTTGTCGCCGAGATGGCACAGGCTGGTCTCGAACACGAAGTCGAACTCGCCTTTCTTGAACGGCAGGTCGGTGATGGAGCCGAGCTTGTTGTACTTCTTCAGCGCCTTCGGCGTCTTGCCGTGGATGTAGCGGTTGTTCTCGATGCCCCAGGCATCGATGCCGCGCTCGCGCAGCGCGCCGACCAGTTCGCCGCTCGCCGAGCCGGCCACCAGGAGCTTGTAGCCCTTGCCCTTGCTCTTGTTCCAGACGGTCTTGATCAGGCTCAGCAGGTAGTCGGGGTCGGTGAACTGCGACCAGACCTCGCCGTACGGCCCCTGCCCGCGATAATTGTCGAAATAGTCGCGATCGATCTTGTCCGACAGCGGGGTCTCCGCCTGCGACTTGGCACGACGCAGCCGCATCATCTCGGTCAGGATGATGTCGGTCGCGGCATCCGACGAGTCGAGCAGGCCGTTGAGCGTCGAATCGAACAGATAATCGCCGACCACCACGATCCCCGGATGCTCCTTCGGCTCGGGACGATGGTTGGTCATGACGTCGCGCACCGGCAGGCCGCCGGGCAAGGCGTTGACCGAGGACAGCCAGCGATGGATCTTGCCTTCCATGAAATGCGCCCTGGAATCGCCGAGCGCCGCCGGCAGCGACTTCAGCGCCGCGTCGATCAGTTCCTGGTCGGACAGATTGGCGAACGCGAGCGCGTCGGAACCGGCGATCAGCCAGTTCAGCACGCCGTGCTTGCCGACGTCGTGGCGCGAGCCCTCGTTGTAGATGCAGCAGCCGCCGAACGCCTCCGACATGAACCAGGAGCCCGGGATCTTGTCGCCCCAGAACGGGGAATCGAACAGGATCGAGACGCGCAGATAGTGCGCCGGACGGTCGAAATAGGCGACGTGCTTGACCATCGAGCGGCGCAGCTTCTCGCCTTCCCAGCCCACCGTCGACAGCCAGGAATGCGGCAGGCACACCAGCACGAGATCGAACTCGCGCGTCTCCGGGCCCTTGCCGTTCATCATGTTCAGCCGGTAGCGGCCCTGCTCGGTCTTGCCGATGCGCAGCACACGATGGTTGAGCTGGATGTCGGCATCGACCTCCGAACGCAGGCATTCGATCAGCTGCTCATTGCCGTTCTGGATGGAATACAGACCGATGTAGTCGTCGATATCCATCACGAAGTTCTTGAGCGCGTTGAGGCCGTTGGTGTTGTGGGCCTCGGTCGCGAGATCGGAGCGCGCCATCACCTTGAAGAAGCGCTTGGCGGTGGGATCCTCGACCTCCTCGTCGAGCAGCTCCTCGCAGGTCTTGTAAGCCCAGGGGTGCTCGTTGTCGTGAGCGCCAACGCCCTCGTAATACTCGACGGGCGAAATCACCTCGGTGCAACGCTTGCGGAACGCCTCGACCGCGGCGGCCGTCTTCGGCCCGTATTTGCGGCGCAGGCCGGGCACGTCGTCGAGCAGCTCGCCGTCGAGCTGCACCTGCATCGCATCCATCGGGATGGTCTGCAGGCCGAAATGCTGGATCAGCTCGCGCAAGGGATCCGGGCCGGTCATCGAGTAGTCGTAGATCTCGGCGACGCCGGCTTCGTACATCGCCGGAGCGCTGTCGAACTTGCGCGTGACGATCTTGCCGCCGAGCCGGTCGGACGCCTCGAAGATCGTCACCTTGCAGAGATCACCGAGCTTCCGCCTCAAGTACCAGGCGCTCATCAGGCCGCCCGGGCCGCCACCAACAATCGCAAGGTCAAGCATCGAAGTTCCGCCATCTCCGGCTGTCTGCGACAACGCCGGTCGTCCGTGTCACGGGTCCTGCCACCCTCGGGGCTCGATCGGCCATAGCCTATCCGGCCCGCGCAGGCTTTGCGCCCGAGCAAATCGGCGCAGCGCCATGGCGGTGGACTGAATCAGCCTAGCGGATCTGATGCTCCCAGAAGCGCCTTTGTGCCTGAAGGGAAGATGAACAACGGGGCAGCAGCGCGGCAACGGGAGAATATCTTGTTAAAAAAAGGCCGGCAAACGCCGGCCCTTTCTACGTCAGATGAACGACGGGCAGACCCTGACACCGTCAGGGCCTGCCGCAGCGTTCTGTTCACTCCGCGGGCGGCAGCGCCAGCGGCTGCGGCTCGGGCTGCGATGGCACGATCGCGGCCTGCTTCTCGCGCTCGTCGAGAATCAGCTTGTCGCGCTTGAGAGCGACTTCGCGGATGCGGGCCATGGAGGCGCCGGTGCCGGCCGGGATGAGACGGCCGACGATGACGTTCTCCTTGAGACCCTCGAGCGGATCGATCTTGCCGTTGACCGCCGCCTCGGTGAGGACGCGGGTGGTCTCCTGGAACGAGGCCGCCGAGAAGAACGACCGGGTCTGCAGGCTCGCCTTGGTGATGCCGAGCAGAACCGGATTGCCGGTGGCGGGCTTCTTGCCCTCCTCCTGCGCCTTCGCGTTCAGCGCGTCGAACTCGATCTTGTCGACCTGCTCGCCGGCGATCATGTCGGTGTCGCCCTGGTCGGTGACCTCGATCTTCTGCAGCATCTGACGGACAATCACCTCGATGTGCTTGTCGTTGATGAGCACGCCCTGCAGCCGGTAGACCTCTTGGATCTCGTTGACCAGATAGGCCGCGAGTTCCTCGATGCCCTTGATCGCCAGGATGTCGTGCGGCGCCGGGTTGCCCTCGACGATGAAGTCACCCTTCTCGACGATGTCGCCATCCTGCAGGTGGATGTGCTTGCCCTTCGGGATCAGGTACTCGCGCGGCTCCTCGGTCTTGTCGACCGGCTCGATCGAGATGCGACGCTTGTTCTTGTAGTCGCGGCCGAACCGGATGGTGCCGGCGATCTCGGCGATGATCGCGGCATCCTTCGGCTTGCGCGCTTCGAACAGCTCCGCCACCCGCGGCAGACCGCCGGTGATGTCGCGCGTCTTGGCGCTCTCGGTCGAGATACGCGCCAGGATGTCGCCCGGCTTGACCGTCGCTCCGATGTCGACCGACAGAATGGCGTCGACCGACAGCATGTAGCGGGCATCGCCGCCACGGGCGAGCTTGAGCACCTTGCCGTCCTTGCCCTTGATCACGATCGCCGGACGCAGATCCGCGCCACCGCGCGTTCCACGCCAGTCGATGACCACGCGCTTGGCGATACCGGTGGACTCGTCGAGCGTCTCCGAGATCGACAGACCTTCGGTGAGATCCTCGAACCCGATCGTGCCCTCCGCTTCCGTGAGGATCGGACGGGTGTAGGGATCCCACTCGGCGATGCGCTGGCCGCGCTTGATCATGTCGCCGTCGTCGACATGCATGCGCGAGCCGTACTGGATACGGTGCGTCGCACGCTCGGTGCCGTCGGGGTCGACGATCGTCACGACCATGTTGCGGACCATCGCGATCAGGTGACCCTCGCTGTTGCGAGCGATCGCCTTGTTGCGGATGACCACCTTGCCTTCGAAGTTCGATTCCACGAAGGACTGCTCGTTCAGCTGCGCCGCGCCGCCGATGTGGAACGTACGCATCGTCAGCTGGGTGCCGGGCTCACCGATCGACTGCGCGGCGATGACGCCGACAGCCTCGCCGTGGTTGACCGGGGTACCGCGCGCGAGGTCGCGGCCGTAGCACATCTTGCAGATGCCGTTGACGAGCTCGCAGGTGAGCGCCGAACGAATCTTCACCTCCTGCACGCCCGCTTGCTGGATGGCGTCGATGTGGCTCTCCTCCATCAGGGTGCCGGCCTTGACCAGCACGGCGTTGGTGGCGGGATCGCGCACGTCGTCGCACGGCACGCGGCCCAGGATGCGCGAGCCGAGCGAGGCGACCAGCGTACCGGCGTCGACGATCGCCCGCATCTTGATGCCGAGATGCGTGCCGCAATCGTCCTGCGTGATGATGCAGTCCTGCGCGACGTCGACCAGACGACGGGTCAGGTAACCCGAGTTCGCGGTCTTCAACGCGGTGTCCGCGAGGCCCTTGCGGGCGCCGTGGGTCGAGTTGAAGTACTCGAGAACCGAGAGACCTTCCTTGAAGTTCGAGATGATCGGCGTCTCGATGATCTCACCCGACGGCTTGGCCATCAGGCCGCGCATGCCGGCGAGCTGACGCATCTGGGCCGGCGAACCACGCGCACCGGAGTGCGACATCATGTAGATCGAGTTGATGTCGGCATCGGCGCCCGTCGCCGTCTTCTTGGTGACGGAGATCTCCTTCATCATCTCCTTGGCGATTTCCTCCGAGGCCTTCGACCAGGCGTCGACGACCTTGTTGTACTTCTCGCCATGGGTGATCAGGCCGTCATTGTACTGCTGCTCGAAGTCCTTCGCCAGCGTACGGGTGGTGTCGACGATCTTCCACTTGCCGGCCGGCACGACCATGTCGTCCTTGCCGAACGAGATGCCCGCCTTGAAAGCGTTGTAGAAGCCGAGGGCCATGATGCGGTCGCAGAAGATCACCGTCTCCTTCTGACCGCAGTGACGGTAGACCTGATCGATGACGCCCGAGATCTCGCGCTTGGTCATCAGCTTGTTGATGACCTCGAAAGTCACGCGCGGATGCTTCGGCAGGAGGTTGCCGAGCATGACGCGGCCCGCGGTGGTCTCGATCCAGCGCTTGGCGATCTTGCCCTCCTCGTTCATCCCCTCCCAGCGATACTTGATCTTGCTGTGGAGATGGATGGCCTTGGCGTGCAGCGCATGCTCGAGCTCGGCCATGTTGCCGAACGCCATGCCCTGGCCGGGCATGCCTTCGCGCATGATCGAGACGTAGTACAGACCAAGCACGATGTCCTGCGACGGCACGATGATCGGCTGACCGTTCGCGGGATGCAGGATGTTGTTGGTCGACATCATCAGGACGCGCGCTTCCAGCTGCGCTTCGAGCGACAGCGGAACGTGCACGGCCATCTGGTCGCCGTCGAAGTCGGCGTTGAAGGCCGAGCAGACCAGCGGATGCAGCTGGATCGCCTTGCCCTCGATCAGCACCGGCTCGAACGCCTGAATGCCGAGGCGATGCAGGGTCGGCGCGCGGTTCAGCAGCACCGGATGCTCGCGGATGACCTCGTCCAGGATGTCCCAGACCTCGGGACGCTCCTTCTCGACCAGCTTCTTGGCCTGCTTGACGGTGGTCGACAGACCCTTGGCGTCGAGCCGCGAGTAGATGAACGGTTTGAACAGCTCGAGCGCCATCTTCTTCGGCAGGCCGCACTGATGCAGGCGCAGCTCCGGACCGACGACGATGACCGAACGGCCGGAGTAGTCGACGCGCTTGCCGAGCAGGTTCTGACGGAAGCGGCCCTGCTTGCCCTTGAGCATGTCGGCGAGCGACTTCAGCGGACGCTTGTTGGCGCCGGTGATGACGCGGCCGCGGCGGCCGTTGTCGAACAGCGCATCCACCGCCTCCTGAAGCATGCGCTTCTCGTTGCGGATGATGATGTCGGGCGCGCGCAGCTCCATCAGCCGCTTGAGGCGGTTGTTGCGGTTGATGACGCGGCGGTAGAGGTCGTTCAGGTCGGAGGTCGCGAAGCGGCCGCCGTCGAGCGGCACCAGCGGCCGCAGGTCCGGCGGGATCACCGGCACGACGGTCATGATCATCCATTCCGGCTTGTTGCCGGAGTGGCGGAACGCCTCGACGATCTTCAGGCGCTTGGCGAGCTTCTTGTGCTTGATGTCGGAGTCGGTCTCCTGCATCTCGGCACGCAGCGTCTGCTCGAGCTTCTCGAGCTCGAGGCCGCGCAAGAGCTCACGGATGGCCTCGGCGCCGATCATGGCGGTGAAGCTGTCCTGGCCGTACTCGTCCTGCGCCTTGAGGTACTCGTCCTCGGACAGCAGCTGACGGTCCTTGAGCGCGGTGAGACCCGGCTCGAGGACGACGTAGTATTCGAAGTACAGGATCCGCTCGAGATCCTTCAGCGTCATGTCGAGCAGGAGGCCGATGCGCGACGGCAGCGACTTCAGGAACCAGATGTGCGCGACGGGAGCGGCCAGCTCGATGTGGCCCATGCGCTCGCGCCGGACGCGCGACAAGGTCACCTCGACCGAGCACTTCTCGCAGATGATGCCCTTGTACTTCATCCGCTTGTACTTGCCGCACAGGCACTCGTAGTCCTTGATCGGCCCGAAGATGCGGGCGCAGAACAGGCCGTCGCGCTCCGGCTTGAAGGTGCGGTAGTTGATCGTTTCCGGCTTCTTAATCTCGCCGTAGGACCAGGACAGAATCTTTTCCGGCGACGCGATCGAGATCCGGATCTGGTCGAAGACCTGAGCCGGAGTCGTCGGATTGAAGAGATTCATAATTTCTTGGTTCATCGTATTCTCCTCGCGGACCGATCGGGGGTCAGCCGCAAATTCGAAAATCTCTTGGCAGAGGGCGCCCTGCCCCGACCCGCGGGAGGAAGGCGCCGGCACCCGGCCGCTTGGGGCGGCCGGGCCTGATCGCTTGACCTACTCGGCGGCTTCCGACGTCGGCGCCGGTCCGAGCTTGGAGTTGTGCAGGTCGACGTTGAGGCCGAGGGAGCGCATTTCCTTGACCAGCACGTTGAACGATTCCGGAATACCGGCCTCGAACGTGTCGTCGCCGCGCACGATCGCCTCGTAGACCTTGGTGCGGCCGGCGACGTCGTCCGACTTCACCGTCAGCATCTCCTGCAGCGTGTAGGCGGCGCCATAGGCTTCGAGCGCCCACACCTCCATTTCGCCGAAGCGCTGGCCGCCGAACTGGGCCTTGCCGCCCAGCGGCTGCTGGGTGACCAGCGAGTACGGGCCGATCGAACGCGCATGGATCTTGTCGTCGACCAGATGGTGCAGCTTCAGCATGTAGATGTAGCCGACGGTGACCTTGCGATCGAACGGGTCGCCGGTGCGGCCGTCATAGACGGTCGACTGGCCGGACGCGTCCATCCCGGCGAGCTTCAGCATCTCCTCGATGTCGCTCTCCTTGGCGCCGTCGAACACCGGGGTGGCGATCGGCACGCCGCGGCTCAGATTGTGGCCGAGCTCAAGCAGCTCATTGTCGTTGAGCGTCTTGATGGTCTCGTCCTCACCGTAGATCCGCTTCAAGGTCTCCTTCAGCGGCTTGACATCCTGCTTCGACAGATAGGCATCGACCGTCTGGGCGATGCGCTTGCCGAGGCCGGCGCAGGCCCAGCCGAGATGGGTCTCGAGGATCTGGCCGACGTTCATGCGCGAGGGCACGCCCAGCGGGTTCAGCACGATGTCCGCGTGGGTGCCGTCCTCCAGGAACGGCATGTCCTCGATCGGAACGATCTTGGAGACGACGCCCTTGTTGCCGTGACGGCCGGCCATCTTGTCGCCCGGCTGGATCTTGCGCTTCACAGCGACGAAGACCTTGACCATCTTCATGACGCCCGGCGGCAGCTCGTCGCCGCGCTGCAGCTTCTCGACCTTGTCGAGGAAGCGCTGCTCGAGGCCCTTCTTCGACTCGTCGTACTGCTTCCGCATGGCCTCGATCTCGGCCATCAGCTTGTCGTTCGACGCCGCGAACAGCCACCACTGCGACTTCGGATACTCGTCGAGCACCGCACGGGTGATCTTGGTGTCCTTCTTGAAGCCCTTCGGGCCGGAGATGCCCTGGCGGCCATCCAGCATGTCGGCGAGACGGCTGTAGACGTTGCGGTCCAGGATCGCCTGCTCGTCGTCACGGTCCTTGGCGAGACGCTCGATCTCTTCCCGCTCGATCGCCAGCGCACGCTCGTCCTTGTCGACGCCGTGACGGTTGAACACGCGGACTTCGACGATCGTGCCCTGCACGCCCGGCGGCACCCGCAGCGAGGTGTCGCGGACATCCGAAGCCTTCTCGCCGAAGATGGCGCGCAGCAGCTTCTCTTCCGGCGTCATCGGGCTCTCGCCCTTCGGCGTGATCTTGCCGACCAGGATGTCGCCTGCGCGCACTTCCGCGCCGATGTAGACGATGCCGGCTTCGTCGAGGTTCTTCAGCGCCTCTTCCGACACGTTCGGAATGTCGCGCGTGATTTCCTCAGGGCCCAGCTTGGTGTCGCGGGCCATCACCTCGAACTCCTCGATGTGGATCGAGGTGAAGACGTCTTCCTTCACGATCCGCTCGGAGAGCAGGATCGAGTCTTCGAAGTTGTAGCCGTTCCACGGCATGAACGCGACGAGCACGTTACGGCCGAGCGCGAGCTCGCCGAGATCGGTCGAGGGACCGTCCGCGATGATGTCGCCCTTCTTGACGATGTCGCCGACCTTCACCAGCGGACGCTGATTGATGCAGGTCGACTGGTTGGAGCGCTGGAACTTCATCAGCCGGTAGATGTCGACGCCCGACTTGGTCGGATCGAGATCTTCCGTGGCGCGGATGACGACGCGGGTGGCGTCGATCTGGTCGATCACGCCCGAACGGCGCGCCGCGATCGCGGCGCCCGAGTCACGCGCCACGACGCCTTCCATGCCGGTGCCGACGAACGGCGCCTCGGCGCGAACCAGCGGCACCGCCTGGCGCTGCATGTTCGAGCCCATCAGCGCGCGGTTGGCGTCGTCGTTCTCCAGGAACGGGATCAGCGCCGCGGCGACCGAAACGAGCTGCTTCGGCGACACGTCCATGTAGTCGACCTTGTCCGGCGTCATCGGCACGACTTCGCCGGCATGACGGCAGACCACGAGGTCCTCGGTGAAGCGGCCCTTGGCATCGAGCGGCACGTTGGCCTGCGCGACGCGGTAGCGCCCCTCCTCCATGGCGGACAGATACACCACCTCGTCGGTGACGCGGCCGTCCTTGACCTTGCGGTACGGCGTCTCGACGAAGCCATACTTGTTGACGCGGGCAAACGTCGCCAGCGAGTTGATCAGACCGATGTTCGGACCTTCCGGCGTCTCGATCGGGCAGATACGGCCGTAATGCGTCGGATGCACGTCGCGCACCTCGAAGCCGGCGCGCTCGCGGGTCAGACCGCCCGGTCCAAGCGCCGACAGGCGGCGCTTGTGGGTGATCTCCGACAGCGGGTTGGTCTGGTCCATGAACTGCGACAGCTGCGACGAGCCGAAGAACTCGCGCACCGCGGCCGCGGCAGGCTTCGCGTTGATCAGGTCCTGCGGCATCACGGTGTCGATGTCGACGCTCGACATGCGCTCCTTGATGGCGCGCTCCATGCGGAGCAGACCGATACGGTACTGGTTCTCCATCAGCTCGCCGACCGAGCGGACGCGGCGGTTGCCGAGATGGTCGATGTCGTCGATCTCGCCCTTGCCGTCGCGCAGGTCGACCAGGGTCTTGATGACCGCCAGGATGTCTTCCTTGCGCAGGGTGCGCTGGGTGTCCGGCGCATCGAGCTCGAGGCGCATGTTCATCTTGACGCGGCCGACCGCGGAGAGGTCGTAGCGCTCGGCATCGAAGAACAGCGACTGGAACATCGCCTGCGCGGAATCGAGCGTCGGCGGCTCACCCGGACGCATCACGCGGTAGATGTCGAACAGCGCGTCCTCACGCGTCATGTTCTTGTCGGCGGAGAGCGTGTTGCGGATGTAGGGGCCGACATTGACGTGGTCGATGTCGAGCAGCGGCAGGTCCTTGTAGCCCTGCTCGTTCAGCACCTTGAACAGCTTGTCGGTGATCTCCTCGCCGGCCTCGGCGTAGATCTCGCCGGTCTTCGGGTTGACGAGATCCTCGGCGATGTAGTTGCCGAGCAGCTCCTCGTCCGACATGCGCAGCGCCTTCAGCCCCTTCTCCTGGAGCTGGCGGGCGGCGCGAACGGTGAGCTTCTTGCCGGCCTCGAGCACGACCTTGCCGGTGTCGGCGTCGATCAGGTCGTTGACGGTCGAATAGCCGCGGAAACGGTTGGCGTCGAACGGAACGCGCCAGCCTTCCTTGATGCGCTTGTAGATCAGCTTCTTGTAGAAGGTCGAGAGGATCTGCTCGCCGTCGAGGCCGAGCGCGAACATCAGCGACGTCACCGGAATCTTGCGGCGACGATCGATGCGCGCGAACACGATGTCCTTGGCGTCGAACTCGATGTCGAGCCAGGAGCCGCGATACGGGATGACGCGGGCGGCGAACAGCAGCTTGCCCGAGGAATGGGTCTTGCCCTTGTCATGGTCGAAGAACACGCCGGGCGAACGGTGCATCTGCGAAACGATGACGCGCTCGGTGCCGTTGACGATGAAGGTGCCGTTCATGGTCATGAGCGGGATGTCGCCCATGTACACGTCCTGCTCCTTGATGTCCTTGACCGACTTGGCGCCGGTTTCCTCGTCGATATCGAACACGATGAGGCGCAAGGTCACCTTGAGCGGCGCAGCGAAGGTCATGCCGCGCTGGCGGCACTCGTCGACGTCATATTTCGGCGGCTCGAACTCGTAGCGGACGAACTCGAGCATCGAGGTGCCCGAGAAGTCGGAGATCGGGAACACCGAGCGGAACACCGCCTGCAGGCCCTCATCCGGCCGGCCGCCCGTGGGCTCGTCCACCATCAGGAACTGGTCGTAGGACGCCTTCTGAACCTCGATGAGGTTCGGCATCTCCGCGACTTCCTTGATGTGTCCAAAGAACTTGCGAACACGTTTGCGACCGGTGAATGTCTGCTGCGCCATCGTGGCCTCTCATGTCGTCGCCCGGAGGGGCGATCCTTCCGAAACAGCGGCTGCCACCGTCATTCCGGGTTGAATTTCGATCCATTTCGAAGGCCTGAGGGACAGAGCGCGGAACGGAAACGTCCCAGATCTGTTCTTCAGACCACCAAAACGCAAAACGACGCGCGAGGCGCGAGGACGCACCCGCTCGTCAGAACCATCTCGTCACGGACTGCAAAAGCCCGAAATTGCCTATCTCCCAACGGCTTACGACGGAGACGCCACTCCATCGCCAAAACCGGCTTTTCGTGCTGCCGACCCAATATGGGTTGACATTAGTCGAGATTCGAGAGCGACGTCCCCAAATCTCCACACTTTTCCGTGTTCGGCCCGCAGCGGACTGATCCGTTGCACGCCTTTTGCAACGATTCCGGCCGATCCGGATACCCCCGCAAACGTCTTTGTCTTTATGATGACCGGGCGATGTTACCACCCGGTCACCAAATTCGCTTGGATGCGCCACGCCTTGCCGTCAGGCTGCGGGACACTCCACCGGCAATCGCCGATTACTTGAGCTCGACCTTGGCGCCAGCCTTCTCGAGCTGAGCCTTGATCTTGTCGGCCTCTTCCTTGTTGACGCCTTCCTTGAGCGGCTTCGGAGCACCCTCGACGAGGTCCTTGGCTTCCTTCAGGCCCAGGCCGGTGATGGCGCGGACTTCCTTGATGACCTCGATCTTCTTGTCGCCGGCCGACGCCAGGACAACGGTGAACTCGGTCTTCTCTTCCGCCGGAGCGGCAGCGGCGCCACCAGCGCCCGGAGCGGCGACGGCCACGGCGGCCGCGGCGGACACGCCCCACTTCTCTTCCAGGAGCTTCGCGAGCTCAGCAGCCTCGAGAACGGTGAGGGCCGAGAGGTCGTCGACGATCTTCTGCAGGTCAGCCATTGATGTAGTCCCTTAGTGTGGTTCGGTTCGAAACCAGGTTGTGAGTGTTTGCGAAGGGCGTCAGGCCGCTTCGCCCTTTGAGGCATGAGCCTGAATGACGCGCGCGACCTTGGCCGCGGGAGCGTTGGCGAGCTGGGCCAGCTTGGTCGCCGGAGCCTGGATCAGGCCGACGAGCTTGCCGCGCAGTTCGTCCAGCGACGGCAGCGAGGCGAGAGCCTTCACGCTGTCGACATTCAGGACGGTTGAGCCCATCGAGCCGCCGAGGATGACGAACTTTTCGTTCGCCTTGGCGAATTCGATGGCAACCTTGGGCGCCGCGACAGGATCGTTGGAAGTTGCGATCACGGTCGGCCCCTTCAACAGGGGACCGATGCCGACGACGTCCGTGCCTTCAAGAGCAATTTTGGCGAGACGGTTCTTCGAGACCTTCACCGATGCGCCAGCCTGCTTCATCTGCTTGCGCAGGTTCTGCATCTGAGCCACGGTGAGGCCGGAATAGTGAGCGACGACGGCAACGCCCGTGGTCTTGAAGACCTCGTGCAGCTGCTCGACCGCCTCTTTTTTTGCCGCTCGTTCCACAGCAAGCTCTCTCCGGTTGGCGGCCTTCGCCCGAAAGCGGGACCGCCGGGTTGCACCCGCCGCCCGCCAAACCTGACCTCTGGACCGATGACCCCGAGGACACGCAAGGCAAAACGGCGATGAATAGCCTGCCCTTCCACGCGGCCTCTCGGCCCGGGGAGTGTCGAGGTTCGAACCAAACCTGCATGCCACCACGACGCGCGCAGAGGACATGCCGAAATCCGGTCTTCACCCGTCTATGCAGGCTGGATGATTAAGCCATTGAGGAAGTTGGATTTCCGCGCCGGCGCCTGCAGTCTCGGACAGGATTCGGGGGGATCGGCGGACCGACCTCCCCTGCGGCATTCGGGAGCAGAAAGATCCTTCTTCCTTCCGAGAAATCCGAACGGATATCCTCAAAAGGAATGCTGGCTCTCTCCACGTCTTTCGGAATGCGCGCACAGGCGCGCCAGCAAAAGCCGACCCGCCCGGAAGCCGGTTCTTTAACGGGTCGATGACGACTTGCCAAGGCCCTCCTCAGCAAAAATCGCACCAATCAACGGCGCGGCGCACCTGCCGAGAGCGCCTTAAGCGGTTTGGGATCCCGCCGAGGATGCGGATACCGCATAGGGCAGCTTGTCGCCGGCGAAGAAGGCGGTGAGATTGGCGATCACGCAAGCCTGCATCGCCACATGCGACTCGCGGGTGTTGCCGCCGATATGGGGCGTCACCACCACATTGGGAAGCGTCGTCAGCTCATCGGGAACGTGAGGTTCCCTGGCGAACACGTCGAGGCCGGCGCCGGCGATCGTGCCGGCCTTCAGCGCGGCGACCAGCGCGTCCTGATCGATCACAGAGCCGCGCGAGATGTTGACGATGTGCCCGTCAGGACCAAGTTTCTCCAGCAGATCGGCGTTCACCACATGCGTCGTCTCGGCGCTGGCGCGGACCGCGATCATCAGCACGGTGCACCACTCGGCGAGCGCATCGAGGCTCGGGAAATACGGGTACGGCAGCTCGCTGTAACGGGTTCGGTTGAAATAGCCGATGTCGGCCTCGAAGGCGGCGACGCGGGCGGCGATCTTGCGGCCGATCGCGCCCATGCCGTAGATGCCGACCTTGCAGCCGGCCAGGCTCGGCGGCGGCTTCATCAGCGGCGATGGCTTCGCCGCGGCCCAGCCGCCGTCGCGGACATAGGCGTCGGCCACCACCAGCCGCCGCGTGCTCGCCAGCATCAGCATGACCGCGACATCGGCGACCGCCGCGGCATTGGCGCCCGGGCTGTGCCCGACGGCGATGTTGCGCGCAGCCGCCGCCTTGAGATCGACGCCGTCATAGCCGGTGCCGTAGCAGACGATGGCGCCCAGTGCCGGCAGCCGGTCCATGTGCTCGGCCCCGAGCGGCGTGGCGCCCGCCGTGATCAGCGCCCGGACCTGCGCCACCTCCTCCGCCGGAAACACCTCATGCGCGGGTTTGCCGCCGGTATCGAGAAGGTCGAAGCGATCGGAAAACCGCTGGGTCATCGACTTCGGCAGGCGGGAGTAGATCAGGACTTTGTCGAGCATGCCGAATGGTACCACGAAATGCGAAGGGCGGGATCGCTGAACGATCCCGCCCTTCCTAATCTAGCTCATGCCTGGCCGATTAGGCGAGCACGGTGCCCGGCTCGACCTTGACGCCCGGGCCCATCGTCGACGACACCGCGACACGCTGGACGTAGGTGCCCTTGGCGCCTGCCGGCTTGGCCTTCACGACCGCGTCCGCCAGCGCCTTGATGTTC
Source organism: Bradyrhizobium sp. STM 3809 (assembly GCF_000239795.1). Taxonomy (GTDB): domain Bacteria; phylum Pseudomonadota; class Alphaproteobacteria; order Rhizobiales; family Xanthobacteraceae; genus Bradyrhizobium. Next base: position 932 of record NZ_CAFJ01000316.1, on the reverse strand, counting down.
TCGACCAGCTTGTCCTCGGCGAACGAGGCCTTGCCGACGCCGGCCTGGATGATGCCGGCCTTCTCGACGCGGAACTCGACCGAACCGCCCTTGGCACCCTTGACGGCGCCGGCGACGTCCATGGTCACGGTGCCGATCTTTGGGTTCGGCATCATGCCGCGCGGACCGAGCACCTTACCGAGACGGCCGACCAGCGGCATCATGTCGGGGGTGGCGATACAACGGTCGAAGTCGATGTTGCCGTTCTGCACCTTCTCGACCAGGTCCTCCGCGCCGACCACGTCGGCACCGGCGGCCCTGGCCTCGTCGGCCTTAGCGCCACGGGCGAACACGCCGACGCGCAGCGTACGGCCGGTTCCGTTCGGCAGCGTCACGACGCCACGGACCATCTGGTCGGCGTGACGCGGATCGACGCCGAGGTTGATCGCGACCTCGATGGTCTCGTCGAACTTCGAGGTGGCGCGCTCCTTGACCAGCTTGATGGCGTCAGCCAGCGGGTAGAGCTTGGTGCGGTCGACGCCCTCGCGGGCCTTCTTCAAACGCTTTCCGATTGCCATGGCCGCTTACCCCGCAACTTCCAGACCCATCGAGCGGGCGGAGCCCTCGACCATCTTCATGGCCGACTCGATCGAGTCGCAATTCAGGTCCTTCATCTTCTTCTCGGCGATCTCGCGCACCTGCGCCTTGGTCACCTTGCCGGCCTTGTCGCGACCCGGGGCCTTGGAGCCCGACTGGATCTTGGCGGCCTGCTTGAGGAAGTAGGACATCGGCGGGGTCTTCATCTCGAAGGTGAAGGACCGGTCCGCGTAAATGGTGATGACCACCGGGATCGGGGTGTTCTTCTCTTCCTTCTGGGTCTGCGCGTTGAACGCCTTGCAGAACTCCATGATGTTGAGACCGCGCTGACCGAGCGCGGGGCCGATCGGAGGCGA
>NZ_CAFJ01000317.1 GCF_000239795.1 Bradyrhizobium sp. STM 3809 | reverse complement strand
TTGATCATGCCCGAAAGGACGTAATTCAGATCCGAAGCCAGGAGCATCCAAAAGGACTGATCCAAGCGCAGTGGCGAACGCCAAACAACATTCAACATCTGGATGCCATGATCGCCAGGGCCCGTGGGAGAGTATTAGAATCCAATGGCAGCTATGACATTTTCCCCGATATATACTCTTTGTGCTGGGACTGCCTAGAATCAGACCTTGCTCAGTTGCGCCTGTATATGCTTCGTGAATTTGCTCCAGCTGCCTCGCGAAAACTTTTCGAGCTATTCGAGCAATTACCGTCATCGGACGACAAAGAAATCGTCTATCCGTTCGTACATGAATGCAAACAAATCATCGACGCCCGGATTCAGGAGATCTGCGGCTGGTTCATAAGACCAGTATTCCGTAGAGATCGATATAGTCTCAGAATGCTTATATCTACTACTCTTTCAATTGTACGAGAGCTCGACTACGAGTATAAATTCACTGAAGAAGTCATTGCGTCAGAGGATATTTCGTTAAACCGGGGTAGTTTCGATGTATTTGGAGACGCACTTTTTGTGCTGCTTGGCAATGCTGCACGACATGGGAAGCGCGACGGACATATTCGTGTTGTCACGAACGCTTTAGGTCCCAAGAACAATGTTGTACAACTTGAAATTGCGTCAGAAGTCTCGACCAGAGAGCAGTTTGAGGCGGATGTATCGAGAATAAACACTGCATTTAAAAAAGACGCTCAGGAAATCGCGCAAGCCGCCGTCCAAGAAGGCTTTAGCGGTTTGATGAAGTTAGCCGGCTTAATAAGGCGGGTTAGGTCGCCCGTTGTAGCGCTGTGGGCCGACGCCGACGAAGAGAACCTAAGGATAATCTTTTCCCTGAGGCTGCCGTCCGAAATAACAGTTACAAGGATACGCGGTCAATGAGCGTGCTGCTTGTGGAAGACGATGAATTCAAAGCGACTGATATATTAAAAGTCTTGGAGGAGAAGTTCGCTTCATCCAGCGTCGTTCGCGCAACCTCTGTTACTTCCGCGCTAAAGGCGGTAAATCGCGAAACTTTCGCACTAATAGTCCTGGACATGTCTCTCCCAACCTTCGAGATGTCAGGGCTGGGCGGTGGAGGCTCTCCACAAGGACAGGGAGGCCTTGAAGTCTTACGACTAGCTCGCCGCCTCAAAAATACGTCACCATTCATTGTCGTCACGCAGTATCCCGACATTGAACTAGATGGCGTCGAGATTCCACTACCAATTGCAGCAAAATCGCTTCGTACAAAGTTCGATGTAAATGTTTTGGCATGCCTTCTCTATGAATTTGATCGAGATAGCTGGCGATCACCACTACGAAAGCTTCTTACTGATATCAACGAACAACAGTAGCGGGTCACTAAATGAAGATACTAATCGTTGATGATGACCAGGAAAAGTCAGCGCAAATTATCAGCGCGGTAGAGTCGATGCTGGACAGCAAGGACGGCCTATCGGTGACGATAGCGAACACGCTATCCAATGCAATCAGAGTCCTTGGCGAAGTATCATTTGACCTTGTAATTCTCGATTTGATGCTACCATATCTGTTGGA
>NZ_CAFJ01000318.1 GCF_000239795.1 Bradyrhizobium sp. STM 3809 | reverse complement strand
TGCATTGCGCAGCCGTAGGGTGGGCAAAGGCGCAGCCCTGCTACATCGCAGCGCCGAGTTGATAGTGGCGCCGNGCCCACCATGTTGGCGCCGAGCTCGTTGATGCACGGTGGGCACGCGCCGCCTGACGGCGGCGCTTTGCCCACCCTACGGCAGCGCGGCTTCGCTCGCCGCCATCACACCGCCGTTGGACCACAGCTGCGTCCACATCCTCTACCGTCGTCCCGGCGAACGCCGGGACCCATAACCACCGGCGGCGCTGGGACGATGACTGGCCGCGATACCTCGCCGAGCGATTCCGCGGTATGGGTCCCGGCGTTCGCCGGGCCGACAGCGGAACAAGCCGCCAAACTCTTCCGCGAAAAATAAATCTCTTTCATTTTTTCGGAAATCATGCTTATCTCCGGCCATCCCGGCCCGCGAGAGGGGCGCATCGCGATCGTCACGAGACGTGGGGCCGGAGATGCGGTGGCCGTGAGCGTGCTGCAGCGGGCGTCGTGCCCGCCGACGAACAGTGCCTTGCGGACGTGAAGACGCGTGGTCCTGGCGCCCCGAAGCTGGCGCCAAGCTCTCGGGTGATGATGATCCGGAGGGCGACGGTGGCTAACAC
>NZ_CAFJ01000319.1 GCF_000239795.1 Bradyrhizobium sp. STM 3809 | reverse complement strand
TGATGGTCGGATGCAGCCGCTGCTCGCTCCTGACCGCATCGACCTTGTCCGAGGGCACGCGGTCGGCGAGCACCGCGTCGAGGTCGAGCGCCGCGCCGATCGCCTGCGCCGCCGCCGCGCGGTCGCCGGTGACCATCACCATGCGGGCGATGCCGGCCTCGCGCAGCCAGCGGATCGCCCGCGGCGTGTCGGCACGCAATTCATCGGCCAGCAGCAGCGCGCCGATCGGCCTGCCGTCGACGGCGACGAGCACGATCAGCGCCGAGCGCCAGGAGGCGCGGCGAATGGCGCGCGCGGCCCAGGGGGGCGGCGCGTGGCTGCCGAGGATCAGGTCCGGCGAGCCGGCGCTGATGCGGCGGCCGTCGATGATACCGGCGAGGCCGGAGCCCATCGTTTCCCTGACGCGCTCCGGCACCTTGAGCTTGAGCCCGCGGGCATGACCCGCCTCGACGATGGCATGCGCCAGAACGTGATGGGAGGCCTGTTCCAGCGAGGCGCCGAGCAGCAGCACGGTGTCTGCATCTTCGCCCGGGGCCGCCTCCACCGAGAGCAGCCGCGCGCCGCCGACGGTCAGCGTACCGGTCTTGTCGAAAAGCACGGTATGCGCCCGCGCCAGCGCTTCCAGCTTGCCGCCGCCCTTGACCAGAATGCCGCTGCGCGCCGCCTGGGCGACGCCGGCGATGAAAGCCACCGGCGCCGCAAGGATCAGCGGACAGGGCGTCGCGGCGACCATCACCGCGAGCGCGCGGATCAGATCGCCCGAGGCAAGCCAGGCGGCGGCGGCGACGGCGAGGCTCACCGGCAGGAAGATCAGCGCGTAGCGATCGGCGAGCCGCACGAACGGCGCCTTCGCCGTCTGCGCCGACGTCACCAGCTTGACGATGCCGGCATAGGTGCTCTCGCCGGCGGTGGCGGTCACCGACAGCTCGAACGTCTCGCCGGCATTCAGCGAGCCGGACAGGATGGCCATGCCGCGCCTTCTCGAGACGGGGATCGGCTCGCCTGTCAGCGCCGATTCATCGACCACTGCAATCGCCGTCTCGACCACGCCGTCGACCGGGACGATCTCGCCGGCACGGACCATCAGGCGGTCGCCGATGGCAACATCGGCAACCGCAACATCCTCGATTCGATCGTCGTGCCAGCGATGCGCGATGCGCGGGGCGCGGTCGACCAGCGCACGAAGATCATGCTCGGCACGGGCGACCGCGATGTCCTCGAGCACATTGCCGCCGGAATACATCAGCGCCACCACGGCGCCCGCCAGCGGCTCGCCCAGCACGATCGCCGCACTCATCGAGACGAGAGCGATGGCATCGACGCCGATGCGGCCGGCCAGGACGTCGCGGATGATCGAGACGACCAGACCGGCGATGACCGGGACCGTGGAGGCCGTGAAGGCGATGCCGGCCCATTCGGGCCGGCCGAACGCATGCGCGGCGCCGCCCGCGGCGAGGCCCGCGACTGCGATTGCGACGAGGCTCCATCGCAGGATGCGTTCGAACATGGCGACCGATTCCGGAATTGCACCGGCAGTATCGCCGCGACGGCGGTGCCGCCGCTTGAGCGAAATCAACCGCGGGCGCGGCAGATCATCGCGTCAGGCGGTATTGCCGGCGTCGACCGTCAGTACCGTCCCGGTGACGTTGCGCCCGCCCTCGCCGAGCAGGAACTCGACCATCGCGGCGACGTCGGAGGTCTCCGGCAGCCGCCGCAGCGCGCTGCGGCCGGCGATGCGCTGCTGCTGCGCCTGGTCCATGCTCTGCGTCAGCTCGGTGGCGATGAAGCCCGGCGCGATCGCATTGACGGTGATGCCGACCTTGCCGACCTCGCGCGCCAGCGAGCGGGTGAAGCCGTTGGCCGCCGCCTTGGTCGCTCCATACACCGACAGGCCGTTGTAGCCGGTGCTGGCGATGATCGAGGAGATGTTGACGATGCGCCCCTCGCCTGCGGCCATCATATGCCGCACGACGTATTTGGTCAGGATCATCGGCGCCAGCACGTTGAGGCGCACGAGGCCCTCGATCTCCGAATTGTGCATGGTCGCGAGCAGGCCCTCGGTCCCGATGCCGGCATTGTTGACGAGGCCATAGAGCGGGCCGAATTCGTCGCGTACCGACTTCACGAAAGCCGGGATCGCATCGACCGCGCTGAGATCGCAGGCGCGGAAATGGATGCCGGCGCTGCTCGCGCTGAATTCGGCGACGGCCGCGCGCAGCTCCTCGCTCTCGCGGCGGGCGACCGCGATCACATCAAAGCCCGCGCCGGCGAGCCTGCGGGCGATCGCAAGTCCGATGCCGCGGCTCCCGCCAGTGACCAGGACGTTACGCATCGGTGCGCGCCAGCTTGCCGGCCGGAGTGACGTCGAGCGCCGGCACGAAGCGGAGCATCGCCGGCACCTTGTGGGCCGCGAGACGCGCGCGGCACTCGGCGAGGATCTCGTTGCGAACAGCGTCGGCGCGCGCCGGATCGCCGTCCGCCGTCAGGACGACCTCGGCTACGACGATGCCGCCGGTGATCGGGCTGCGCCGCGATTTCGCGCGCGACATCCGGACGGCCGGGTGGCCATTGATCACGGCCTCAATCTCCTCGGGATGCACCTTCAGGCCGCCCACATTGATGATGCCGTTGCGCCGTCCGACGAAGTAGTAGCGATCGCCGCGCAGCTCGACCATGTCGCCGGTGTCGACATAGCCGTCGGCGTCGGTCAGCGCCGCCGCGGCGCGCCCGACATAGGCATGCGCCGCACGCTTGGAGCGGATCCGCAACGAGCCGTCGACGACCTTCATGTCAACGGCACCGAGGCCCTCGCCGAGCAGCGTGGCGGGAAAGCCCTCCAGTCCGTCATTGACCGCGAAGCCGACTCCCGCTTCCGTCGAGGCATAGGCGTGTCCGATCGAGGCATTCGGGAACGCCTGCTTCAGACCGTCGAGCACGGCCTGGTCGGCGATCTCGCCCGACAGCCGCACATAACGCGGAGCGAATTGCTCGGCCGAGCCGCTCATCAGCAGCTTGCGCCAATGCGACGGCGTGCCGGAGATGTGCGAGACCCCGCGCGCATTCAGACGCGCGACGTGATCGGCCAGCGCCTCGCCCGGATCGGACAGCACCATGGAGCCGCCGCCGACGATCGCGCGGAGAAAGATCTGCAGTCCGCCATAGCGGCGGATGTCGTAGAACGTCGCCCACACCGGAAGCGCATCGCCAGGGGCCGGTCGATCGCCGATGATGGCGCCACACAGTCCTTCCAGCGTGTGGCCGACGATCTTCGGCACGCCCGACGTTCCCGACGTCAGCATCAGCCATTCGGTCGCCCGCACCGTCTGCGCCATGCGTGCGACGGGCTGCGGCATCCCGACCAGGACCACGCGATCGATCCCGCAATCTGCGAAGCGTTCCGGCTCGTCGGTGACCACAGCATCAATTCCGGCATCCGCGACGATGCTGGTCAGATGCTCGCTCTTCAGATCCGGCGGGCACAGCAGCATGCGCCGGGCCACGCCGTCGATTTCGATCACGGTCAGGCCCGCCAGCAGCTGGCCGGAGGTCGCGACCAGCACCGAGCGGCCGTCGAGCTCGCCGACACGGCCGCCGAGACAGCTTTTGCGCGACAGCTCGGCCAGCCCGACGACGTGACGCGGATCCGAAATGGTCCGCTCGGTCAGGTCAGTGCCGAGATGGTCGGGCAGCGCGAAGACCTCACGCGGGGACATTCTCATACGCCCTGATGAAGTCGCCGATCGTATTGGGGAACGTGACCTCCTCGGACAAAGTGAACGGATCGACGCCGAGATCATCCTCGAGGCGGGCGACCAGGATTGCGAAGGCGAGCGAGTCGAAGCCGGTCTCGTGCAGGGTCAGCTCATCGGTCAGCGGCGGCAGCTTGACCTTCTGCTCCTCGGCAATCTGCTTGATCGCTGCAATGATTCTTAACCGTACCGACATGGCGAAATCCGTCATTGTTCAAACGATAAGATCGACCCTAGAGCGAGATGGTGAAGGAACCCGGACCTTCGCGGTATGTTTCGAGACCGTTGGTAAATGCCCCTCATGGCCTATGATTAAAATCATCTACAAGCGGATCTCTCCGGTCGCGATCTGCGCATAGAGAGCGGCGTCGAGCGCGCGGTAGGCTCCGGTTGCGGCATCGCGCATGTACAATGGCTCTGAAACGATCGAGGGATCGAAGCCGTCGCGCATCAACTGCTGCTTCTTCTGCTTGAACGTCTCCGTCGATTGCAGCGAGGGCGTGATGCGCAGCGCGACCGGCTGCGCATAGGCCGGCAATCGGCGCGCGAGCTCCGACGACAGCCTTGCAAGATCGAAATCCTGCGTGACGACCAGCGCCGCCATGCCGGCCCGACCATCGGTGCCCGGCACTGCGACACCGTAGGTCGAGGCTTCCGCGACCCCCGGACATTGCAGGATCGCCTCGGTGACCTCGCTGGTGGACACGTTCTCGCCCTTCCAGCGGAACGTATCGCCGACACGGTCAACGAAATAGAAGAAGCCCTGCTCGTCCTGGCGCATCAGGTCGCCGGTGCGGAACCAGGCGTCGCCCTGGGCGAAGACGTTGCGCAGGATCTTCTTCTCGGTTGCCGTGCGATCCGTATAGCCCTCGAAGCGGCCGCCGCCGTCGTCGGCCTTGCCGATGCGGCCGATGGCCTCGCCAACCTCGCCACGCGCGCATGGCTGGCACAGCCCGTCGGGCCCGCGCAGCGGCGCGCTCTGCTCATCGTCGAGCCGGATGATCGACGCCGGAAAGCGATGGGCGAGCAGCGAGGGCACGCGGCCGATCGAGCCCACCCGGCCCTCGACATTGTAGAGCGAGAAATTGCCTTCGGTGGCGGCGTAGAACTCCAGCACCTGCGGGATCGCGAAGCGCTGCTGGAACGCCTCCCAGACGTCGCCGCGCAGGCCGTTGCCGCAAGCGAGCCGCAGCCGGTGCGCGCGATCGAGGTCCGACGGCGGCGCTGCGAGCAGGTAGCGGCAGAGCTCGCCGATATATTGCACCAGCGTGCAATCGTGGCGAACGATGTCGCGCCAGAACTGACGCGCCGAGAACTTCTCCGCCAGAACAGCGGTGCCGCCGGCGCGCAGCATGCTGCAGGGTGCGACGATGCCGCCGACCGAATGATAGACCGGCAGGCAGTCGTAGAGACGGTCGTCGGGGCCCGCACCGGTGAGCCCCGCGAACCAGCCGCCCCAGTTCAGGATGCGGCGATGGCTGATGCTGGCCGCCTTGGGCAGGCCTGTGGTGCCGGACGTATAGATCAGCAGCGCGCGATCGTTGATCGTCACGGCGGGCCGCTCGCCCGGCGCAAGCGGATTCGCGTCCATCGCAGCGAGCGCGGCGTCGAGATCGCCGCCCTGCATCCAGACCCGTGGCTTGCCCGCGATCAGCGCAACGGCCCCCGCATAGGCCTCCTGCACCTCATTCGACAGGATGACGTGGGCGGGCGTCGCGACGTTGATGCAATGCGCGAGCGACGCGCCGACCAGGTTGGTGTTGATCAAGGCGACGACCCCGCCAACGCGGCTGATGCCGAGCCAGGCGGCCAGATAGTCCGGCCGGCTCGGCATCATCAGCGCAACGGTGTCGCCGGGGCCGATGCGATGGGCCAGCGCCCAGCGGGCATACTGGTTGATGCGTGCGGACAGGGCGGAATAGCTGAGCGCCTCGCGATCGGCGATCAGCGCCGGCCGCTCCGGCTGCTTCGCCGTCCAGGCGTCGACCTCATCGGCGAACAGCCGCGTCGGCTCGGCTTCGATCCGCGCAGTCAGCTCGATCGCCCTCAGCCAGATCTTCGCCGCCGAGGGCCGCGCAGCCGGCCTCATGAGTTCCGCAGACCGGTCCGCGCGCTCGATGTCCATCACTGCCACCGCCCCACCTTCGGCGTCGTTATAGGCGGCGGCGCCTGACCACCCGTTAACCGGAACGGTTAACCGGCTGAGAGCATGGCGGGATTGATGCGAATGCGGGCTTTTACGAAGTAATCGCAAATACCGGCTAGGTTGCATCTCCCAGACCATGCCAACGCAAGGGCCGGCATGCCCGACGACACGACGTTCACCCGACGTGCATTGCTGCAATGGGCCGCCTGGAGCGCCGTTGCGGCGGTACAGCCGGCCGCCGCGGCGGCCGGAGCGGAAGCGCCCTATCCGGCCCGCCCCGTCACCTGGGTCATCCCGTTCGCGCCGGGCGGCGCGACCGGCCGGCTGTCGCTCCTGATCTGCGACCGGCTGACCCGGCGACTCGGCCAACCCTTCGTGCTCGACCACCGCCCGGGCGCCGGCGGCAATGTCGCCACCCGCAGCGTGGCCAGCGCCGCGCCGGATGGCTACACGCTGCTGGCGACGTCGACCGCCAACATCATCAACGCCTCGGCCGGGACCGCGCCGGACATCGACGGCGGCGACCTCGTTCCCGTCGCCGGGATGGCGCGGACGCCGCTGCTGCTCCTCGTCAACAAGGAGCTGCCGGTGAAGACGCTGGCCGAGTTCCTGGCCTATGCGCGGGCCAACCCGGGCAAGCTCAGCGTCGGCACGGCCGGTCCCGGCACCGTCCAGCAGCTGTCGGCCGAGCTGTTCCGGACGCTCGGCGGCATCAGCTGGTCCGTCGTCCATTATCGCGGCTCGGGCCCGGCGCTGACCGATCTCGCCTCCGGACACATCCACGCGATGTTCGACAACACCGCCTCCGCGACCGACCTGCTGCGCAGCGGCAAGATCCGGGCGCTGGCGGTGTCGACCCGCGAGCGCGTCGAATCCTTCCCCCAGCTGCCGCCCGTCGCCGACGTGCTGCCGGCGTTCGAGACCTCCGGCTTCTATGGCGTGGCGGCGCCGCGCGGGACGCCGCAGCCGATCGTCGAGCTGCTCAACCGCGAGATCAACGCCGCGCTGGCCGATCCCGCGATCGCCAAGCAATTCGCCGAGGTCGGCGCCACGCCGATCACCGGCGACAGCCGGATCTATGCGTCGACGTACCACGCCGAGATCATGCGCTGGCGCAAGCTCGTCGCCGCGCAGGCGGGCCCCACCAAATAGAGCGTGGCGCCCGCCTTGCGTCATCTCATGCCGTCACTCCCTGCAGCACCAGCCGGTTGAGCCGCGCGGCAAACGCCGCCGGATCCTCAGGCAATTCACCGTCGAGGATCTGCGCCTGCTCGAGCAGCAGGAAGGAGAGATCGTCGACCTTGGCCTTGTCGGCGGCCGCCTTGGCCACCGCCACGACCAGCGGATGCCGCAGATTGATCTCCAGGATCGGCTTGGTGCGGGCGCCGCGCGCCTGCTGCGAGAGAATGCGCTCCAGCTCGCGATCCGGCCCATGGCTGCCGGCCACGAGACAGGAGGCGCTGGTGGTCAGCCGGGTCGAGACCTTCACGTCGGTGACATGATCGCCGAGGCTCGCCTTGATCAGCGCGATCGTGTTGGCCTCGTCCGCCGCCGGCTTCGCCTCGTCCTCGGCCTCCTTCTCGGTGACCGGGATCGGATCGAAATTGATGTCGCCCTGGCTCAGCGACTTCAGCGGCTTGCCGTCGAACTCCAGCCTCGCCGAGGTCCAGAACGCATCGACCGGATCGGTCAAGAGCAGCACCTCGACGCCGCGCGCCTTGGCCGCCTCGAGCCGCGGATTGGACTTGAGCCGCTCGATGCTGTCGCCGACCAGGAAGTAGATCTCGGTCTGGTTCTCCTTCAGCCCCTCGACATACTGCTTCAGCGAGCGCCGCTCGCCCGACGTGGTGGTGAAGCGCGACAGCGCCAGCAGCTTGTCGCGGCGCTCGAAGTCCTCGTAGAGGCCTTCCTTGATGACGGCGCCGAACGCGTCCCAGATCTTGTCGAAGTTGGCCGCGTCCTTCTCGGCGAGCTGCTCCAGCTCGCTGATCACCCGCGTCGTCACGGCCTTGCGGATCTGCGCCAGCTGCGGATTGTTCTGCAGCATCTCGCGCGACAGGTTGAGCGGCAGATCCTCGCTGTCGATCACGCCGCGGATGAAGCGCAAGTAGGCCGGTATCAGATCGGCATCGTCGGTGATGAAGACGCGGCGGACATAGAGTTTGACCTTGCCCTTGCGCGCCGGCTCGAACAGGTCGAACGGCTTGGTCGAGGGCGCGAACAGCAGCACGGCGTAGGAATAGCGGCCCTCGGCGCGGTAGTGCAGCGTCATCGCCGGCTCGTCGAAGGCGTTGGCGATCGACTTGTAGGCCTTGGCGTAGTCCTCCGCCGACAGCTCCGACTTGGAGCGCTGCCACAGCGCGCTCGCCGAATTGATCTGGCGCGGCTCGCCCTCCGCCTGAACCAGCATGATCGGGAACTGGATGTTGTCGGAATAGGCGGTGACGATACGCTCGATCTCGTAGGTCTCGAGGTATTTCTTGGCGTCATCCTTGAGATGCAGCACGATCTCGGTGCCGCGCGTCACCCGCTTGGCGTCCTCCTCGGAGGCCGGCGCGACCTCGAAGCCGGCGTTACCCGACGAGGTCCAGGTCCAGACCTCGCTGCCGCCGGCGCGGCGGCTGATCACGGTGATGCGGTCGGCCACCATGAAGGCGGAGTAGAAGCCGACGCCGAACTGGCCGATCAGGCCGGTGCCGTCCTTGGCCTCGGCGAGCTTCTGCACGAACGCCTTGGTGCCGGAGCGGGCAATGGTGCCGAGATGGTCGATCAGCTCCTGGCGGTCCATGCCGATGCCGCTGTCGGCAATGGTCAGGGTGTTGGCGGTCTTGTCGGGAATGATGCGGATCTGCGGCGGCTCGCCGTCGCCGATGAGCTCGGGCCTGGCGATCGCCTCGTAGCGCAGCTTGTCACAGGCGTCGGAGGCATTCGAAATCAATTCGCGCAAAAAGATGTCGGTCTCGGAGTAGACGGAATGCACCATCAGGTGCAGCAGCTCGGAGACTTCGGCCTGGAAGGAATGGCTAACGGTCGCGGTGTCGGTCATCGTCGTGCGTTGGCCCATGCTGGCAATGAAGGGGAGACCGTCGATATAGCGCGGCGACGGCCTCGATCAAGCCTTGCCGTCGCCCGTCCCGGGCTGCCGCGCTGCGTCATGCCGGCCGCTCCGTGGCACCCAGCAGCTTGTCGATGACGGCATTGAGGGTGGCGACCTCCTCCCTGGTGAGCACGTCCAGCAGATCGGCCTCGCGCGCCAGCGCATGGGGAACGATCTTGCGATACAGCGCCCTTCCCGCGGCCGTCAGCGTCACGATCCGCTCGCGGCCGTCCTCGGGGTCGCGGCTGCGGCTGACGATGCCGCGGGCCTCCAGGCTCTGCATGGCGCGGCTGACGTTCATCTTGTCGAGCGTCGTCAGCCGGCCGATCTGCTTGGTCGGCAGCCGCGGCTGCTCGCCGAGCGCCGCCAGGATCCGCCATTCCTGGCGCGACAGCGCGAAGCGATCGGCATAGACCTCCGCCACCGCCAGCGACACCTGCTCGGCGAGCCGCGCCAGCCGATAGGGGAAATAGCGCTGCAGCCTGAGCTCGCGCGCGCCCTCGCCATCGATCCCCTCGCTGGTCTCGTCGGCCGTTTTCGTCATCGCATCCCCTGCCCTCGTCCGCTCGCCCACGGCGATCTCAATCCGATCCCGATCGGATTGATCTGGATCAAAGCCGCCGGATCGTATCATCCGTTACTATCATGCCAACAACGATCATGGGAGGACCATCATGCAGATCGAGAAGATCCATCACGTCGCCTATCGCTGCGTCGATGCCAAGGCCACCGTCGACTTCTACAAGAAGGTCCTGAACATGGACCTGCTCGGCGCCATCGCCGAGGACAAGGTGCCCTCGACCAAGGCGCCCGATCCCTACATGCACATCTTCCTCGATGCCGGGAACGGCAACATCCTCGCCTTCTTCGAGCTGCCGAACTCGCCGCCGATGGGCCGCGATCCGAACACGCCGGAATGGACCCAGCACATCGCCTTCCAGGTCAAGGACATGGACGAGCTGGAGGAAGCCAAGGCGCGCGCCGAAGCCGCCGGGCTCGACGTGGTCGGGATCACCGACCACACCATCTTCAAGTCGATCTATTTCCATGACCCGAGCGGCCACCGCCTGGAGATCGCGACCTGGACCGCGACGCCCGAGCAGATCACGCGGATGAAGTCGGTCGCGCACGCCATGGTCGACGAATGGGCCACCACCAAGAAGCCGCCGCGGCACACCGCCTGGATGCACGAGAAGGAATTCGCGAGCGCCGACTGAGCGAGCGTTCCTTCCCACCGTCGCCTCCGCAATCAAGGCTCTCGTATATGACGATCGACGTGTTGCGCTCGTCTGTCTCAACGTCGTCATGGCCGGGAGCCCGGGCATGACGATGTGGAGACGGCGTCGCGAAAAACTCAGATCGGTCAAATGCGATAGCCCTGCGACCGCAACGCGCCAGACGAGGCCGCCATGAGCAACTATGTCTATCCGCGATTTCCCTATGTCCGCTCGGCCGAGCAGGCGAGCGGCGAGACCCGCCGCCATCCGGTGGTCGTGATCGGCGCCGGCCCGATCGGCCTGACCGCCGCGCTCGATCTCGCCGCGCGCGGCCAGAAGGTGGTGGTGCTCGACGACAACGACACCGTCAGCATCGGCTCCCGCGCGGTGTGCTACGCCAAGCGCCCGCTGGAGATCTGGGACCGGCTCGGCTGCGCCGCGCCGATGGTCGACAAGGGCGTGAGCTGGAACATCGGCAAGGTGTTCTTCCGCGACCGGCTGTCCTACCAGTTCGACCTGCTGCCCGAGCCCGACCATCGCTGGCCGGCGATGATCAACCTGCAGCAATACTATCTCGAGGAAATATTGGTCGATGCCTGCAGGAGGAGCCCGCTGGTCGACCTGCGCTGGAAGCACCGGCTGGTCAGCGTCAAGCAGACCGACGACCACGCTGTGCTCGCGGTGGAGACGCCGGACGGCATCTTCAGCATGGAAGCGCAATGGGTGATCGCCTGCGACGGGGCCAATTCCGACACGAGGCGGATGGTCGGCGCCGAGTTCAAGGGCCAGTTCTTCCAGGACCGCTTCCTGATCGCCGACGTCCGGATGAAGGCGGAGTTTCCGACCGAGCGCTGGTTCTGGTTCGATCCGCCGTTCCACCGGGGACAGTCGGTGCTGCTGCATCGCCAGTCCGACAACATCTGGCGGATCGACTTCCAGCTCGGCTGGGATGCCGATCCCGACGAGGAGAAGAAGCCGGAGCGCGTACTCCCGCGCATCCGCGCGATGCTCGGCGACAACGCGGAGTTCGAGCTCGAATGGGTCTCGATCTATCAGTTCGCCTGCCGGCGCATCGACAATTTCCGCCATGGCCGCGTGCTGTTCGCCGGCGATGCGGCGCATCAGGTATCGCCGTTCGGCGCCCGCGGCGCCAACACCGGCGTGCAGGATATCGACAATCTCGCCTGGAAGCTTTCGCTGGTGCTGCGCGGCGAGGCGCCGGAGAGCCTGATCGACAGCTACCACGAGGAGCGCGCCTACGCGGCGGACGACAACATTCTCAATTCGACGCGGGCGACAGACTTCATCACGCCGAAGACGCAAGTCAGCCGCCGCTTCCGCGATGCCGTGCTCGACCTCTCGCAGCACCACGCCTTTGCACGGCCGCTGGTCAACAGCGGCCGGCTGTCGACGCCGACGCCCTACCTCGGCTCGTCGCTCAACACGCCCGACGGTGCGAGCTGCGCCGGAGCCATGCTGCCCGGTAGCCCGGCAGCCGACGCGCCCGTGAACGTTGCGGGTCAGACCGGCTGGTTGCTGAACTGCCTCGGCGCCGGCTTCACGGTACTCACATTCGACCCCGTGGCGGCCGCCAGGGAGATCAGCGTCGACGGCCTCACGGCCCGCGTGCTCGTCGTCGGCCGCGACATCGAAGATGCAAAGGGCCTGCTCGCGCAGCGCTACGGCGCGTCTGAGGGCACGACCTACGTGTTCCGTCCCGATCAATATGTCACCGCCCGCTTCCCGCAATTCGACGAGGCCGCAATCGCCGCGGCGGTCCGGCGCGCCTGCGGCAGGTCCGGCACGGTGCAGCAGGAGCTTGCCGCATGAGCCTGATCCTCACCCCGAACATCAGCGATCCCGACGATTTCTATGCCGAGTTGATCGGCAGCCAGCGCGAGCTCAGCGAGGACGAGGCGCTGCGCATGAATGCGCGGCTGGTGCTGCTGCTCGCCAATCATGTCGGCGACCGCGCGACGTTGAGCGAGGCGATCCGGCTGGCGCGGGCGCCGGGCGGGTGACGCAGGCGACAACAGACCGATGCTCGCTGTGATCCCGGGATGCGGATCGCTCCCGGACGAGGTCGACTTGCACGCCGTTTGGGTTGCGCTCGATCCGGCTACGCTTTCGGCATAGCGATCGCACGGCACGACGCGATGCTGTCGCGACGAGCAATCCCGTCTATTAGTTGCACCGTCATGCCCGGGCTTGTCCCGGGCATCCACGTCGCTCCTAGGATGTCGAACGACGTGGATGGCCCGGACA
>NZ_CAFJ01000320.1 GCF_000239795.1 Bradyrhizobium sp. STM 3809 | reverse complement strand
CGGGTTACCTAAAAAACGGCGCGCCACATCAGCGCGCCGTCAACAATCGCAGTTCTGTCGGCTACCAACAGCTCAAATCACAGGTCGAAAAGAGCGCTATGGATCGTAGATAACCCGAGCATCGAGTTGCAATCGCTCGGCAAGAGCCTCAACTTCCTGCTGGCTCTCAGGATAGTGTTCATACACGATAGTCGTCTTGACCGAGCTTTTGTGAAAGCGGGGATGCCATGTCCACATCACAGACGCTAGTTCGCTCTGTCTTGGCCAGTCAAAACGGCTCAGAGCTCTCCTGACAAATGTGCTTTCCGGCGGCTCTTCAAATTCACGATTGACGCGCCGTGTGCTCAGGAACTTCTGTTTCATTTCATAGATTGGAGTAGGCGTCGAAAAAAAATTATGTTCGCCAGTGACACAGAAGCCGACGTCAAGGCGCGGCAAACCTTTATCGCGTGCGTCCACAAAATCTACGCACAATCCGTCTACGGCGAGAGGCCGCCACGCAACCAGCCCATCATTCAGTATGATCGTCCTCCCGGAGGCAAACACGAAGTAACTGGCACACCCAAGCAAGCAGTAGCTCCGAACGACGACGGTCGCATCGCGATCACGTAAGCGATCGGCAAACATCATCATAGCAACGTCGTCACCGCCATGACTGCGAACAACGAACATTCCGCCAGCTTGCAGCTCGTTGACGAGCGACAGATTCTGATCGGGACGAACAAGGCCGTCGAAGCAGAGAATCCGTCGGTCCGGCGAAAGTGCCAGCGGACGCGCGACTTCGCCACCGCAGTAGTCTGCAGCCGCGTGGTAAGCGCCGAAGTCAACCTCCTCGGCACGAAGAGCGTTCATCCTCATCGTGAATGCCAGCATCACGAGAGCGACTTTTGCTCCCCACCGCGGAAAGCCCGCCAAGGCTCGTGCTGTTTGGGTACGATCTGCACTGATCCGATAGAACATGCATTTGGCCCGGTAACTGCACGATTGCGGATAATAACACGGCAACCGCCATATGAGAACATATCAAGAACATTTCTGTCAAGTGCAACGTTCGCCCTTGCGCGTGCCACCGATGGGCTGGGAGCTCATTGATCCGGTGATCAGTTCGCCTTGCCTCTTCAACGTAAGAACGCCGGCGAGATCATCGGAGCTGATCGTCACCTCAACTCCTTCTGGATGATCACGTGCGTCTGCCGATAGCCATCGAGCGCGCGAAGCCAGCCTCTGCGGCCGTAGACGCGCATGCCGCGGCAGCCCTCTGCCTTGGCGTAGGCTTCGATTCCCGAGACGAGCGGCAGCCAACGTGCCATGGTCTGGCCTTCGCAGGCCGTAATGACGCACACCATCCCTGTCTCGGTCAGCTCCAGCCTGGTCGCCGCGACGGCATCGATCGTGGCGGCACCGGAGGCGCCATTCAGCGCAAGCCAGAGCAGCGCCTGTCCGGCAAGCACGTCCCGCTCGACATCTGCGAACGCGGACAGGCCGGTGCGGCGGATCGCCCGCCGCAGGCGCGGCGCGACCTGCGGCCATATCAACCCGACCTGGCGCGGATCGACGCAGGCGAGTTCAGCCGAGCAGCGCATAGAGGAACGTCCGCGCTGATGCAGTGCTGGCGGCGTGCGTGAGCGTGAACGCGCCGTTGCCGACCGCGCTCACATAGATCGTGCCGTTGCCGAGCTCGGCCGCGGCGCTTGGTGTGGTCGCGGTCAGGATCGGCGTCGAGCCGGCCGAGCAGTTCTTGTCGGCCACGGTCGTGGTCGACACGCCCGGCGCCAGCGTCACACTGCCGACGGCGTTGGAGCGGCCGGCAGCGAGTTGCTGCAGCGCGAGGATGATCTTCTTGAGATCGGTCTCGGTGATGCCCGGAACATAAGCGGTCATAGCGTGCCCCCCGGGGTGAGATCCGGCACCACGCCGGCGCAGAAAGTCCAGGACGTCGCGGCCGGAATCCGAACCTTGAAGCGGGCATAGCGGGTGTCCTTGCGGACGTCGCACCGCCCGGTGCGCCCGTTCACCGCCACCTCGCTTCCCATGACGACCGGCATCGACGGTGCGTCGCGCGAGGATACTGATCCGAACAGGCTCGAGGCATCGGTGATCGGCCGGAAGCCGCGGATCATGATGCGGTTGTCGTCGGTGCCCTGCTCCGCGCTTTCGATCGTCGCCTCGAGGCTGCTGCCGCGGAAGAATCCCAGCACATGCCCGGCCGAAAACTGCGCGATCTCGGGCTGCACGGCGGTCGCATAGGCGTCGAGGCTCAGGGTCATCGCGTCGATCGACGGCGAGATGCTGTCGAGGTTCTCGAGCGTCAGCCCCGTCTGCGACATGCCGAGCAGATATTCGCCGCTGGCCGCGATCGAGAAGAAGCGGTCGAGCAGGAAGTCATAGCCGAGCAGTCTGTCGTAGGTGCCCGTCGCGCCGGAGACGGATTTGTAGGACCAGAACACCCGCGTCGACCGCGGGTCGGCCGCTCCGATGACGAGCTGCAGATTGCCCTTGTCGAGGTCGGCCAGGAACGTCCGGTCGACCTTCTCGCGACCGATCGGCTGCGGAACTCCACCCGGTTCGATCTTGTGAAAGCCCTGGCCTGCATAGAAAAAGATCCGCTCGCCGGCGCGGATGATCGAATATGGCGCATACAGGCCCTTGTCCTGCGTGATCCGATCAATCTGGAAGATGATCGGCGATCCCGGAACATACGACATGCGCCGGATCGCCTGATCCTGGAAGATGATCCCGGCTTCGCCGCCGGCAACGCCGCGCACGATGCCTCCGTCTGGAAAATCCTGATGATCGGAGCCCGCCGTCAGACCGTCCCACGACGTCGCCGAATTGAAATTGTTCAGGCCCGACCATTGAATGCGGTAAGGCGTGGACAGCAGGCCCGACAACACCAGGAAGCGTCCGACGACACTGATATAGGCGGCCTGCGGCGGCCCTCCCAAGGCATTGTCGAACGCGCTCGAGGACGACAGGTCGAACACCTGCAACAGCGCGTTGGCCTGGGTGGCGAACACGAGATTGCCGGTCTGCGCAAACTGCCATTGTGCCGCGGACGACAATTGCGAGTAGCTCACCCCGCCTTTCGAGACGTCGAGCCAGGTGAAATCGGTATTGTTCAGACGATAGAGCTTCGTCGTGGTCCCGGCGAAGGTCACGACCGTGCCGTCCGCTTTCAGCGCATAGAATGCGCCACGGCACGGGTCGGGCAGAGCCGAGGTAAAGGGCGAGAAGGACGGAAACGGACCGTAGCCGTCACCTCGGGGCACGACATTCTGAATGTTGCGGGTGGCCTGGCCTTCGTAGTCGCTTACATCGGGCTTGTATTCGCCAAAGGCAAGAAGGGGCATGTCACATCCAGTCCAGGACATTCGCCGGCGCTCATCGGCCGCGATCCTGAAATCGTTGTCATTGTTGAGGCCCGCCTACGTCCGCGTGGTGCGGCTTCGTCGTCCGGGCGAGGTGCGCACCGATGATGATAGCGGCGCGCTGCTCAGCTGCTCCGCCAGCGGGCGGCGGGCGGAGAGATCCGCGCCCAAGAGACCACGGGCACCGACGAATCCTGCCAGGATTTGGAGCTCGTCGGCGTCATGCCCCAAGATGGCGCGGGATCTGCGCTCGCGCTCCAGCCGCTCACGATTCCCTGCAGCGGATACCAGTCCTCGAAGCGGCGTCCATAGTCGACGTCGTATGTGTTGACCTGGTAGGCCGCGCTCTCAACGGCCATTGACCCCGTGAAGGCCGCAGGCTGCCCGCTGAGCGCATGGACTCTGCTAGCCGCCAGCATCCGTCCGGTGGCGGCGGCGGAGTTCACCGACGCAGTGAAGTCGCCCCGCGCCGCAGCGATAGCCAGGGACGACAAGGCGCCGACACCCGAGGTCACCGAGCCGCTCGGCGAGCCGAAAAGAGAAAGTCGTGCGCCGATTGCAGCACCGGCACAGCCGAGTGACGCAATGTTCGTGACGACCACGATCTGGAGTCTGACGGGCCACCCCGCAACCGTGAATGCTGACGGCGCTGCGACAAAGATCGTGGTGGTCGCCGCGCCGCGTGAGAGCTGCGCCACGGCCAGCCGACCGATGGCATCGAACCCGAGCAATGACATCAATAGAACTCGTCGATGATGATGATTCCGGATCCCCCGGTACTGCCAGACGTGCCGCCGGTGCCGGCTGCGCCGGCCGCTCCGCCAGCGCCGACGGCGAACGCGTAGGTCGCCGCCGGAGAAGCGATCAGCTTCTCGCAATAGCCGCCCGACGCGCCGCCCCCACCGCTATATCCTGTCGTTGAGGCGGGGCCGCCGGCGCCACCACCGCCGCTGCCAAACGACGGCGCGCTCACGCCACCGGCATTGGGCCAGCCACCCGGTCCTCCAGCTCCGAACGCCGAGCCGGCCCCCGCGCCACCAACCACGGCGCTCTGCGGACCCGACCCGGCGCCGATGCTGGCCGCGCCATAGCCGCCGGACTGATTGAGATCGCCTCCGCTCGCGCCGCCGCCATTCGAGGTCGGACCACCCGAACCCGAGCCACCGCTGCCGCCATTCGCGACAAGGAAGGTCGATCCAAAGGTCGTGTTGCCGCCCGCACCGCCTCCGCCGCCATTGCCCGTGCTGTTGGCGCTGCCTGCCCCACCACCGCCTCCACCGACCATGCGAACGAGAAGGGTCTTGCTGCCCGCCGGCGTGGTGTAAGTCCCCGATCCGGATGTGATAACCGTCCGGGTGCGCGCAACGGATGCCGCATTCAGGTTGGCGCGTCCTTGCGCCTGCTGTGTTGGCGAGAAGCCGTTGGCTTCCTCGATGGAGATCAGATCCTCCTTCAGTGCAACGATCGCAACCTGCGGCGCTGCGGTGAAATTGATCTTCGCCGTGGTTCCCGCCGAGGTGAACAGGATTGTCGATCGGCTCAGCGTGGCGGTCGATGAGGTGTAGACGCCCTCGCCTATCTCCCATTGCGTGAGATCCGCGCTCTCGGCTCTGTACTTGTAGAGCCGGCCATTGACCGCGCCGGCTGCTGCAGGGCTCTGATAGCCCTGGACGACCGCGGCATAGGTCCAGTCCGTCGTGCCGCCGGCCGTCGGCAGGAATCTGCAGATGTCGAGAAATGCTGCCATGTAAGACCTGCCACGTCAGGTGATCGTCAAAATGCCGTTGACCTGGTCGAGATCGACCGTGAACGTGTTGCCATTGGTCAGGGTGACAGACGTGCCGTAGTCCCACCACCCGATCAGCGGCTTGGTCGCCGAGGTCGCGTTGTAGAGCACCGCATATTGGAATGGTCCGATCGATCCGCCCGCCGCGGTCCAGGACGGGTCGCTGCCGCCGATGAAGCGGAAGGTGTCTGCGGTCTGCCCGCCAGTGACGGTTCCGATCGAAACGCCGCCGGCGGTGTAGCCGTTGGCGGTCGTCAGGTCGGCGGGCGTGTTGTAGACGGTATTGGTCGCGACCGGCGCCGTGTTGGTGAGATAGATCCGGTAGACATGCGATGTTCCGGTCAGCATGTCGTGCAGAGCATGCGCGACGTCCTGGACGAAGCAGTTGAACTTGTTGAATGCGGCCATGTGATCCTCTTCTCGTACGACGTCTCAGACCGCCTGGCCGGACAGCCGCATCGTCACGGTCCGAATAGGTCGATGTCAGCCCGAGCAGGTTGAGCTCGGCGAGCGCACTGGTGAAACCGAGGGCCCATGTCTGGATGCGCCCATCCTCCTTGAGGTAGGGCGCCGATTCCAGCAGCGCGCCGTACAGATAGAGATCCGGTGCCAGCGCGAGCAGCCAGTTGGTGTCGTTCGACGCCAGCGGTGGAATCGTTCGCCGGTAGACCATCTCGATCGTGTAGGCGGCATCCGGACGGGGCGCGAGTTCGATCTGATCGCCGAACACCGAGAAGTAGCGCGGCTGGCCCGCGATGTCGGAGACACGAAAGCGGTATTCGTCGAGCTGGACACCCGATCTGAACTCCAGCGGCGGCTGGCCGCGGACGCTGGTCAGGCGGATCCGCCGCATCGACTGGAAGTCCGACGGCAGCGCGATGAACTCCGGCTCGGACGCACCGAGATCGACGACCGCGATCGCCCTTTGCTCCATCTGGCGAACGAACAGCTGCCGGTTGAACTTCGCCTCGGCGAGCTGAATGAAGCTCGGAATCCGCGCCAGCAGCGTGACGTCCTGGTCGCGCGCCAGATATTCGGACACTGCGGCTTGCAGCGCTGCATAGTTCGAGATCAGCGGCATGGCGGCACACCTCTCCATCCTGTCTGTGGCGCCGCCCTGTCGGTGCGCAGATAGGCCCAGTCCGGATCACCCAGCTTCTTCTGAACGATCTCGTCGAACTCCGGCGTGAACGGGCGAAGCCGGGTATTGCCCCTGGCATATTCCTCGTTCAGCCATTTGACGTAGATGACGTTCGGGATGCGGGCGACGTGTCGCCCCCAATCGCTGTGCTGCTCCTCGCGCCGCGCCTCGCTGTTCCAATCCAGGATGGGCGCGACATCCTGCACCTGCTCGATCACCAGGCGCCGGCCGTCGCGGTCGAGATGCGGACGAATGCTCACTCCCATCACGACAGCTCCGTGATCCAGAGCGTGCCGGCGGTGGCCGTGACCAGGCCGTTGCTGGCGGCCTTGATGACTGCGATATTCTGGCCGGGCGTGACCGTGACGTATTCGACGGTGTTGGCCGGGAGAAACACGTCGGCCGTGGTCGCGGTCTGTGCAGCGCATCCGTCGCGGTCGCGACATCAGGGGGTGACGAACGGGCGTCGCGCCGGTTTGTCACGATGCGGATGTGGAACGAATTCGATTCAAATCTCACCGGCGCGATGGCGCGAGAGATGTCTCCCGGTTCGGCTCATGCGAGATGTCGATGCCGTGGCGCCCGCCGCAGGCGGGGTCGGCTGATCCGGCTGTCGTGGTCTCACCAGAGTCGACGCGAGCGGTGAAACAGCACGGGATTGGAGCCGTGAGCCAATCGAGGTCACGGCCTACTAAAAAAACCCGCGACCGAATGTCTCCGGCGCGGGTTCATGCAAGTCTTGCGATACTGTGTTTATGAGGCTGATTTGCCCGACGTGTCAATGCATGATGATTGCGTTTTGGATCGGAATGCGGGAGCACGCGGGCTCGAGCTTCGATCATCGTCCAAGCGCGCGAGCCACGAGCCCGAACGTGCAACTGAAGAGCAGCGCGATCGCGATCGAGATGATGTTCGTCGTCGCGAAAAGAGCCGCGATCGCAGCCCCGGCTGTAACACCGAGGCCGAACGAGAACAGCATTGCAACAGCTCCCGCAAACATGCCGATGCCGCTGACGAACACGAGCGCCGATCGTGGCCCTGGATGGCTCCCGATCCAGGCGCAGCGCAGCGAGGCGACGACTCTCGCTCCGACCATCAGAAACATGACATTCAACGTCGCCAGAGCCGCCGCAAAGAGCGCGAAATAGATCACAGCTTCGATGCCGCCCAGGATGACCGTTCCGAGCGAAGCCAGGATGGCGCCGAGATAGATCAGACCAAATTTGAGCACGAGGTCGACGACGAAGACGGTCGGCCAATGTCGTATCATGGGGCTCACGATGTCTTACCTTTCTCTCGGCATGCCGCGGGCAGATCGACCCACCAAACGGCATGTCCCGCCTCACCTTGGCGGGTCGGTACGCGTCGCGGACATGAGGCTGCTCAGGAGGTCGAGCAGACCACCGCTTCCCGTCTGGTCGCCCAACCCCGGCGCCTGCGGCGACACGCCGAGGCCGAACAGGACGGCGGGGCTGGTGGGACGCGAGGCGGGCACAACTGGCTCCCGTCCCGACGCGCCGTTGCCCACGGACGCATAGCCCAGCGCGGAAAGCGCCATCAGGGCTTTCAGGGTCGCTGATGAAGCCGCCCGGGGCTGTCGATCCGACATCCATTCCCGCAGCGATGACTGCGGATCTGGCGCGGGCTCTAGCTCATTCCGATAGTTCGGCAACCACGGCGAATTCTGAGGATTGCGACGTGCCGGGTCGTCGCCGGGGAGATACAGGGGCCGCCGGTTCCGAGCCAGGTCCTCGACGGTCGGCACAGTCCAGTCCTCGCGGTACCCTCGAAGGTTGCCGGCAAAGTTCGGATCGGGAACGATCGGAACCGGATGCAACGAAGCCTTGTTTCTCATTGATCACCCTCAAATGGCCAGTCTCGAAAACTGTGGTGTTGATCGGAGCTCAAAGAGCCTGATGGTCATGGATCATAGATGACATCGCGCGCGCCGAAACGCCTGGCCAACGCGGTCGCTTCCTCCTGCGACTCGGGATAGGCCTCGTAGATGATCTCGGCCTTGAACAGGCGCTTGAGCGAGGTCGGACTCAGCATCCATCCGATGCCAGGAAACTGGCCCGTCTGGTCATAGAGCCTTTTCAGGCGTTTCCGGACATACTCACTGTCGGGCAGCGGCCGGAAATGATCTCGGTCGACGACCCTGTCCGCATAGAAGCGCTTGAGCCCCGAAGCATCGCTCGCAAAGACAAGGCGCCATCGGTCGCCGTCAGGACATTCCGCGCGCCACAGTTTCGGGATGCTGGACTCATGCGGTTCGCGGAACGTCACCTGGCAATCCGACAATGCGTGCTGCCATACCACGATCGTCCCCTTTACGACGTAGGTCCTCGCAGAGGCCACGAAATAGTAGTCCGCACACTGGTAGATGCAGGTGTCGAACACCACTACGGTCGCGTTGCGGCTGCGCAGCAGATCGGAGACGCTCATCGCGGTGTCGCGCTTGCCGCCATAGCCGCGCAAGACGAACAGGCCGTCCTGAGCGAGCTGACTCACCTTGGAGACGTCGACATCGAGCTCGGTCTGAGCGCTGAAGCAGACGATCGTCCGGTCGGGGCTGATCGCCGTCGGTTGCGGCACGTCGCCGCGGCAATAGTCGACGGCGCGATGATAGGCCTCGGGGTCCAGCCTAGCCGGCTCCGCGGCCAGGTGCTGCGGAGCGACGAGAGCCAGCAAGATGAGGCTTGCGGACAGTGTGCTGACGAGACGCACGAGGTTCGACCACATACGACACCGCGATCACATGTTGAGTCGAACGGGACGATCGGAGAAAGCCGCTGTCGCCTGACAC
>NZ_CAFJ01000321.1 GCF_000239795.1 Bradyrhizobium sp. STM 3809 | reverse complement strand
TGTCCGGAGGTCGAGCTGCGGCTCCGCTGATCACGTCCTGTGCCGATGAGCCGGCCCGACAAATCCCTCGGGTCGCGGTCGATGCGCGCAGAACCGCGGAACACGGCCGACAGCGGGCCGATCGCCACCTTGATCTCACCTTCGATGCGATCGGGCGACGGCAGATCCGTGATGGTGGCGCTGGGAAAGCATGCGGCGAGGGTGTGGGGCTGACCGAACAGCGCAAAGACCTGCGCGGGCGCGGCGTTCACCGTGAACGATGCATCGAAGCTCTTGGCGGGCTTCGCGGTCATCATCTCGGGCGGATCGCGTGAAACGAACGCCGCGCGGCCGGATGGCTCGACGCCGGCCGCCGCAGGCTGCGCCGGCGAGACCGTGGCGGCGATGGCGCGCGGCTGCGATCCCGCCGGGCCGAGCGCCATGCGACCTGCGCCGGTCACGGCCGCGATGCCGCGCTGCCGCCGCGCCGCGATGACGGCGCTGATCGCGCGCACGATCCCGGCATAGCCGGTGCAGCGGCAGAGATTGCCGCTCAGGCCCACCCGGATGGCCTGCTCGTCGGCATGATCGAGGCGCAGCACGAGGTCGCGCGCCGAGATGATCATGCCGGGCGTGCAGTAGCCGCATTGCAGGGCATGCTCGCGCGTG
This sequence comes from Bradyrhizobium sp. STM 3809, assembly GCF_000239795.1. Taxonomy (GTDB): domain Bacteria; phylum Pseudomonadota; class Alphaproteobacteria; order Rhizobiales; family Xanthobacteraceae; genus Bradyrhizobium. The sequence goes on along the minus strand of NZ_CAFJ01000321.1, from coordinate 4,694 downwards.
AAGGCGTCGCGCAGCTCGGCCGCGACCTCGTCCTCGTCGAGGCCTTCGATGGTCGTGACGGTGGCGCCATCGCAGGCCACGGCGAGCGTGATGCAGGAGCGGGCCGGGACGCCGTCGAGCAGCAGCGTGCAGGCGCCGCAGACGCCGTGCTCGCAGCCGAGATGGGTGCCCGTCAGGTCGAGCTGATCACGCAGGGCGTCGGCGAGATGGGTGCGGGGCTCGATGCTGGCCTCGGCCGCGCGGCCATTGACCGTGAGCTGGATCGTCGTCATGCCGCGACCTCCGCGATCGCCCGCGCGAGCACGCTCACATGGATGTGGCGGGCGGCCGGATCGGTCACGCCGGCCTGCATGAGCAGGCGGTCGGCGAGGTCGCGATCGAACTGCTGCCTGAGATCGGTGATCGCTCCGCCGAACAGGGATGAATCGTCGACCACGATCGGACGCGTCTCGATGGCGCCGATGACGACACGACTACGGGCGATGTCCGGCTCGATCAGAATGGCGGCCATCGCATGGGCGAATTCACCGGGCTTGCGACAGGCCTTGGCGTAGCCGAAGCGCGCGGTGGGCGGCAGCGCGGGAAGGCGGATGGCGGTGACGAGCTCGCCGGGACGCAGCGCTGTCTGCAGCGCGCCCTGGATGAACTCCGCGACGGCGAGGTCGCGCCGGCCTTTGGAACTCGCCAGCGTCACGCGGGCGCCCAGGGCGGCCAGCGTCGTCACCCAGTCGGCGGCGGGATCGGCGTGTCCCAGCGAGCCCCCGATGGTGCCGCGGTTGCGCACGGCGCGATAGGCGATGCCGCGGGCGATCTGCTGCAGCACGCCATGGGTCACGTCGGGGATGCGGCCGTCTTCGATGTCGGCATGGGTGACGCAGGCGCCGATGACGAGAGCATCGCCATCGCGCTCGACGGAACGAAGCTCGGCAAGCCCGGCGATGTCGACGATCCGCGGCGGCTGCGCCAGGCGCAGATTGAGCATCGGGCCGAGCGACTGGCCGCCGGCCATGATCCGCGCTTCGCCAGCGGGGTCTGCGAGCAGAGCGAGCGCGTCGCTCACGCTGCGGGGCCGCTCATAGGCGAAGGATGCGGCCTTCACGGCGCGCTCGCCTGTCTTGCGGCCAGCACCGCCGCGACGATCCGGCGCGGCGACAGCGGCGACTGCATCAGCTCCGCACCCAGCGGCCGCAGCGCGTCGTTGACGGCATTGGCGATCGCCGCAGGTGGCGCGATCGCGCCGCCTTCGCCGATGCCCTTGACGCCGAACATCGTGTAGGGCGACGGCGTCTCCATGTGGAACAGGCGCGGCGCCGGGACTTCGGTCGGACCAGGCAGCAGGTAGTCGGCCAGCGTCGTCGCCAGCGGCTGCGCGGCGTCGTCGAACGGCATTTCCTCGTACAACGCGGTGCCGATGCCTTGGGCGAGGCCGCCGAGGATCTGGCCGTCGACGATCATCGGATTGACGAGGACGCCGCCATCCTCGACGACGACGTAGTCGAGCAACTCGACCTCGCCGAGATCCGGATCGACCGCGGCCGTCACGGCATGCGCCGCGTAGGAGAAGGTGCCGCTGTCGCGCAGCGGCTTGTAGCCGCTGGTCACCTCGAGACCCGCCGGGTCGACATCGTTGGGAAGATCCTGCGGCCGGCGGTACCAGGTGTGGGCGATCTCGGGGAGGCTCACGCTGCCGTTCGGCCCGCAGGCGCGGCCCTCGCGCCAGCTGACCGCCTCGGGCGCAAGCTGCAGCAGCTTGGCGCCGATCCGCGTGGCGCGTGCGACAAGCTGTTGGCAGGCCGTGCCGACGGCGCCGCCGGCCATCACCATCGATCGCGAGCCCCAGGTGCCGGTGGAGTAGGGTGTCATCGCGGTGTCGCCGAGCACGACGCGGATCTTGTCGGGATCTATGCCGAGGATCTCGTGCGCGACCTGCGCGAGCGTCGTCTCGAGCCCCTGGCCGTGCGAATGCACGCCGACGCGCAGCTCGAGGCCGCCGTCGGGCGTGAGCCGCGCCGTGGCCTGCTCATGGCCGGGCACCATCGGGATGCCCCAGCCGGCGTAGACCGAGGTGCCATGCGCGGCCTGCTCGCAATAGATCGACACCCCCGTGCCGATCAGCCGGCCATCCGGCTCGCCGCGCTGCTGCCGTGCGCGCACGGCGGGGACGCAGATGGCCGCAAGCGCCCGCTGCAGCGCGCCGGGATAGTCGCCGCTGTCGAAATGCTTGTTGGTGATGTTCTCGAACGGCATGTCCTGCGGCTGCACCAGATTGCGCAGCCGCACCTCGGCTGGTTCGAGCCCGGCCTCCGCCGCGACGGCGTCGAGCAGCAGCTCGAGCGCGAAGCAGACGCCGGTGCGGGCGACGCCCCGGTACGGCAGGATCGGGCATTTGTTGGTCGCGACCGAATAGGTGCGGCACCGATAGGCCGGCATCCGATAAGGGCCCGGCAGGATGCTCGCGATCTGCGCCGCTTCGAGGCAGGCCGAGAACGGATAGGAGGAGTAGGCGCCGGAATCCACGATCGCCTCGCAGTCGATGCCGCGGAGGCGGCCGTCGCGATCGGCGTAGACCGTGATGTGGTAGGCGTGCTCGCGGCAATTCGCGCTCGCGCTCAGATGCTCGCGCCGGTCCTCGAGCCAGCGCACCGTCATGCCCTTGTGCATGGCGAGCCAGCTCAGGCAGACCTCCTCGGGCAGCAGAATGCCCTTGTGCCCGAAGCCGCCGCCGATATCAGGTGCGATGATGCGGATGCGGCCCTGTTCGATGCCGAGACAGTTGGACAGGCCGTTGCGCACGATGTGCGGCATCTGCGAGCCCGTGTGCAGTGTGAGTTGATCGAGCCGGTGATCGAAGCTCGCGACGACGCCGCGGCCTTCCAGCGGTGCCATGCACTGGCGTGCGGTAGTGATGTCGCGCGTCACCTTGATCGGCGCGTCCAGCGCGCTGGTGATGTCGACCTCGAAATTGGTTTCCAGAAAGACGTTGTCGCCCCAGTGCTCATGCACCAGCGCACTGCCGGCCGCGCGCGCCAGCCGCATGTCGTGGACCGCCGGCAGCGGTTCGAGCTCGAGCTCGACGGCCGCGGCGATGTCCTCCGCTTCGGCGCGGCTGCGCGCGACGCACATCGCCACGAGCTCGCCGACATGGCGCACCTTGCCCACCGCCAGCACCGGCTGTTCGGAAATCTTGAATCCGGGCAGGCCGGAGACGGCGCGGATCGGCTTGATGCCTTCGAGGTCATCGGCCGTGAAGACGACGTCGCGGTATTCGGGGGGAATGTGGATCGCCTTGATCCGGGCATGCGCCACCGGGCTGCGCACGAAGGCGACGTCCTTCAGTCCCGGTAGCGTGATATCGGCGACATACTGGCCGCGGCCGCGCAGGAAACGATCGTCCTCCTTGCGCGGCAGGCGCGCACCGACGCCGCGCGGCGCGCGATCATCCGAGACGGTCGGCGCCGCGTCCGTCACGTCAGGCCGCGATCGCTGAAGGCAGGATCGGTGCCGTCGCGTCGTGCCGAAGACCGGCCCGCAGGCAGAACACCGGCTGCAGCAGCTTCTCCGCGATCACCTCGGTCTTCTCATTGTCGCGCAGCACGAAGCGACCCTGCTGCTCCCGGAGCACGCTGACATCGGCCACCATCCCGGGGCGCAGCGCGCCGATCTGATCGGACAGGCCGAGCATGGCAGCGGGGTTCGACGTGACCATTGGCACCACCTGCTCCAGCGTGAGCCCGAGCGCGACCAGCGAGCTCATGGCTTGCACCAGGCTGAATTTGGCCTGGCCCGCGAACGGATGGTTCTCGTCGTCGGCATGCTCGTCCGGTGTGCCCGCCGGGGCCGGCACGTGCGTGTTGTAGCCGTGGATGTCGGCACCGAGCGTATGCGGAACGATGCCGGCATCGATCGCCTTGCGCGCCAGCCGGTAGGAGAAATGACTGCCATGGCCGACGTCGACCTTGAGCCCGCGGTCGAGCGCGGCCTGGATCACCGGATGAACATCGCCCTTGGTGTTGACGAAGCCGCCGGGATGGCGCGTGAACGGATGCGCCAATACATCGCCAGGACGCAGCAACGGAATCACGCGCTCCAGGATCGTATCGACGTCCTCGCCGTTCGTGCCGCTGGCGGGCAGGCCCCAGAGCTGGCCGAAATGGACGTAGACCGGCAGCTCGGCGCGGCGGCCGATCTCCGCGGCCATTTCGATCACCCGGATGCCCCAGCGCGCGAACCCGCCGATCTCGGCATGGGCCTTGATGCCGCGCACGAGGTCACGGTTGGCGACGGCCGATTTCACCGTCGCGTCGATGTCGACGCAGTCAGGTCTGTAGAGGTCAGGGTAGTAGTGCCCCTCGAGGCCGCCGACCAGATAGGCCGACAGGAACGCATAGACGCGCGATTGCGCCTGTTCGGCGACGAAGTGGCGGAAGCCGGGCAGCGTCATGCAGGACGGGCCGCCCTGGTCGATCAGGCTGGTGACGCCCGACTGCACTCCGACCATATCCGCGTTCATGCCGAAGCGGCCGGTGACGTACTGATAGACATGGGCGTGGGTGTCGATCAGTCCTGGAAGAACGAGCTGGCCGCTGACGTCTACGACGTCCTTGGCGCTGGTCGGCAGGATATCGGACTGCACTGCGGCGATGCGCCCGTCGCGGACGGCGACATCCCTCAGTCCATCGATCCCGGAGGCGGGA
>NZ_CAFJ01000322.1:649-2456 GCF_000239795.1 Bradyrhizobium sp. STM 3809 | reverse complement strand
TCATCGAAATGTGGTCCGTAGATCCCGCCAGCCCCGGGATGGTCACCTGGGCTGGACGCTTTAGCGGGTTCGGCAGCGGCGAGAACATGACCATGGTCGTGAACGGCTATCGTTTCACCCCGGCGTCAGCAACTGCCCCATCGGCAAACTGACGCACAACACGGGGCCGCTTGAACCTGAGAGGATAGCCGTGACCAACCAGCGGATCGCTTTTATCGACGCGTTGCGCGCCATTGCAGCGATGTGCGTGCTCGTGCAACACATCGCCGACCGGTTGATCCTCGCAAATGTGAGCGGACACGAGGTTTGGCAATCGATCTTCGTTTCGGTGTTCGATGCCGGGCGGCTTGGCGTTGGCGCGTTCTTCATTGTCAGCGGGTACGTCGTGCCGTTCTCGATAAGACCCCCTAGGGCGTTGCAAACCTTCGTGGTCGGGCGTTTCTTCCGCCTGTACCCTGCCTATTGGGTATCGGTGCTGTTCGCGTACGCTGTGTTGACCTGGTACAAACACCTCAGCATTCCGCTGCCTCATCTGATCGCCAATGCCACCATGCTCGAGATGGCGATCGGCGTACCTGTGTTGCTGGGCCCCTATTGGACGCTGATCATCGAGCTGGCCTTCTATGGAATGTGCGTAGCTCTTTATTTATGCAACTTCCTGCATTCGCAACGCGTCGCTTTGTTAGGCATGATCGGCTTTCTGATGCTTGCCCTCGCGCTCAGCCTGATTGGACGTGTCACGGGGCTTTATCTGCATGCCAATCTGCTGCTGAACCTTGCTTTGATGTTCTTTGGACTGGCCCTCCGTCAAGCAGACGAGGAGGGGCGGTCAGACACAGAGCGCAGAGTCTGGTTCGCTACGCTGGTGCTGTTACCGGTATCGGCCTTTGTTGTGCTCGGCGCGCCGGAGCGGCCAGATCCGCTGTTCACGCCGCTGTCCTTTTTGACCGGATATCTGGCGGCCATTGCGATCTTCCTTCTGCTCCGCGCCCGACTCACGGGGACGAAGCCGCTGTTCGCTTGGCTGGCAAAGATCAGCTATTCGGTCTATCTGCTCCATGAGATTGTTCTGCTGCTGCTGGAGGATTGGCTCTCGCCAGGGGCTGGCTGGCTCAAACAATTAACGTTTGCCGGAACCGCCGTTCTCCTTACGTTAGCTTGGGCGGCCCTGGTCCATCGATGGATCGAGCAACCTGCCATGGACGCCGGGCGCAAGATCAGCAAGCGGTTAAGAACAAGCTCCCGACTCGCAGTCGCGTCTTAAGAGGCAATCGAGGCAGCAGCGGTCGCAGGTGCCGATGACACCTTGTTGGAGAGATGGCACAAGGGGCGCGCTTCGTGCGCTGCCAGCCTGCATCCGCGGCAAGTCACAATGATCCGACAGGTCCCGGTTGTTCTCGATCCTTCAGGCTGAATTTGGAACCATTGACGCCCATGATCTTTCCGCCGCTCGCCCCAACACCAAGCCAGTCGACATGGACGCTTCGCCTCACCTGGTGGGCTTGGCTTTTCGCCGCAGTATCGATCGCACTGATTCAGACAGTTCCGACGGTGCCCGCCGCGGCATTCGTGCTTATCGTTGCATTGTACTGTGCGGTTTTGCCAGCTCGCGCCCTCGCCGCTCTGAGCTGGAGCCCCGTTCCCTGGTTGATCGTCGGCTTTGCGGCGCTGTCGGCCTTGTGGTCGCCGTTTCCGATGTTATCAGCGCGCGGGGCCGCGCAGCTTGGCCTCACAACCCTCGCAGCGCTGCTCTTCGCGCGGGCGCTTCAGCCCTTCTCCTATATCGCCGTTCTGATGTACGCGTTCT
>NZ_CAFJ01000322.1:0-642 GCF_000239795.1 Bradyrhizobium sp. STM 3809 | reverse complement strand
ANNACTTTACCACAATTTCGTTGCGCCAGCGTTCGGATCCAAGAACCAGCTCGCCCTGGCAGCCGCTCTTGCTCTGCTCTCGAGCTTCTGGGTCATGCTCGACCGTCAGCAACCTAAAATTTCGCGAGGGGTCGCCCTGTTGGCCCTGGTGACGTTGCCTCCGATCTTCGTCGCATCCAACTCCGCCGGCGCCATGATCGCAGGCAGCATTGCACTGCTCTGCTCCGCCGGCCCCTATCTGCTGCGCTCCGCGCGTATCAGCGTACGCTACCAGTTGATCGGGGTTGCCGCGCTCGTCGTCTGCATGGCAGTCGGCATCGCCTATGTCATTGACGACAACATCCTAGATCTCGCGCTGGCGTCAGTCGGAAAAGACAGTACGCTCACCGGCCGCACGCTGCTCTGGTCGCATGCTCTTGACGTCATTGCCGACCATCCCTTCGGCGGCATGGGTCTCCAGGCGGTCTGGGCACCGGGCGACCGCTGGGCGGAACGATTCTGGGCCTTCTTCTACATCTATACGCGCAATGGGTTCCACTTTCACAATCTCTGGCTGGAACTTGGCGCAGAACTGGGGCTTATCGGTATCGTGCTCGGCGTTTTGACGACGCTTCTCGTCGTCTTCGAGACGTTTCGCTGGGT
>NZ_CAFJ01000323.1 GCF_000239795.1 Bradyrhizobium sp. STM 3809 | reverse complement strand
CCGGCGCGGAGTACGGGATGCTCCGCATTCGCGGAGCATGACCGCGGTGGAACAGCGGAAGCTCACCCCGGAATCGATGGCCAGTTCCAGGTGAAAACCTGGTCTAGAACAGGCTGAGCTGCTGCCCGCCGCCCTTCGGCCGCACGAAATGATCCGTCGTCAGCTTGGTCCGCCGCTTGTTCAGCCCGAGCTTCTCGCAGGCGATCTCGAAGCGCCGGCCGATCATCCAGGCCATCGGCCCCGTCCCTTTCATCCGCGTGCCCCATTGCGAGTCGTAGTCGCGGCCGCCGCGCATGTCGCGGATCAGGGTGAAGACGTGGCGATAACGGTCCGGATAATGTTCGAGCAGCCATTCGCGGAACAGGTCGCGCACCTCCAGCGGCAGCCGCAACAGCACGTAGGCGGCTTCCTTGACGCCGGCATGGGCGGCAGCGTCGAGAATGCGCTCGATCTCGCTGTCGTTGAGCGCCGGGATCACCGGCGCCACCATGACCGTGGTGGGAATACCCGCCTTGGACAGCGCTTGCAGCGCCTCCAGCCGCTTCGACGGCGTCGAGGCGCGCGGCTCCATGGTGCGCGCCAGCTTCGGATCCAGCGTGGTCACGGAGATCGCGACCTTCGCCAGATTCTTCTTGGCCATCCGCGCCAGGATGTCGGCATCACGCATCACCAGCGCCGACTTGGTCACGATCCCGACGGGATGGCCAACCTTCTCCAGCACCTCGAGGATGCCGCGCATGATCTTCCGCTCGCGCTCGATCGGCTGATACGGATCGGTGTTGGTGCCGATCGCGATCATCCGCGGCTCGTAGCCGCTGGCGGCCAGCTCCTTCTCCAGCAGCGCCGGCGCATCCGGCTTCACGAACAGCTTGGATTCGAAGTCGAGCCCCGGCGACAGGCCCAGAAAGGCGTGGGTCGGCCGCGCGAAGCAGTAGACGCAACCGTGCTCGCAGCCCCGATACGGATTGATCGACCGGTCTAAGCCGATATCAGGCGAGTCGTTGCGGGTGATGACCTTGCGCGAGGTGTCGGTCGCGACCGTCGTCTTGAACGGCGGCAACTCCTCGAGGCTCTGCCAGCCATCGTCGAAGACAACGCGGGCCTCCGCCTCGTAGCGGCCGCTCGCATTGGATTGGGCACCCCGGCCGCGGCGCCGGCCCCGTTCAATGGCGACCGCGAGTTCGGGAAAGTCCGTCTCAGGACCTGGAGAAGGCGCGCCCACCGGCTCGGAGGGCACCTGGACCGGTGGGCGCTTGAGGGCATGTGAAGATGCTCGGCTCATGGCCGAGACATAGCACGAAATAAGAACAAGACAAGAACAAAATGGAACGTGGATACACGCTGGCGTTGTAGGCGCGCGCAGGCCCGGCCATCACATTCCCGTTCTATGCTGCGAGCGCGCTCAAACGGGGCAGTGCGGCGTTACTCTCATTCACGCTCCCGCAGGCGCGAAGCGCAAGGCAAGCGAGGTCCCATGCAGATCAGTTCTCCCCACACCACGAACCCGTCCGACGATCTCGATTTGCTCGACCGCTACTGGCGCGCGGCCAATTATCTCTCGGTCGGCCAGATCTACCTGCTCGACAACCCGCTGCTGCGCGAGCCGCTCCGGCCGGAGCACATCAAGCCGCGCCTGCTCGGCCATTGGGGCACGACGCCCGGGTTGAACTTCATCTACGCCCATCTCAACCGCGCCATCACGGCGCAGGATCTCAACGTCATCTATGTCTGCGGTCCCGGCCATGGCGGCCCCGGGATGGTCGCCAACACCTATCTCGAAGGCTCCTACAGCGAGATCTATCCCGACATCACGCGCGACGCCGATGGCTTGCGCAAGCTGTTCCGGCAGTTCTCCTTTCCCGGCGGCATTCCGAGCCATGCGGCGCCGGAGACGCCGGGCTCGATCCACGAGGGCGGCGAGCTCGGCTATGCGCTGGTCCACGCTTTCGGCGCGGCGTTCGACAATCCCGATCTGATCGTCGCCTGCGTGGTGGGCGACGGCGAGGCCGAAACCGGCCCGCTCGCCGCATCCTGGCATTCGAACAAATTCCTCAATCCGGCCCATGACGGCGCGGTGCTGCCGATCCTGCATCTCAACGGCTACAAGATCGCCAATCCCACCGTGCTCGGCCGCATGGGCGATGCCGAGATCAAATGCCTGTTCGAGGGCTATGGCTACGCGCCGCTGTTCGTCGCGGGCGACGACCCCAAGGCGATGCACCGGCAGATGGCGGACGCGCTCGACGTGGCGCTCGCGAGCCTGCGCTCGATCCAGCAGAACGCGCGTCAGCCGGACGCGATGCTCCAGCGCCCGCGCTGGCCGATGATCATCATGCGCAGCCCGAAGGGCTGGACCGGGCCGAAAGAAGTCGACGGCCTCAAGGTCGAAGGCTTCTGGCGCGCGCACCAGGTGCCGATCGCCAATCCGCGCGGCAAGCCGGAGCATCTGGCTTTGCTCGAAGCGTGGATGAAGAGCTACCAGCCGGAGACGCTGTTCGATGCGCAGGGCCGTCTCGTGCCGGAACTGCAGGCGTTGACGCCGAAGGGGACGCGGCGCATGGGCGCCAACCCGCACGCCAATGGCGGGCTGTTGAAGCGCGAGCTGAAGCTGCCGGACTATCGCGCCTTCGCGGTGGAGGTGCGCGCACCGGGCGAGACCATTGCCGAAGCGACGCGCGAGCTCGGCAAATTCCTGCGCGACGTCGTCACGCTGAATGCCGACACCAGGAACTTCCGCATCATGGGTCCGGACGAGACCGCCTCGAACCGGCTCGACGCCGTGTTCGACGTCACCGAGCGGGTCTGGATGGAGGGCATCGAGCCCTACGACGTCCATCTCGCCCATGACGGCCGCGTCATGGAGGTGCTGAGCGAGCATCTCTGCCAGGGCTGGCTGGAAGGCTATCTGCTCACCGGCCGGCACGGCCTGTTCTCCTGCTACGAGGCCTTCATCCACATCGTGGATTCGATGTTCAACCAGCACGCCAAATGGCTGAAAGTGTCGCGGCATCTGCCATGGCGGCGGCCGATCGCGTCGCTGAACTATCTTCTGACCTCTCACGTCTGGCGGCAGGACCATAACGGCTTCAGCCACCAGGACCCCGGCTTCGTCGACCTCGTCGCCAACAAGAAGGCCGACATCGTCCGCATCTACTTCCCGCCCGATGCGAATACGCTGCTGTGGATATCAGACCATTGCCTGCGCACCTACAACCGCATCAACGTCATCGTCGCCGGCAAGCAGCCGTCGCCGCAATGGCTCTCGATGCAGGACGCGGCGGTGCATTGCGACGCCGGCATCGGCATCTGGCCGTGGGCCGGCACCGGGCCGGCCGATGCCGAGCCCGACGTGGTGATGGCCTGCGCCGGCGACATCCCGACCCTGGAGACGCTCGCCGCGGTCGACCTGCTGCGCAGGGCGCTGCCCGACTTGAAGATCCGCGTCGTCAACGTCGTCGACCTGATGACCCTGCAGCCCGACACCGAGCATCCGCATGGCCTGAGCGACCGCGACTTCGACAGCCTGTTCACCACGGCGAAGCCCGTGATCTTCGCCTATCACGGCTATCCGCACCTGATCCATCGCCTGACCTACAGCCGCACCAACCATGCCGGCATGCATGTGCGCGGCTTCATCGAGGAAGGCACGACGACGACGCCGTTCGACATGGTCGTGCTGAACGAGCTCGACCGGTTCCATCTGGCCATCGAGGTGATCGAGCGCGTACCCGGGCTCAGCGTTGCCGCCGCGCAGGTGAAGCAGAGCTTCCGCGACGCGCTGATCGCGCATGCGCGCTATGTCCGCGCCCATGGCGAGGACATGCCGGAGATCCGCGAC
>NZ_CAFJ01000324.1 GCF_000239795.1 Bradyrhizobium sp. STM 3809 | reverse complement strand
TCGCAGACGATCTTGCCTTCGGGCGCGGTCAGGGCGGTGCGTTTGTCCGCCTTCACACGATCGAGCACGTCTCGGATCGTGGCCTTGGCGTTCGGGATGGCGTCAGACATTGGGGCTTCCTCCTGGGGGATTGCTGCTGGTTTATGGCATTTGGTATGCCAGAAGCAAACTTTGTCAAGCGCATCGAAGATGTGGAAACGCGGAAAAATCGCTCACCTTGACAGTCTGGCATCTGGCATGCCAAAAATATTGGACGCAAAATGCTGTACACAGTGATCTCCCAAGGAGAGGAGATCGGTCGTGTCGACAGAGAAAACGAACAAGGCATTGCCCATCATGGCCGAGGCTGACATCGCGATCGCTCGCATCGCCCCGGAGACGAGCTTCAAGAATAAGGCCTATGAGGCCTTGAAAGAAGCCATTCTGAAGATGGACATCTACGCCTCGCCCGAGCCTGTCATGCTCGACGAGCGCGCGCTTTCCGAACGCCTCGGTGTCAGCCGCACGCCGATCCGCGAGGCGATCGCGATGCTCGAGCAGGACGGCTTCGTGAAGACCGTGCCGCGCCGTGGCATCGTCGTGGTGCGCCGGACCAAGAGCGAGATCGTCGACATGATCCGCGCCTGGGCGGCGCTGGAGAGCATGGCCGCGCGGCTCATCACCACGATCGCGCGCAAGAAGGACATCACGGCGCTGCGCGACTACTTCAAGGATTTCGGCAAGGACCGTCCGCCGCAGGAGCACATCGAGGAATATTCCAAGGCGAACATCGCGTTTCATCAGGCGCTGATCTCGCTGTCGGAGTCGCCGGTGCTGGTCGACATGACCAACGACATCCTGCTTCATGTGCGCGGCTATCGCCAGCTCACGATCGGCCGCACCGACCGTATCGCGGCCTCCCTGCCCGAGCACCTCGCGATCATCGAGGCGCTGGAGGAACGCAACACCGAGCTCGCCGAGAAGCGCGCCCGTGATCACACGCTGGGCCTCGCGACCTACGTCGAGACGCACGGCCAAGAGTTGTTCAGCTGACAGGTTCCAACAGAAGAAGACGCGGAATGCGCCTTCAGACGACCAGGGAGAGGCGCATGCCGCAGACAGCCATGAAGACCGAGGTGGAGACCCACGAGGAGCTGACGGACGGCTTTCATCTCGTCATCGACGCGATGAAGCTGAACGGGATCGACACGATCTACAACGTTCCGGGGATTCCGATCACCGACCTCGGCCGCATGGCGCAGGCTGAAGGCATCCGCGTGCTCTCCTTTCGTCACGAGCAGAACGCCGGCTATGCCGCCGCGATCGCGGGCTTCCTGACCAAGAAGCCGGGCGTCTGCCTCACCGTGTCGGCGCCGGGCTTCCTCAACGGCCTCACCGCGCTGGCGCATGCGACCACCAACTGCTTCCCGATGATCCTGGTCTCCGGCTCCTCGGAGCGCGAGATCGTCGACCTGCAGCAGGGCGACTATGAGGAGATGGATCAGCTCGCGATCGCCAAGCCGCTGTGCAAGGCGGCGTTCCGCGTGCTGCACGCCCAGGACATCGGCATCGGCTTTGCCCGCGCGATCCGCGCCGCGGTCTCCGGGCGTCCGGGCGGCGTCTATCTCGATCTGCCGGCCAAGCTGTTCGGCCAGGTGATGAACGCGCAGGCCGGCCTCGCCTCGCTGGTCAAGGTGATCGATCCGGCTCCGGCGCAGATCCCCTCCCCCGACTCCGTCAAGCGCGCGCTGGACGTCCTGAAGAGCGCCAAGCGCCCGCTGATCATCCTCGGCAAGGGCGCGGCCTATGCGCAGGCCGACGAGGCCATCAAGAATTTCGTCGAGAAGAGCGGCGTGCCGTTCCTGCCGATGAGCATGGCCAAGGGCCTGCTGCCCGATTTGCATCCGCAGTGCGCCGGCGCGGCGCGCTCGACGGTGCTGAAGGACTCCGACGTCGTCATGCTGATCGGCGCCCGCCTCAACTGGCTGCTGTCGCACGGCAAGGGCAAGAGCTGGGGCGATGCGCCCAAGAAGTTCATCCAGGTCGACATCGAGCCGAAGGAGATGGACTCCAACGTCGAGATCGCGGCCCCCGTGGTCGGCGACATCGGCTCGGTCGTCACCGCCTTCTCCGAGGCGATGGGCAGCAACTGGACCAAGGCGCCGGCCGAATGGCTGAGCGCGGTGCAGAAGAAGCGCGAAGACAACGTCGCCAAGATGGCGCCGCGGCTGATGAACAACAACTCGCCAATGGACTATCACGGCGCGCTCGGCGTGCTCCGCACCATCATCAAGGAGCGTCCCGACGCGATCCTGGTCAACGAAGGCGCCAACACGCTCGACCTCGCCCGCGGCGTGATCGACATGTACCAGCCGCGCAAGCGTCTCGACGTCGGCACCTGGGGCGTGATGGGCATCGGCATGGGCTCGGCGATCGCCGCGGCTGTCGAGACCGGCAAGCCGGTCCTGGCGATCGAGGGCGACTCGGCCTTCGGCTTCTCCGGCATGGAAGTCGAGACCATCTGCCGCTACAATCTGCCGATCTGCGTCGTCATCTTCAACAATGACGGCATCTATCGCGGCACCGACCAGAACTCCGCGGGGTCGGATCCGGCGACCACCGTGTTCGTCAAGGGCGCGCGCTACGACAAGATGATGGAGGCCTTCGGCGGCGTCGGCGTCAACGCGACCTCGCCGGACGAGCTCAAGCGCGCCGTCAACGCGGCGATGGATTCCGGCAAGCCGACCCTGATCAACGCCGTGATCGATCCCGCGGCGGGCTCGGAGAGCGGCCGTATCGGCAACCTCAATCCGCAGAGCGTGCTGACCAAGAAGAAGTAAGGCCACCCACATCACCTGCCCGCCGATGCGGGATGACCATTCGATACGGAGAGGAACAACATGACCAAGGCGCTCGAGGGCGTTCGCATTCTCGACTTCACCCACGTCCAGTCCGGACCGACCTGCACGCAGCTGCTGGCCTGGTTCGGCGCCGACGTAATCAAGGTCGAGCGTCCGGGCGTGGGTGACATCACCCGCGGCCAGCTGCAGGACATTCCGAATGTGGACAGCCTCTATTTCACGATGCTGAACCACAACAAGCGGTCGATCACGCTCGACACCAAGAACCCGAAGGGCAAGGAGGTTCTGACCGAGCTGATCAAGAAGTGCGACGTGCTGGTCGAGAATTTCGGCCCCGGCGTGCTCGACCGCATGGGCTTCCCCTGGGAGAAGATCCAGGCGATCAACCCGAAGATGATCGTCGCCTCGATCAAGGGCTTTGGCCCGGGCCCCTACGAAGATTGCAAGGTCTACGAGAACGTCGCGCAGTGCACCGGCGGCGCCGCCTCGACCACCGGCTTCCGTGACGGCCTGCCGCTGGTCACCGGCGCGCAGATCGGCGATTCCGGCACCGGCCTGCACCTGGCACTCGGCATCGTCACCGCACTCTATCAGCGCACCCACACCGGCAAGGGCCAGCGCGTCACGGCTGCGATGCAGGACGGCGTGCTCAACCTCTGCCGCGTCAAGCTGCGCGACCAGCAGCGCCTCGATCACGGCCCGCTGAAGGAATACAGCCAGTTCGGCGAGGGTGTGCCGTTCGGCGACGCCGTGCCGCGCGCCGGCAACGATTCCGGCGGCGGCCAGCCCGGCCGCATCCTGAAGTGCAAGGGCTGGGAGACCGACCCGAACGCCTACATCTACTTCATCACCCAGGCCCCGGTCTGGGAGAAGATCTGCGACGTGATCGGCGAGCCCACCTGGAAGACCGATCCGAACTACGCCAAGCCCGCCGCCCGCCTGCCGCGCCTGAACGAGATCTTCGGCCGCATCGAGCAGTGGACCATGACCAAGACCAAGTTCGAGGCCATGGACATCCTCAACGAGTTCGACATCCCCTGCGGCCCGATCCTGTCGATGAAGGAGATCGCCGAGGACGAGTCGCTGCGCAAGACCGGCACCTTGGTCGAAGTCGACCACCCGACCCGCGGCAAGTACCTCTCGGTCGGCAACCCGATCAAGCTGTCGGACAGCCCCGCCGAGGTGACCCGCTCGCCGCTCCTCGGCGAGCACACCGACGAGATCCTCCGCCAGGTGCTCGGCTTCAGCGACCACCAGGTCGCCGAAATCCACGACTCCGGCGCGCTCGATCCGCCGCGCAAGGAGGCGGCGGAGTAACGCGGGAGCCTGGAGCCCAAAAGAGCGACAGGCGCGGCGCGATCGCCGCCGCCTATTCCTGCCATCGTCATCAAGCCGCCGGCATCGCCCGGCGGCTTTTTGATTCCCACGTTCAGAGAACGACCTGGCCCAACGTTATGCGAGAGATCCGTCGCGATCGAAGGCCGTGAATCGTTTCAATTCGAGCGTGTCTGCGCAAGTGGCCCGAGGAATGCGCTCGTTAGCCAGCTCACCTGGTTGTCACACGAAACGGAATTCCACCAACAGCTGTCGTTGTCCAAGGTCCATGTCTCGGCTAGCGTTGACGCATGCCGCTCACCAGCCCGATACGGCCGTACGATCCGACGTGGCCGCAACAATACGCAGAAGAGGAAATACGCCTGCGACCCGTCTTCAGCTCCGCATTGTTGGAAATCCATCACGTTGGGAGCACAGCCGTACCCGGACTGGCGGCGAAAGGGGAAATCGACATTCTCGCGGTCATCAATCCCGCCAGCACGATCGAAGATTGGACTCGATCGTTCGAAAGCCTGGGCTATCGACGTGGAGCTGATCTGTCCAAGGGCCATCATTTTTTCAAACGCGACGTCTGCGGTATCCGCACGCACAAGCTCCATATCTGCCGGGAAGATCACGCGCAGATCGCCAGAATGTTGCGTTTTCGAGAGCACCTGAGGCGGCACCCAGCGGATCGGATGAGATATCAGGAGCTCAAGCTGAGGCTTGAGCTGGAGAATACGCGCGGCATTCAAGAGTATATCGCAGCCAAAGATCCATTCATCAGTGCAATTCTGGCTGGCCTCGATTGATGGTGGTCGGCTCTCGGAGCAAACGATCATTGCCAGCCATAGCCTCCCCTTCAAGACGAAGCCGAGGTTTCAATGAAACAATGGAGCATCGATGAAAGCGTATCTGCTCGACCTCGACGGCACCGTCGCGGCCAGCGAGCCGCTGAAGGCGCGAGCCATCAGTCTTGCATGCGCGACCTACGGAGTTGACGCCGATCACCGGGTCTATGCTGAAATCATGGGGCAGGACTGGACCTCCGTCACCCGGCATTTCTTCGATGCGTACCGCTTCGATCCTCCCACCGACGACTTCAATGCCAGATTTCGCCGCTTCTACGTCGAGCTCATCGAGGCGGAGATCGCCGAAACCCTGGGCGCGACACAATTCGTCCGGGAGGCACGCAAGAAAGGAATGAACGTCGCAGTGGTCAGTTCGGCCGCCGGTTGGATGGTTCAAATAGTGCTGGCGAAGCTCGGCCTTGGCACGGCTTTCGACCTGATCGTCACGCAGGACGACGTCACATCGCACAAGCCCGATCCCGAAGCCTATCTGCTGGCGCTTGCTCGGCTCGGAATCGGAGCCCAAGATGCCCTCGTGTTCGAGGACTCGTACGCAGGGCTCCAAGCCGCCAGCGCGGCCGGCTGCCGCTGCATTGCCGTGCGCCACAGCTTCAACGAGACGCACGACTTTTCGAGCGCAATCCGGGTGATCCGAAGCTTCAGCGAACTTCTCGACTAGCCATCATGGCGAGCAGCATGGCCATTTCGCGCAGATCGCCCGAAGCGACCTTGATGTTGAGCAACCTTGGTGCTGAACCGGACGACCATCACGCATCGGCGCGCGCCGCGAGTCCGCTCAAATCAGGCGCTCCGCTCGAGGTCGACCGCCCCACCTCCGGCCAATCGTCGATCCATGGCCGCTTGCTTGAACCTGTCTCCGCGATGCCGGGCCATGGGACTTGATTTTCCAAGTCCCGCAGTTGATGGGACATCACGATAGGATGCCAAGAGAGAGGCCGTTGAGGAGACGTCTCGGTGGTCCGCTGGATACAACAAGGCCTGTTGTTGACATTCCTGCTGCCTGCCTGGCTGCCATTGTCGGCAGGCGTGGCGTGGGCCCACGACGAGGCCGACAGCCGCGACAGCTTTGACCGCGCGGCCTCCTATTGCCGGTCGATCTCGCCGCGAAGCACCATGACGCTGAGCCCGGACAAGCGCATCATGTGCTTCGACGCCGCGATGCTTCCAGAGCTCGACGTAACACTGACCAAAGCGCTCGCGCCTGGCGGGCTCTTCGTCATCCGCAGCTTCGGCGGGAGGGAAGACAAAGCCCTCGAACTCGCCGAGCTCATTCGCGAGCGACATGCGACCGTCGTCGTCTATGACTACTGTGTCTCGGCGTGCGCCGAATTCATCTTCACCGCTCCCGACCACACCTACGTGCTCAAGGACGCGCTCGTTCTCTGGCACAATCCGCAAAGCAGCGATCCGGCCTACCCCTATTGCGCATTCCTCAAGACGCCACGCGATGGCGGTCCGAAAGGCTTGCGGCGTGGAGAATGTCGCGAGGGAGGCGACCCCGTCGAATACTCATCGGCGCGCCGAGCTCGGTTTCTTTGGGACCGAGCAATCGATCCCTCGTCCGTCACGCCGCCCGACAGCAACTACGTGAGAAAGCGAGTGGCCAGCCTCTATGCAGAGACCGGGGTGGATCGCGACATCCTGTGGACGCTCCACCCGAGATATTATCCGCGCCTCTTCAAGGCCAACATCGTCTTCGAGGCCTATCCTCAAAGTCAGGACGAAGTCGATGCGGCCGCGGCCAGATTGGGCTTCAAGGCCAAGATCATCTACGATCCATGAGCGCGGCGAGGTCTTCCGGGACGGCGCCCCGATCAAGCTGTCGGACAGCCGCGTTTACCTGCCGAAGATCCCGCCCACCACCCGATGCATCGCGCCGCCGATCGCGCCGATCGGACCTCCGACGTTCCGCGAATGCCGCGTCCGGCCCCCCGAGTGACGGCGGGCTTGGCGGTCGGATCTGGCGGCCTCCGCGGCGGCGGTCATGAGGGCCTTGTGCTGGGCAGCGTCGAGGAAGCCGGTCGTCGGGTAGCCGCGCTCCTCCTGCCAGCGTGTGATGGCGGCGCGCGTGGATTCGTCGAACGTGCCGTTGACCTTGGTGTCGAAGCCGAGCCTCGTCAGCCCGCGCTGCACCGCACGACGCTTCGCCTTGGTGAGGCCGATCCGGTTCTCGGTTGCGTGACTTGCGCCATCGCCGGCAATCGCCGTCTCGGTGGCCGTGTCCTCTGCACGAGGTGAGGTGCTCAGACCAGCCTTGGCCATCTGCGCGTTGGCGACGAGCGTCAGAATGGACAGTGCCAGGATCAAGGCGCGCATGGTCCGTCCTTCGCCCTCAAATCTGCCGATGCTGCGTTCGCCCACGAGAGATACAGCGCGACCAACGGAACGAGCAACATCCGGTGACGCCATTCCGCTCTATTGCCGACTAACTGCGGCCCCTGCGGCACAGTTCCATCGCTTGACGTGGATGGTTGCATCGCATCGCACGCCAGATCGGGATCGCATGCCGCATGGGAACGCCTCGTCATCGCTCCGGATGAAAATTACCGTGATCCGGCATCCCTCGAGGCGCCGATCGAGGGCCGGGGCGTTCAATATCGCGCTGGACCGGACGGGAAGGAGCGCGAGCGATGCCAATCGGCAGCGACGACGAGGCCATCAGCAAAGTCCCCGCCGTGACGCTTGGCTTCTGGGTGATCAAGATCCTCGCCACCACGCTGGGGGAAACGGGCGGTGACGCGGTCACCATGAGCTGGCTGCATGCGGATCAGGACGCTCAGAACGGCGGCTATCTGATCGGAACGGCGATCTTTCTGATCATCTTCGTAGCCGCGGTGATCGCTCAGATCTCGACGACGAAGTTCAACGCCTGGATCTATTGGCTCGCGATCGTGGCGTCCACCACGGTGGGAACCGCGATGGCGGACCTCTTCGATCGCTCGCTGGGCATCGGCTATCCCGGGGGCTCATCCATCCTTCTGGTCTGCGTACTCTGCTCCCTCGGCGCATGGTACATCGCTTGTGGATCGATCGATGTCGCCACCGTCACCTCCTTCAAGGCCGAGCTGTTCTATTGGATCACGATCACCTTCTCCCAGACCCTCGGCACCGCCCTTGGCGATTGGATCGCTGACGGCACGGGCCTCGGTTACGATGGCGGCGCCCTTTTGTTTGGCGCCGGACTGGTTCTGCTCGCCGCTCTCTACGTCTGGACCGCCGCATCCCGGGTCCTGCTGTTCTGGGCCGCCTTCATCCTGACGCGCCCTCTGGGAGCGACTGTCGGCGACTTTCTCGACAAGCCGGCGAGCCATGGTGGGCTCTCCCTCAGCCGGCCCCTGGCCTCCGCCGTCATCCTCGTCGCGATCGTCCTGCTGATCGCCTTGTTGCCGCAGCGACCCGGCCGCCACGCCGGCTGGTCCTCCGAGCCCGCGGCCAGGTCGTGATGCCGCCGGGGTCCGGCTTGCCGGCCCGATAGGAACGTCGTGGCATGCAAAAAGTAATAAATACCTTTATCGGCGCCTCACACCCGCATTGGGCGGATCTTTCTGTATGAAAATGCCGACATCGATTGGAAATTCCTATTGTAACATTCCTGCTGCATCGCAAAACTCTCATACCGCTATGCAATATGATCCATTGTATCTGGCATCTGGTATACGTAAATTCTCCTCAGTCAGAACGTCCTACCGCCTCACTGAAGGAGACAATCCATGGCCAAGACCGTCGCTCTCCCCCTCGTCCAGCCCGTGTCTCTGTTCGGCCGCTTCCTGGCCGTGCTCGATCGCGTGCTGATGACCAGCGCCCGCGCCGCCAATCGCAACGGCGACCTGCCCTATTTCGGCCTCTGATCGCCCCAGGGGTCGGCGCCGCGACCGCAGTCCACAGAGATTGCGACGGCAGCCCCCCGGACGCGACGAAATGATCCTCCCCGACTGATGGCTCCGGATTTACCGGGGCCATTTTTTTATGCTTTGGTCATTCCCGCACAGCCGGACTACTCAACTTTTACGGGTGCCAGTCCAGAGATCGCGACGCCTGCGACATAGTGGCGCGATCAAGGACGAGCGGCTTGAGCAGTGGCATCAGGCATACAAGGATGCGCCGAGCGCCGGACATAAAAGCAGAAGCGCGATTGGAGGATAAATGACGGACTTGGCTCACGCGGGGGCCCCCGCAACGGCAAGAGTAAGCGACGCTTACCGCTGGACGCAGCTCGTCGTCGGCGTCGCAGCGATGGTGATGATCGCCAACTATCAGTATGGCTGGACCTTCTTCGTCCCCGATATCGCCAAGACGTTCGGTTGGGATCGCGCCTCGATCCAGTGGGCCTTCACGCTGTTCGTGCTGTTCGAGACCTGGCTCGTGCCGGTCGAAGGCTGGTTCGTCGACAAATACGGCCCGCGCATCGTCGTGCTCGTCGGCGGCGTGCTCTGTGCGATCGGCTGGATGATCAACGCCTACGCCACCTCGCTCAACGGCTACTATCTCGGCATGATCATCGCGGGCATCGGCGCCGGCGGCGTCTACGGCACCTGCGTGGGCAATGCGCTGAAATGGTTTCCCGACAAGCGCGGCCTCGCCGCCGGCATCACCGCCGCCGGCTTTGGCGCCGGCTCCGCGCTGACCGTCGCGCCGATCCAGGCGATGATCCGCGACTCCGGCTTTCAGACTACTTTCCTTTATTTCGGACTCGGCCAGGGCATCATCATCGTCATCCTCGCCTTCTTCCTGTTCGCACCGAAGGAAGGCCAGGTCCCCGCGGCGACGCAGAACACCAACCTGGTGCAGAGCCGCCGCAACTACAACCCGACCGAAGTGATCCGCCAGCCGATCTTCTGGCTGATGTACTTCATGTTCGTGATCGTCGGCGCCGGCGGCCTGATGGTCACCGCCAACCTCAAGCCGATCGCCGGCGACTGGAAGGTCGACAACATCCCGGTGAGCCTGATCGGCATGACCATGACCGCGGTGACCTTCGCCGCGACGATTGATCGTGTGCTCAACGGCCTGACGCGGCCCTTCTTCGGCTGGATCTCCGACATGATCGGCCGCGAGAACACGATGTTCATCGCCTTCGGCATGGAGGGTATCGGCATCTGGGCGCTGTACATGCTCGGCCACGATCCGGTGTGGTTCGTGATCCTCTCGGGCTTCGTGTTCTTCGCCTGGGGCGAGATCTACTCGCTCTTCCCGTCGACCTGCACCGACACGTTCGGCACCAAGTTCGCGACCACCAATGCCGGCCTGCTCTATACCGCCAAGGGGACGGCGGCGCTGCTGGTGCCGATCGCGAACTACATGCAGCAGTCCTCGGGCAATTGGGACCAGGTCTTCATGATCGCGGCCGGCGCCAATATCCTGGCCTCGATCCTGGCGATCGCGGTGCTCAAGCCCTGGCGCAAGGTGGTTGTCGAGAAGTCCACGCTCTAAAGCTCACATTTCGCATTGCAGCGAAAAATAAAATAGAACGATTCCATGCAAGCGACGCTCGGCATTTTGCCGAGCGTTTTCTTTTGCTTGACCGATAAAAATGCTCTCGCTGCGAAGCAGCATGCCGCACCCTCCGCCGCAGGCCATATTGCAGGCTGGAATATATTATACCAAGATGACTCGATGCGCAGATGAGGAGCGCGCTGGTCGCAGCGGCAACCTCCAAGAGAGCGCGGTATGGGAGGATTCATGGTTTCCAGCACAGAGGCGTCACCGCCCACCCCGCCGCAGTCGAGCGGCTTCCGGTGGGTCCAGCTCGCGATGGGCATCGTCTGCATGGCGATGATCGCCAACCTTCAATATGGCTGGACGCTGTTCGTCGATCCGATCGACGCGAAATTCCACTGGGGCCGCACGGCCATCCAGCTGGCCTTCACGATTCTTCGTCGTGACC
>NZ_CAFJ01000325.1 GCF_000239795.1 Bradyrhizobium sp. STM 3809 | reverse complement strand
AGCCAATCCGCCGGCGGATTGGCTTCGAGATCCTGGTTGAAGAACGACAGGCCTTCGGGCGTCACCACCTCGATCTTCAGGCTGGCGGGCGCGAGCCTGGCCATCGCCTTGGCGATCTTGAGCGTGAAGCTCTCCTTGCGCAGGCTGCCGACGAGCGCGACGATGGAATATGGGGCGGGCATTGGGGGATCCTTTGCGAGGGAACGTGTGGCCGGCACTTAGACAGCCCCGCCCGGAAGATGCAAGTGCATGAAACCAGCGGGACGCGAAACTCAGCGTTTCAGCGCCGGACCCGCGGGAATGGTCCCGCGCCTCGCCGCGCGCACCGAAATCAGCGCGCCGCCTTGATGCAGCGGGTGAATTCGGCCACCGCCTGATGCGTGAGCCAGATCGACTGCCCCTCGACGGGCTGCGCCCAGCTCGACAGCTTGGCGATCACGATCGCGTTGGCGGCATCGATGAACAGGTTCTGGCCGTGGATGCCCATCGCGAACAGCAGCTGCGGCGCGTCGTTGATGACGTACCAGCCGCTGCGGTAGTGCATGTTGCGGCTGATGGCGGCGAAGCTGTCGCGCCATTGGCCGTCGCGCCACGCCTCGGCGTCGCCGTTGTGCCTGATGTCGTCGAGCCAGGCCTCGGGGACGATCGCGTGCGAGCCGCGACGGCCGCCGGACAGCACGAGCTGGCCGAGCCGGGCGAAATCTCTCAGCGTCGCGCAGAAGCCGCCGGTGCAGCGCGGCGCGCCCTTGCGATCGAGCGTGATGAAGGCCTCGCCGCTCGCTCCCATCGGCTGCCACAGCAAGGTGCCGACCAGGCTCGCGACGCTGCGGCCGGTGGCGCACTCGATCGCCCAGCCGATCAGGTCGGTGTTGGACGAGACGTAGCTGAACGGCCCGCCATGCGGCTTGGCCTGCGCCCGCATCGTGGCAAAGAACTCGTGCAGGTGCGGCGTCGTCCCGGCCGCGACCGGCT
Organism: Bradyrhizobium sp. STM 3809; assembly: GCF_000239795.1. Lineage (GTDB taxonomy): Bacteria > Pseudomonadota > Alphaproteobacteria > Rhizobiales > Xanthobacteraceae > Bradyrhizobium. The sequence goes on along the minus strand of NZ_CAFJ01000325.1, from coordinate 1,915 downwards.
CCCAGCCGGCGGCGTCGGCGTAGGCTTGAAGCCCGGCGCCGTCGAACACGATGCCGGCGCGCATGTCGATCAGCTGGCGCAGGGTGGCGCCCCGATACGCGGTCCCGGCCACTTCCGGCACGTAGCGCGTGACCTCGGCGTCGAGATTGATCTCGCCGCGGCCGGCGAGGATGCCGAGCAGCAGCCCGGTGATCGACTTGGTCGCGGACATCAGGATGTGCGGCGTGTCGCGATCGGTGCCGCCGTCATAGTGCTCGAACACGATGCGGCCGTCGTGCAGGATCAAGAGCCCGTCGGTCGCCGTCGCCTTGAGGAAACCGTCGAGGTCGAGCGTCCCGCCCTTCGGCAGCTTCAGGCTGAAATCCGCGAACGCCACCGGGCTCGCCGGCAGCGGCCAGGCGCTGCCAGGCGCGCTCGCGATGTCGGCAACGGGCAGGATCGACCGGATGTTGTGGAAGGCCCAGCGGCTGTACGGCGCCGTGCGCCAGTTGGAGAGGTCGGCGCTGGAGGGAGACGGATCGGTCGACATGCATGGCCCTGCGGACTGCGAGGCATCCGACATAGGCGGTCACGGCCGCGGGGGAAAGCCCGGCATTTCGCGTATGCAAAAACGAACAGGCCGCCCGGAGGCGGCCTGGCACAGTCTCTCTTCCGTCATTGCGAGGAGCCAACGGGTCCGCGCAAAGCGCGGCCCGATGACAGGCTCCGCGACGAAGCAATCCAGAGTCCCGACCGAGCCCCTGGATTGCGTCGCTCCGCTCGCAATGACGGGCAAGCTCAGAGCACCGGATTCCACGGCGCCGGGATCAGCCGGTAGCGCGGTCCGTCCTTCTCGACATAGCCGACCGACGGGAACGAGAAGTGGAAGCCGATCACCTTGGCCTTTTCCGTCGCAACCATGTCGTAGAACTTGTGCCGCGTCTCCTGCGCCTGCGCCGCATCGGTGTCGAACATCACATGCCAGTCCGGATTGCGCAGGAACAGCTCCGGCACATTGGTGACGTCGGACTGGATGAACAATTTGGCGTTGCCGGAGGCCACGGCGTACGAGGTATGGCCCGGGGTGTGGCCGGGGGTCGACAGCGCGGTGATGCCCGGCGCGACCTCCTTGTCCCAATCGTACTGGGTCACCTTGTTCTCCAAGCCTCCGAACACCTTCTTGAAGTTGGCGAAATTGCCCTTCATCAGCTCGGACTGCGCCTTGGCCGCGTTCTCGTCGCTGTTCCAGAACGCCCACTCCACCGACGGCACCTTGATCTCGGCGTTCGGGAACGCCAGCGAGCCGTCGGCGAGCTTCAGGCCGTTGATGTGGTCGCCATGCATGTGCGAGAGCACGACGACGTCGATGCTCTTCGGATCGACGCCGGCGGCCGCCAGATTCTGCAGGGTGCGGCCGACCGCACCCTTGCTGGCCTCGAACGCGCCGACGCCGTTGCCGGTGTCGATCAGGACCAGCTTGGAGCCGGTGTTGATCAGCTGCGGATTGAAGGGAATCGTGACCATGCCCTTGGGCATGTAGGAGCCCTCCGCCGCCGCCAGCGCCTCGTCCTTGGCGGTGTTGACGACGAACTTGTCGGGCATCGGGAAGGTGCGCGCGCCGTCATTGATCGACGTGCATTCGTAGTCGCCGACCTTGTAACGGTAGAAGCCCGGCGCCTGCGCTCCGGCCGGCGCAACGGCCGCGCGTGCCGGCCCGCCGGTCAGCGCAGGCAAGGCGCTGGCGGCTCCCGCGAGGGCTGCTCCAGCCAGAAAGCGACGGCGATCCAATTGGCTCATGACAAATCTCTCCTCAATGCTTGATGCGGCGCACACCGCCCCCGGGACAAAACGCGGCGGATTGTCTCTGGCCGCAGGCCAAAGGCAAGCCCGTCCGCAACGTTCGGGAGGCGACGTCAGGTCACTTATCTTTGTTGGG
>NZ_CAFJ01000326.1 GCF_000239795.1 Bradyrhizobium sp. STM 3809 | reverse complement strand
CACACCCGGCATGTCGGCGCTGGCGCGGGCGTTTGCAGCGGGCCTGACGATCCACTGCGGCACGCCCGTGACCGCTTTGGTGCGCACGCAGGAGGGCTGGCGCCTGCAGGTCGGCGCGACCCGACATCGCGCCGCCCGTGTGGTGCTGACGCTGCCGGCGCCGCAGGCGGCTTCGCTGCTCGGTGACGATCCGCTCGCCGCGCGTCTCGCGCCGGTGCGGATCGCACCGTGCTGGACCTTGATGGCGGCGGTGAGCGCGCCTGCGCCCTTCGTCGTCCGGCGTGATGACGCCGCAGACCTCGCCTGGATCGCGCATGATGGTGCCAAGCCGGGACGCGCGACGCAGGAGGGGCTCACGACCTGGGTGGCGCAGGCGGGCGAAGCCTTCAGCACCACGCATCTGGAGCGCGCGCCCGAGGCGGTCCGGGCGCTGATGCTGCCATCCCTGCTGTCGGCGATCGGCACTGACGCCTCCGCCGTGCGCTTTGCCGCCGCGCATCGCTGGCGCTTTGCGCGGGTCACCACGCCGCTCGGCGCGCCGTTCCTGCGCGATGAGTCCGGAACGCTCTATCTCGGTGGCGACTGGTGCCTCGCCGCGCGGGTCGAGGCGGCCTATGCCAGCGGCTGCGCCATTGCTGACGCGTTGCTGGCCACGGCATGAGCGCAGCCTCGCACATCGCCCAACAAGCAGCGCCCCTCTACGCCGCCCGGCGGAGAAGATCGATGTCACCAGGGCGGTCCGGGAAGGCGTCAGTCCATCCGGACCCACGCGCCTCCGCCCGCCGACGACCTCACCGCCGCATCGATGAACTTCACTCCGGCCAGGCCGTCCTCGACCGTCGGGAACAGCACCTCGCGATCCGGCTTCTCTCCCGCTCTTGCCGCGCGGATGGCGTGGGCGGCTTCGGCATAGATCGTGGCAAAGCCCTCCAGATAGCCTTCGGGGTGGCCGGAGGGCAGGCGGGTGACGCGGCCGGCTGCACCCGTGGCGCCCGCTCCGCCGCGGGTGATCAGTTGCTTGGGCCGTCCGTAGGGCGTGAACCACAGCTGGTTCGGATTTTCCTGGGCCCATGCGAGTCCGCCCTTGCTGCCGGAGATGCGCAAGGTCAGGCCGTTCTCGTGGCCGACGGCGACCTGACTCGCCCACAGCATGCCCTTGGCGCCGCCCTTCCAGCGCAGCAGGATCTGCACGTCGTCGTCGAGGCGCCGGCCCGGCACGAAGGTCGTCAGTTGCGCGAGCAGCTCATCGAGCGCGAGCCCGCTGACGAAGCAGGCGAGATTGTAGGCGTGCGTGCCGATGTCGCCGATGCAGCCGCCCGGGCCGGAGCGGGCGGGGTCGGTGCGCCACGCCGCCTGCTTGTGATCGCTGTGCTCGAGCGGCTCGGTGAGCCAGTCCTGCAGATATTCAGCCTCCACCAGCCGGATCTCGCCGAGCTCGCCGCTCGCGACCATCTCCCGCGCCTGCCGCACCAGCGGATAGCCGGTGTAGTTGTGCGTCACCACGAACAGTTTTCCGGTCGACCGCACCAGCGCCACCAGCTCCTCGGCCTCGGCCACGGTCGTCGTCAGCGGCTTGTCGCAGATGACGTGGATGCCGGCCTGGAGGAAGGCTCTCGCGACGGGCGCGTGCATGTGGTTCGGCGTGACGATCGCGACCGCCTCGATGCCGTCGGCCCGCGCGGCTTCGGCCCGGGCCATCTCCTCGAACGCGCCATAGGCGCGATCGTCGGCGATGCCGATTTCCTTGGCCGAGGCCTTGGCGCGACCAGGATCGGACGCGAGCGCGCCGGCGACGAGCTCGAACTGGTCGTCGATCCGCGCGGCGATGCGGTGCACGGCGCCGATGAAGGCGCCCTGACCACCGCCGACCATGCCGAGGCGGATGCGATCGCGGCGGCCAGCCTCATGGCTTGCATTGATGGCCATCTGCGCCTCCCCTCAAGCCAGGCCGAGCATCTTGCGATTGGCCACGTCGTCGGCGCCCGAGCCGGCGAAATCATCGAACGCCTTCTCGGTGACCTCGATGATGTGGCTCCTGATGAAGCCGGCGCCCTCGCGCGCGCCCTGCTCGGGATGCTTGATGGCGCACTCCCATTCGAGCACGGCCCAGCTGCCATAGCCGTATTGTGTCAGCTTGGAGAAGATCGCGCCGAAATCGACCTGGCCATCCCCGAGCGAGCGGAAGCGCCCGGCGCGGTCGGCCCAGGCCTGGAAGCCGCCATAGACGCCCTGGCGCCCGGTTGGATTGAACTCGGCATCCTTGACGTGAAAAGCCTTGATGCGCTGGTGATAGATGTCGATGTAGTCCAGGTAATCGAGCTGCTGCAGCACGAAATGCGAGGGATCGTACAGCAGGTTGGCGCGCGCGTGGTTGCCGACCCGCGACAGGAACATCTCGTAGGAGACGCCGTCGTGCAGATCCTCGCCGGGGTGGATTTCGTAGGCGAGATCGACGCCATGCTCCTCGGCATGATCGAGGATCGGCCGCCAGCGCCGCGCCAGCTCGTCGAACGCCGCCTCGACGAGACCGGCCGGACGCTGCGGCCAGGGATAAATATAGGGCCACGCCAGGGCGCCGGAGAACGTCGCGTGGGCGCCGAGCCCGAGCCGCCTGGACGCCTGGATCGCCCGCTTGACCTGGTCGACCGCCCATTCCGTGCGCGCCACCGGATTGCCGCGCACCTCCGGCGCCGCGAAGCCGTCGAAGGCCGCATCATAGGCCGGGTGCACGGCCACGAGCTGGCCCTGCAGATGCGTCGAGAGCTCGGTGATCGCCAGTCCGTGGCGCGCCGCGATGCCCTTCACCTCGTCGGCATAGTCCTGCGATTCGGACGCCCGCTTGAGGTCGAACAGCCTGCCGTCCCAGCTCGGGATCTGTACCCCCTCATAGCCGAGCGAGGCCGCCCAGCCGCAAATCGAATCCCAGGAATTGAACGGCGCTGCATCGCCGGCGAACTGGGCGAGAAAGATGGCGGGACCCTTGATCTGCTTCATCGCATGCTCCCTTCTTCGTGGATCGACGCGTGCTGGCGGGGCGCGATCTTGCCATCGCACCGGCGTGTCCGCCATGCCGGAACCGCCGCGCATTTCACCACCAGTCTCAATTTGCCGCGTCGGGCGGTCGGCAGGGCTATCGCAATCGATCAATGCAGTTTTCCGCGCGCCCGTCTGCACAATGTCATAAAAGCGCGTGAGCTCGTTCCAGCCCTGGCGCGAGAGGCCCGCTTCGAGAATTCCTCTGACGGATATTGACCAGTGAGCCAGACCTTTACGTCCGATCATGCCGCGCTCGACAAGCTGAAGGGCCGCATCCAGGCCCTGCGCGCCAAAACCATCGCCAATGGCTGCACCGAGGAGGAGGCGCTTGCGGCGGCGGCCAAGGTGGCCGAGCTGCTCGACCGTCACGAACTGTCGCTGTCGGACCTCGAGCTAAAGGCCTCGTCCTGCGAGCGCAGGGTGTATGAGACCCATCGCAAGAAGCGCATTCCGATCGACGATTGTATCGGCGCCATCGCGCTGTTCTGCGATTGCCGGGTGTGGCGCGAGAAGAACGCCGCCGGCGACAACGTCTATGTGTTCTTCGGGCTGCCCGCCGATGTCGAGGTCGCGCATTACCTGACCGAATTGATCGACAATTCCGTGCGCGCCGAGCTCGGCCGCTACAAGACCTCGACCGACTACGCCCGTTTCCGCCACCAGGACCGCCACCTCGCCAACGCCTCCTTCGCGCTCGGCATGGTCGCCTCGGTTGCCGAGCGGCTGGTGACGATGAAGAAGAGCCGGGATGAGGTGAACGCGTCGACCGGCCGCGGCCTGGTCGTGCTCAAGACCTCGGTGGTCGATGCCGAGTTCGACAAGCTCGCTCTCAATCTGCGCTCCGCCCGCAGCACGAGCCGGACGGTGTCGATGACGGCGTACGAGGCCGGCGGCGCGGCAGGGGCGACGGTGGCGATCGGTCCGGGGGTCGGCGGCGCGACACGAGGAAGTGGACGAGGAGGCCGCTGAGCGCCTGGCTGCGTCCTCATCGCTTCCGTGCGCGCATGCCGGGGATCCGACCTCGCGGTCTCGACGATCCGAATTGGGGAGACCACCATGACGAAGGCTCCGTTCCCCGTCCTCGCGACCCGACGATTGCGCCTGCGCGCCATCGTGCCGAATGACCGGGAGCGTTATCAGGACCTGCTATCGATCCCGGACGTCACGCGCTACGCGAACATTGCCTTCGCGCCAAATGAAGAGCAGACCCGCGACATGCTGGCTCGGATGGCTGAGATGTTCGACGCCGGGACCGGATGCTCCTGGATCATCGAAGATCTCGCGTCGAACGATTTCGTGGGCGCCGTGCGGTTCAACTATTTCGTCAAGCATGCGCGCGTCGGCGGCGTCGGGTATGAGCTCCATCCGCACTATTGGGGACGTGGCCTCATGACCGAGGCGTTGCGTGCCGTCGTCGGCACCGGACACGCATTGTTCGACCTGAACCGCATCGAGGCATGGACTTTCCCCGGAAACGGCGCTTCCGATCGCGTGCTCCAGAAGGCCGGTTTTCTGCTCGAAGGGGTGCAGCGTCAGAAGGGGTGTTTCAGAGGCGCGTTGCACGATGTCCGGCTGTTTGCGCGGCTCGCGTCGGATGCGATACCGCCGAGTCCAGGTGATGGGATCTGAAACTGCTTAGGCAATGCAGCAAGTATTTCCATTTCAAGTTGACGGAATATGCGTCATACTACTACGGTAATCTGTTTCCGAATTCGCCTGATATCGCCGTGAACTGATTTCGTTGCTCGTGCGGTGTGACCGCCTGGATCGTCTCGTCCGCCGCGTCTGTCGCCTGACCTGAATTGATCGCCGATCCGAACATCGTTTCGATCCAGACCCGCCGCCCCGAGCGCCATGGGAGATCCAGATGCACAGCCTGCCGCGTCGCCGCCGACGGCTGCTTTCGCTGATCGTCATCGTCGTGCCCGCGGTCGCGCTGCCTGCATGGGCCCAAAATCCTGCCCCGCGCATGGTCGAGGCGTTCCTCGTGCGCAAGGACCAGTCTGACTGCGGCAATTCCGACGTGAGGGCGGACGATCCCTCGCGGATCGGCGGCACCGTCGTGATCGCGCGACAGTCCAACGGTGCATTGCGCCTGAAGGTCGCGATCACCGCGGCCCCGGACACGATCTATCACTTCTATCTGAAATGCGTGCGGTCCCTGGGCGACATCAAGACGGAGGATGAAGGCGAGGGGACCGCTGAGTTCGAACTCGCCGCCGATGGCGCACCGCCAGTGCTGACCTTCGACATGTACCCGGAAGGCGCGCCTGCCGGCCAGAAATTCCAGAGCACGCCGGTCCGGCTGCCATGACGCGCCGCCGGCTCTCGCCCCCTGTTCAGGTCTCTTGTCAGGTCTCTTGGTTCAAACCGATCAAAAGCGAGGATGCGCCGTGAAGACAGTCGGTGTCGTGATGACGATGGTTTGTGCAATCTGGCTCGCGCTTGGATTGGGAGCGGCGCATGCGCAGGCGACGCGGACCTGGGTGTCCGGCGTGGGCGACGACGCAAACCCCTGCAGTCGGACCGCGCCCTGCAAGACGTTCGCCGGCGCAATCTCGAAGACGGCGGCCGGCGGCGAAATCAATACCATGGATCCCGGCGGCTTCGGCGCCGTCACCATCACCAAGTCGATTCGCATCGTCGCCCAGTCGGGCGTCGCCGGGGTGCTCGTCTCCGGTACCAACGGCATCGTGGTCGCCGCCGGGCAGAGCGACAGCGTCTATCTCGAGGGACTGGTGATCGACGGCGTCGGCAGCGGCCTCAACGGCGTCCTGTTCAACAGCGGCGCCTCGCTGGTGGTGCAGAACTGCAAGATCTTCGGCTTCACGCAATGGGGCGTGCTGTTCACGCCGACGAACCCCGGCAAGCTGTCGATCTCCGACTCCGTCATCACCAGCAATGGCAGCTCGGCGAGCTTCGGCGGGGTGAAGGTGATCGGACGCGCCGGCGCGACCTCGATCTCCGGCGTGATCAATCGCACCCTGCTGGCCAACAACGCCAACGGCTTCCTGATCGACGGCACCGGCGGCGGCGGGATTTCGGAGGTGACGGTGCGCGACAGCGTGGCGACCGGCAACACCGGAAACGGCATCGCCGCGACGTCGGCGGGCACCGTGTCGTCGGTCGTGTTCGTCGACCGGACCAACGCATCCCACAATGGCGGGGCCGGGATCGCCGCGACCGGCGTGGCGTCGGCGGCCGCGATCCTCACCAATTCCAACGTTCACAATAATGCGACCGGCCTGCTCGCGAGCGGCGGTCAGATCGGCTCGTTCAAGAACAACGCGATCTCGTCGAACACCAGCGACGGTTCGCCGACGGTGATCCTGCCGCTGAACTGACGGCCGGGCGGTCCGCACCGTCCTGCCGCCGCGCCCGCCGGAGCCGGCCGCCTCACGTCTTCTTGCCGGAGCCTTTCAGTGCATTCCAGGCGGCCTGATTGGCTTCGTCGAATGCCTTGCGCGACTCGCTCAAGGCGGCGCTGAACACCGACCAGGACTGACTGCCGGTCTGCTTGAGCGTCTCGAGATGGGCGCCCGCCTGGGCCGCGTCGGACGAGAGCTGCTTGAGCACCGTGTCGAGGTCGGCGGCGCCGGCGGCCGTCACCTTGGTGGCCGCATCGCGAAAACGGTCGGCCGCCTCGCTCCAGGCCTTGGTCTGTGCGGCGGCGATGTCCTTGAAGGTCGCCTGCTGCTGCTCGGCCTGCTTGCCGGCCGCGTCGAAATAGGCCTTCACCTGCGACTCGAAGCCGGCCCAATGCCGGTCCAGCTCGGTCTTCGCGCTGGCCAGCGCGGCTTCGCCGGCAGCGGCCTGGGTCGCGAGCAGGGCTTCGAGCTCGCCGCGGCGCTTCGTCAGGTCGGCGAGGATCTGCTGGGTCTTCGCCCTGGACGCCGCCTCGACATCGGCAGCCTTGGCGCCGAGCGAATCCAGCGCGGCATCCATCTCATGCAGGCGTTCCTTGGCCCAGTTCAGGTAGACGCTCATGCTGCTCTGC
>NZ_CAFJ01000327.1 GCF_000239795.1 Bradyrhizobium sp. STM 3809 | reverse complement strand
AGGCGGCGGTGGTCGGCAGCCCCGCGACATCGATGTTGTCCTTCACCGCGACCGGCACGCCGTACAGCGGCAGCGCCGCGGCATCCTTGCCGGCGAGCGCCTCGGCCTCGGCCAGCGCTTCGGCCTCGCCGCGCAGGCTGATGAAAATCGCAGGGTCGCCATAGGCGCGGATCCGCTGATAGCAGCGCGCGACCGTGTCTCTGGGCGTCATCAGGCCGGTGCGATGAGCGGCGACGATCTGGGCAACGGTTTCGGTCACGCGGCGCTCCGCAGATGTCGTGAGCCCGATGTCTGGCTTGCCATGTCGTTCTGCTCCGCCTCGCCGATCTGACGACGAAGGTAGCAAGCACCATGCCATTGTGTACATTGCCGGCGCGCAAGCGCGCTCCGAAATATGTTCTATTTCAGGGGTTTGGGCGGGCCGCGCGAGGGCTGTGGAGCGTGGCGGTCCTGGAAAGAAGGCGAATTGCCTATCTTTTGGTCAGACCTCAGTCCATCACCTTGCTGCTGCCCTGGGTGATCAGCCGTGCCGCGCGCCGGTCGCGAGCACCAGCGTGTCATAGGTCACGTCGGTGCCGTCCTCGAGCAGCACACGCCGCCCGGCGGCGTCGACGCCCCTGACGTTGGCAAACAGCGTCGTAACCTCCGGCCGGTCGCGCATCAGCGAGCGGATCGGCCACGCGATCTCCGAGGTCGCCAGCGAGGCGGTGGCGACCTGGTACAGCAGCGGCTGGAACAGATGATGGTTGCGGCGGTCGATCAGGGTGATGCGGACGGGCGCGCCGGCGAGCCGATAGGTCGCTTCCAGCCCGCCGAAGCCGGCGCCGATGATGACGACGTGATGAAGGTTGCGGCCCTGATCGGTCATGAAGCTGGCTTTCGCTGATGCGCCCAGCCTCAAATCAACACGCGCCGCTTTGGTTGCTGCAAGGTCGCCTTCGCTATGCTGTGATAGCGGACGTCTATCGTCCCGCCGGCCCGATCAATAGACGCGCCGGCCGGCATCGCCGCCGGTGATGCGCGCGAGCCGCGCCTCCGTGGCGGACTCCGCGCGGCGGCTGCCGCGCAACGGGGGCGACGGCGTGTGGCTGACGGTCGCGCCTGAGGACGGCGCGTCGCCGGCGCCGCTCGGGAAGAACAGCAGGGCGATGCACAGGCCGAAATTGATCAGCGCGCCGGGCCAGGTACCGGGATGGCCCGGCCTCGCGGCATATTCGGGAAACCGCGTGGCGATGACATAGTCCAGCACCATCACCGCGATCCAGGCCGGAATCACGCAGACCGGGTCCCAGCCGATATCGCGGAAGCGCATCGCCTGCAGCATCAGGTTCGCCAGCAGGCACAGGCCGATCACCGCCATGACCGGCACGCTGATCGCCAGCGCGGATGTCCGCGGCGCCATGGCGGCCACGGCGAAGGCGACCGCGACGGCCAGGATCACCGTGATGACCCCGAGGGCCAGCGAGGCGAGGAAATATGCCAGCCGGCCGAGACGCGCGTTGAACCCGAAGATGAACCCCAACATCCGTCCCGCTCCCGCGAGGCGCGCCGCGGCTGCGGGGCGCCAGTCCCGTCTGCATAGCAGGGCCAAATTGCCGCACCGCTTCGCCGTTGATTAAAATTGAGCGGATCGGGCAGGGCGCTGCCGCGCCGCGGTCGCCGACCCGAATTTTATCGTTGCCAAAGCAACTAATCCATGGAACGATTGCCGTCGCAATGATGGGCGCGGGATGGCCTGCGCCTCGCTCGAGGGATGAAACGCCATGCGCAGCCTGCTCACAGCGGGCGCGGCCGTTCGCGTATGCGCCGACGGATGTGCTGAGCAGAAGGGGCGATCGTGCGATCGCGTGGGATCGTGCCGATCAGCTCGCGCCGGTGACGGCGTCGAGATTGTCGTGGATGCGGCGCAGCAGCGTGATCAGCATGTCCTGCTCGTTCTTGTCGAGGCAGGCCAGCAGGCGCCGCTCGCGCTCCAGCGCGGCGATGATCACTTTGTCGTGGGTCGCGCGGCCCTTGGCCGTCAGCGAGATCGAGTGGCTGCGGCCGTCCTGCGGATCGTTGCGGATCGCGATCAGCCCGCGGTCCTTCATCAGCGCCAAGGTGCGGCTGACGGGCCCCTTGTCGAAGCCGATCACGCTGCAGATGCGCGAGGCGGGAATGCCCGGCTCGATCGCCAGCAGCGACATGATCCGCCATTCGGTGACGTTGACGCCGAAATTGCGCTGGTAGAACGCGGTCGCGCTGTTCGACAGCTTGTTGGCGATGAAGGTGATGAAGGCCGGCACATAGCGGTCGAGATCGAGCGTGAGGCCGTGCCCCCGACCTTGCCCCTCAGGCTCGCGCGGCGGCGCTTTGCGCGGCGTCCCCTTGGTCTCGCTCATGATCCCCAGCGTCCATGCATCGCCACTCATACGGACACGAAAAGCCGCATGACAAGGCCAAACTTCGGGAGGTCAGCATGAACCCAACAGGTCTTTCCGGCGCCGCCGTCGCGCCGGCCATCCCCCACCTCGCCATCGATCCGTTCTCCTACGCCTTCTTCGACGATCCCTATCCGGCGCACCAGGAGATGCGCGAGGCCGGCCCGGTCGTCTATCTCGATCAGTGGAACGTCTACGGCGTCGCCCGCTATGCCGAGGTCTATGCCGTCTTCAACGATCCCTTGACCTTCTGCTCCAGCCGGGGCGTCGGCCTGAGCGACTTCGCCAAGGAGAAGCCGTGGCGGCCGCCGAGCCTGATTCTCGAGGCCGATCCGCCGGCGCATACGCGCACCCGCGCGGTGCTGAGCAAGGTGCTGTCGCCCGCGGTCATGAAGCGGCTGCGCGACGGCTTCATGGCCTCGGCCGAAGCCAAGGTCGACGAGCTCCTGGCGCGCGGCTCGTTCGATGCCATCCCCGATCTCGCCGAGGCCTATCCGCTGTCGGTGTTTCCCGACGCGCTCGGGCTCAAGCCGGAAGGCCGCGACCATCTCATCCCCTATGCGAGCCTCGTGTTCAACGCCTTCGGTCCGCCGAACGAGCTGCGCCAGCAGGCGATCGAGCGCTCGGCGCCGCACCAGGCCTATGTCACGGAGCAGTGCCAGCGCGACAATCTCGCGCCCGGCGGCTTCGGCGCCTGCATCCATGCCTTCAGCGACAGCGGCGAGATCACGCCGGCGGAGGCGCCGTTGCTGGTGCGCTCGCTGCTGTCCGCGGGCCTCGACACCACCGTCTATGGCATCGGCGCCGCGGTGTATTGCCTGGCGCGCTTTCCCGATCAGTGGGCGCGGCTGCGCGCCGATCCGTCGCTGGCGCGCAACGCCTTCGAGGAGGCGGTGCGGTTCGAAAGTCCGGTGCAGACGTTCTTCCGCACCACGACGCGCGACGTCGAGCTCGGCGGTATCGTCATTCCCGAGGGGGAAAAGGTGCTGATGTTCCTGGGCGCCGCCAATCGCGACCCGCGCCGCTGGGAGCAGCCGGACGCTTACGACGTCGCGCGCAAAGTGTCGGGTCATGTCGGCTTCGGCTCGGGCATCCACATGTGCGTCGGCCAGCTCGTCGCCCGGCTCGAGGGCGAGGCGGTGCTGACCGCGCTGGCGCGCAAGGTCGGCAGCATCACCATGAGCGGTGCGCCGAAGCGCCGCTACAACAACACGCTGCGCGGGCTGGAGAGCCTGCCGGTCACCTTCACTCCAGCCTGAGCCAAGAGTCTGAGCAAGCCATGACGACGATCACCTTCATTCATCCCGACAAAAGCAGCCAGACCGTGGACGCCGCTGATGGCGACAGCCTCATGCTGGCCGCGCTGACTCACGGCGTCGACGGCATCGTCGCCGAATGCGGCGGCAACGCCGTCTGCGCCACCTGTCACGTCTATGTCGATGACGCCTGGGCGGCGAAGCTCGATCCCGTCTCCGACGACGAGGATGCGCTGCTCGACGGCACCGCGGCCGAGCGGCTGCCGAACAGCCGGCTGTCCTGCCAGGTCAAGGTGCAGCCGTCCCTGGCCGGACTGGTGGTGCGCATCCCGGACAAGCAGAGCTGACGGCTTCGACAACAACCAGAACAAGCAATCCATGGGGAAGGAACACATGAAACAATTCAGGACCTGTGCGCTCGCGCTGGCCGCGTCATTCGGCGTGACGGCCACGGCATCGGCCGGCGAAATCTCGGACAATGTCGTGCGTGTCGGCGTGCTCAACGACATCTCCGGCATCTTCCAGGACACGAACGGGATGGGTTCGGTCGAGGCCGCGCGCATGGCCGCGGAGGATTTCAACGGCGGGGGCAAAGGCATCAAGGTCGAGATCGTCTATGCCGACCATCAGAACAAGGCCGATGTCGGCTCGGCGATCGTGCGCAAATGGCTCGATGTGGAGAAGGTCGATGCCGTCGTCGACGTGCCGAATTCGGCCGTGGGCCTCACCGTCAATGAGCTCTTGCGCAACAGCCGCATGACGTTCCTGGCCTCGTCGACCGCGAGCTCCGATCTCACTGGCAAGGCCTGCTCGCCGAATACGATCCAATGGGTCAACGACGCCTGGGCGACCGGCAACACCACGGCGGCCGCGATGATGGGCCGCGGCGGCAAGGACTGGTACTTCATCACGGTCAACTACGCGCTCGGCCAGGGCATCGAGGCGGAGGCCACCAACTACATCGAGAAGCATGGCGGCAAGGTGCTGGGCTCGGCCAAGCACCCGCTCGGCACGACGGACTTCGCCTCCTTTCTGCTGCAGGCGCAGGGCTCCAAGGCCAAGGTGATCGGGCTCGCCAATGCCGGCGGCGACACTATCAACGCGGTCAAGCAGGCCGCCGAGTTCGGCATCCAGCAAGGCGGCCAGTCGCTGGTCGCCTTCCTGCTGTTCATCAACGACATCCACGGCATGGGCCTGAAGGCGGCGCAGGGCCTGCAACTGCTCGAGGCGTTCTACTGGGACATGGACGACGACACCCGCGCCTTCGCCAAGCGCTTTGCCGCGCGCCCCGGCATGAACGGCAAGATGCCGAGCGGCAACCAGGCCGGCGTCTATGCCTCGACGCTCGCTTATCTCAATGCGGTCGCCGCGACCGGCAGCGATGATGCCAAGGACGTCGTGCCGCAGATGAAGACGGTGAAGGGCAAGGACAGACTGTTCGGCGACGTCACCATCCGCGCCGACGGCCGCGTGGTGCATCCGATGTACCTGTTCGAGGTCAAGAAGCCGGAGGAAGCAAAGTACGCTTACGACTACTACCGCCTCGTTTCGACGATCCCGGCCGAGCAGGCGTTCCGCCCGATGGCTGATGGCGGTTGTGCGCTGGTGAAGTGAGGCGGCTCCGCTCTACGGCGCCCACTTCGGAATGAAAGTCGATCATCTGAAACTGCTGCTCATGAGTCACTCCGTCATGCCCGGGTTTGTCCCGGGCATCCACGTCGAGTGGCGACCGCTGAACCGCGTGGATGGCCGGGACAAGCCAGGACAAGCCCGGCCATGACGACGCGGGTGGGAGGCGGCTCGGCTATCCCAGCCTTCTCCCAGAGCGGCGCTCTGCTGTGCTGCAGCATCCTTAATAGGCACTATAGTTCTTGCGTTTGCCCGTTTCTGGGAATTATGGTGCATGGATCGATGGCGCGCAGGATCAGCGTCGCGCAACGGCTTGCTGCGGCGAAACGCCGCCGGCAGCCGTGCTGCTGCATGCCGGTGACGAAACAACGATAAGAACTGCACGTGATCAGGGGAGGGAAGACCATGAAGACGAGCTTCTGGCTGGCGGGCGCCGCGGCGCTGCTGTTTTCGAGCACCGCCTTCGCCGGCGACACCATCAAGATCGGCTTCGTCTCGACCTTCAGCGGTCCGACCGCCGTGATCGGCAACGACATGCGCAACTCGTTCGAGCTCGCGCTCGACCATCTCGGCCGCAAGATGGACGGCAAGCCGGTCGAGGTGATCTACGAGGATGACCAGCAGAAGCCCGACGTGGGCAAGCAGAAGACCGAGAAGCTGGTGCAGTCCGACAAGGTCGATTTCATCGTCGGCTACATCTGGTCGAACGTGCTCTTGGCCTCGCTGAAGACGGCGGTGGATTCCCAGACCTTCCTGATCTCCGCCAATGCCGGCCCGTCGCAGCTCGCCGGCGAATTGTGCTCGCCCTACGTGTTCTCGACCTCCTGGCAGAACGACCAGACGCCCGCGGCGATGGGCCTCTACATGAACCAGAAGGGCGTGAAGTCGGTGTTCCTCATCGGCCCGAACTATGCGGCCGGCAAGGACATGCTGGCGGGCGTGAAGAGCACGTTCAAGGGCCAGGTCGTCGGCGAAGAGTATACGGTGTGGCCGAGCCAGCTCGACTTCTCCGCCGAGCTCTCCAAGGCGCGCGCCTCCGGCGCCGAGTCGATCTTCGTGTTCTATCCCGGCGCGGCCGGCGTGCAGTTCCTCAATCAATACGCGCAGGCCGGCCTCAAGGAGAAGATGCCGCTCTACACCGCCTTCACGGTCGACGAATTGTCCCTGCCGCTGCAGAAGGACAATGCGATCGGCGTGCCCGGC
>NZ_CAFJ01000328.1 GCF_000239795.1 Bradyrhizobium sp. STM 3809 | reverse complement strand
TTTCAAGTTCGCGGGGCATCACGTTGGATGCTTCATTTCATCTCTCCTGTCGGGCTCGACGGCAGGATCACCATTGTTGCATCCATGCTGAACAATTCTGACCGCGCCGAAGAGATTTCCCACCGCTGGCGAGAAGCCGCTCAATCTCTCATCTTCGATCCCGTTGCCGACGGTCACGACGACCGGCACGTGCAGCAGCCTGCAGCAGGCGCCAGCGCGGTCGACGATGCGGCCAAGCCGGCCACCGGCGGCGGGCAGACGGTCCATGCGTCGGTCGAGCCAACCGGTGCTGCCCCGTCACTGGCCACCAGCGAGTCGGCCGATGCGAGCGGCACGGTCATGGCCGATGGCGGCGAAGCGGCGCCGCTAGCCCACATCGTCGAGATCAGCGCGCAGACCCCGTCCTGGACGCAGGAGGCCGCCGAGGCAACGACCTGGACGGCCGTCATCGGCTCGTCCTGGCAAGTCACCCAGGAGATCTCGTTCAATCCACCGGCCGCGGCCGCAGGCCATGTCACGACCGAGACCGTACAGGTCGTCGCGCAGAGTATCGGGCCGACCGTCGAGGTGCTCTCGACGGTGGTCGAGACAACGTACAGCGCCGGGGCGTCACTGCAGACCTGGTCATCGTCCGGTCCGGCCCAGAGCGCATCGGCCCACGGCGCGGCGAACAGCACCGTCCATGCGTCGCTTCAGGAGGCGGTGACGGACGCCGTCACCTCGGCAGTCAGCGCAAGCGGCGCGACCGGCGCTCAGGTCGTCCAGGCACTCGGCGGCAACTCCACCGGCGTGACCGGCGCGGGCATCAAGATCGGCGTGCTCTCCAGCAGCTTCAACAATCAGGGCGGCGCAGCGGCCGACGAAGCCAGCGGTGCCTTGCCTTCGGCCTCCAAGATCCAGATCCTGAAGGACATGGCCTCGGGCGGATCCGACGAGGGCCGTGCGATGATGCAGGTCATCCACGACATCGCTCCCGATGCCAGCCTCGCCTTCTATACCGCGAGCCAGAGCGAGCAGGACTTCGCGAACGGCATCATCGCGCTCGCCAATGCCGGCTGCAAGGTGATCGTCGACGACGTGAGCTACACCGACGAGCCGTTCTTCCAGAACGGAATCATCGCGCAGGCCATCCAGACCGTCCAGGCGATGGGCGTGACCTATGTGACGTCGGCAGGCAACAACGGAAGCTCAGCCTATCAGACCGCCTGGACCTCGATGTCGGGCAGCTTCGACGGAAGTTACTATGCTGGCAATGCACTGAGCTTCGGCGGCAACATCGCGCAGACGATCAGTGTGACTGCAGGCGCCCGAATGCTCGTACAATGGGACGAGCCTTTCGGGCAAGCCGCGGTCCATCTTTCAGTCAACGTGTACAAGGATGGCCAAGAGGTCGCCTCCTTCCCCAACCTCAATCAGGATCCTTTCGTCGGCTTCCAGTTCAACGTCTCTGGCACCTATCAGATCGTGATCGCGAACTCTCCGGTGGGCCCCACGCCGTCCACGATCAAGGAGATCCTGGCCGGCAACGGTTTGCCGGTCTCCATCAGCGGCGCAAATGTCGGCACGGTGTTCGGCCATGCGATGACGCCGGGGGTGATCACCGTCGGCGCCGTCAACAGCGCGAATACGCCGGCCTTCGGCGCAACAGCCGTTTCGGAGAGCTTTTCGTCATCGGGAGCCGGGACTGAGATCCTGTTGGCCAACGACGGCACACGCCTCACCACGCCGCTCCAGCTCAACCCCGTGGTGGTGTCCGGCGTCGACAACATCACAACGACGGTCTCCGGCCTGACCGATTTCTACGGCACGTCGGCGGCTGCGCCCACGGTCGCGGCGATCTCGGCGTTGATCCTGACGGCCAACCCGACGCTGACCTCGGCGAACGTTTCGGAGATCCTGCAGCAGACGTCCGTGCCGATGACCAATGCCGCCGTGGCCGGGGCGGGCCTCGCCCAGCTCAACCCGGCGGTCGGCGCGGCGCCGTATTTCGCCAATACCGTCATCGAGGCGCTCGGATCGATCAGCCTCGCCCAGGTCGGCGTCATCTACGATCTCAACGCAATCGGCGGCAGCACGACGGTGGCGCTGCGGTTCAATGGCGCGAACGTGGTGGTTCACCAGCTCAGCAATTGGATGCCGATCGGCGTCGAATCCAACGGCAGCGGCGGCTACGAAGTCGCCTGGAAGTTCCAGGGCCAGGATCTCTACACCGTCTGGAACGTCGACGCGGCCGGCAACTACACCAGCAACGCGATCGGCGGCGTGTCCGGAAGCTCGACCTCGTTCGAGACGTTCGAGACGGCGTTCCACCAGGATCTGAACGGCGACGGCACGATCGGCGTCGCCAGCACCGTGATCGAGGCGATCGGCGCCACCAGCCTGGTTCAATCCGGCAGCAGCTATTTCCTCAATCCCGTGACCGGCGGCACGGGTCCTCAGGTGAAGTTCAACGGCTCCACGGTCGCGCCGGGACAGCTGGGCGGCTGGACTCCGATCGCCGCGGAAGCTGTGGGTGGCGGCTATCAGATCGCCTGGAAGATGGCCGGCAGCGATCTCTACACGGTCTGGAACACCGACAGCACCGGCAACTATACGAGCAATGCGATCGGCGCCGTCAGCGGCAGCAGCAGTGCGCTGGAGCTGCTGGAGAGCAACTTCCAGCAGGATCTCAACGGCGACGGCACCATCGGGATTCCGAGCACGGTGATCGAATCTGCCGGATCGACCAGCCTGGTGCTGGCCGGCTCGAGCTATTTCCTCGATCCGGTCGCCGGCGGCACCGGTCCGCAGATCAAGTTCGGTGGCAGCGTCGTGACCATCGGTCAGCTCGGTGGCTGGAATCCGATCGCCGCCGAGGCATCCGGCAGCGGGTATCTGGTCGCCTGGAAGATGGCCGGCTCCGATCTCTACACGGTCTGGAACACCGACAGCAGCGGCAACTATACGAGCAATGCGATCGGCGCCGTGGCGGGCAGCTCGGCCTCCCTCGAGGCTCTGGAGACCAGCTTCCATCAGGACCTCAATGGCGACGGCACCATCGGCGCCCCGAGCGCGGCGCCGGGCGGGAGCGTCATCGAGGCCCTGGGGTCGACCAGCCTGTCACTCTCGGGCACGGCCTACCTCATGACGCCCGTGTCGGGTGGCACCGCGGTTCAGGTGATGTTCGGCGGCAATGCCGTCGTCGCCGGCCAGCTCGGCGGCTGGACGGCGATCGGCGCGGAGGCCTCGGGCAGCGGTTATCAGATCGCCTGGAAAATGGCCGGCTCCGACCTCTATACGGTCTGGAATGCCGACAGCAGCGGTAACTACACCAGCAACGCGATCGGGGCCGTGGCAGGCAGCTCGGCCTCCCTCGAAGCTCTGGAGACCAGCTTCCACCAGGACCTGAACGGCGACGGCACGATCGGAATTCCGGCGTCCGTGAGCGCGGTGACGGCCTCCGCAATGACAGCCAACACGTCTGTTGGCGCCGACCTGGTCCTCGCCGCGTCCTCGTTCAGCGGCAATCTCGTCGGTTTCGGCAGCACCGCAGCCCAGATCGACGTCAAGGGCATCGCCTTCGCATCGCTGCAGACGCATTTCGACGAGACGAGCGGGGTGCTGTCGCTGAGCGACGGGACGAACAGCTCATCATTCCATGTCGTCGGCGCGGTGGCGCAAGACAGCTTCCATTTTGCCGCCGACGGCCAGGGCGGCACCCTGGTCTCCGGATCGTCGGGCGCGGCCACGGTGGCCGGCACCGCCGGGACTTCGGTGTCGCTCGAGGGGCACGACACCTTCGTGTTCGCCGCCCATTTCGGTCAGGTGAACATCACGGACTTCAACCTCGGCACCGACAAGATCGTCTTCAGCCAGAGCCTCTTCGCGGATCAGGCCGCGCTCCAGGCAGCGATCCACGATGACGCCGCCGGCAACGCGGTGATCGCCGATGCGGCTGCGGACACCATCACGATCCAACACGTGTCGACGGCCGAGCTGCTGTCCCACCTGTCGAGCTTCCACCTCGTCTGACGTCCGGCGCCTTCGGGGGCGCCGGGCCCAAGGCCTTGGCGGTGGGGGCTGAGCGGCATTCCGCAAGCCGCAGGCCCGATAACGGCTCGCGCCAGCGCGGTTCTTGGCCTATACGGCGCCAAGACCGCCTGAGACCGTGAGTTTGATGCCCCCGCCCCGCTCCGCTTCGCCGCGCCGCCTGCTTTACGTGGCCAACGAGGATTTCGCGTTCCTGATGCACCGGCTGCCGATGGCGCGCGCGGCGCGCGATGCCGGCTACGAGGTGCATGTCGCGACCAACGTCAACGCCGGCGCCGCGGCGATCGCCGCCGAACGCTTCGTGCTGCATCCGATTCCGTTCCGGCGCGGCGGCCTGTCGCCGTCCGCCGCCATGCCGACGGTCCGCGCGATCCGTGCCGTGGAAGCGGCGATCCAGCCCGACCTCGTGCATCATTCGGGACTGCAGGCCAGCGTGCTCGGCTCGCTGGCGGCGCTCGGGAGCACGACGCCGGTGGTCAACGCCATGACCGGCCTCGGTTACATCTTCACCTCGACGAGCCTGCGCTCCCGCCTGCTCAAGCAGGGCCTGCTGTGGCTGCTGCCGCGGCTGATGAACCGGGCGCCGAGTTGCGTGCTGGTGCAGAATCCGGATGATCGCGACGCCCTGCAGGCCATGGGCGTGCGGGCCGACCGGATCACGCTGATCCCTGGCTCCGGCGTCGACACCGACCGCTTTCAGCCGCTCCCCGAGCCGGACGGGCCGGTCACGTTCGGCTTCGCCGGACGCCTGCTCGCCGACAAGGGCATCCGCGCGCTGGTCGCCGCCCACCGGACGCTGCGCCAGCAGGGCCGCGACGACCAGTTGCTGATCGCGGGCTCCCCCGATCCGGCCAACCCCGCCTCGGTCTCCGCCGAGGAGATCCAGGCCTGGCGCAACGAGCCAGGGATCGCCCTGCTCGGCCAGATCAAGGACATCACGGAGCTCTGGCGCCGCTGCCACGTCGCCGTGCTGCCCTCGCATCGCGAGGGGCTGCCGGTGAGCCTGCTCGAGGCCGCCGCCTGCGGGCGGCCCCTGGTATCGACCGACGCCCCGGGCTGCCGCGAGATCGCGATCGACGGCCAGACCGGGCTCGCGGTGCCGGTCGAGGATTCAGCCGCACTGGCAGCCGCCATGCTGGAGCTCGCGACATCCCCCGATCTGCGTCGCCGCTACGGCGTTGCCGCGCGCCAATTGGTCGAGGACAGGCTCTCGGCCAGGATCATCGGCCGGTCGGTGGTCGCGCTCTATGACCGCCTCGCCGGGGCCTCGGACCGCCGCCGATGATCACCAACCCCGCCGCGAATGTCGCCATCATCGCCCTGCTCGCAGCCATGATGTGCGCCCTGCTGCTCGTGCTGCTGCGGCCATTGCTGCAGCGCTATGCGCTGGCGCGGCCGAACGCGCGCTCCTCGCACAAGATCCCGACGCCGCAAGGCGCGGGCATCGCGGTTGTCGGCGCAACGCTCGTGGTCGGCGGCGCCTTCGCCGCCGTGCTCGGTTTCGCGCCGCTCCTGATGCTGTTCATCGCCGTGCCGCTGCTGGCGCTGGTCGGCCTGGTCGACGACGTCAGGCCGATCCCCGTGCTGCCGCGCTTCGTCCTGCAGGGGCTGGCGGTCGGCCTCGTCGTCTTCACCGCGCCCGACGATCTCAGGCTGTTTCCGATTCCGTTCGCGGCCGAGCGCACGCTGCTGCTGATCGCCGGTCTGTGGTTCGTCAACCTCGTGAACTTCATGGACGGGCTCGACCTGATGACCGTGGCCGAGGCGGTGCCGATCACGGCGACGCTCGTGCTGTTCGGCCTCGCCGGTGAGCTGCCCTGGCCGGCCACGGCCATCTCCGCCGCGCTGGGCGGAGCCATGCTCGGCTTTGCGCCCTTCAACCGCCCGGTGGCCAAGGTCTTTCTCGGCGACGTCGGCAGCCTGCCGATCGGCCTGCTGCTCGGTTGGGGACTGCTGCATCTGGCCTGGCAGGGCTTCATCGTCGCGGCGCTGCTGCTGCCGTTGTACTACTTGGTCGATGCCACTTTCACCCTGCTGCGGCGGATCGCGCGGCGCGAGCCGTTCTGGGCCGCGCACCGCACCCACTTCTATCAGCGCGCCACCGACAACGGCTTCACCGTCTCGCGTGTCGTCGGCGAGGTGTTCATCCTCAATATCGCGCTGGCGGCGCTCGCGGCTCTCTCGATCGCGCAGCGGTCGATGACGGCCGACGCCATCCTGCTCGTCCTAGGTCTTGGCGCCGTCACCTCGGTGTTGAGCCGGTTCTCGCGGCCACGCCGTTGACGGCTCAGGCCGCGCTCGAGCCGAACTCCGGCACCGCATCCTTCAGCACCGACTTGATCGTGACGGGGTCGTTACGACCGATCGCCTGATCGAGCGCCGCGATCCAGCCCTTCAGCGTCGACATCGGCGGCTCATTGGGCGTGGCCGCCATGATGCCGGACACGCCGATCTCGACCGGCGGCTCCTCGCTCGCGAACAGGATCTCGTTAAGCCGCTCGCCCGGGCGGATGCCCGTGAACCTGATCTCGATGTCGTAGCCCGGCTGCAGGCCGGACAGCCGGATCATGCGCTCGGCGAGCTCGACGATGCGCACCGGCTGGCCCATGTTCAGCACATAGACCGAAACATCCGGCCGCTGCGGGGCCAGCGCATGCGAGGCCGCCGTGATGACGAGGTCGCAGGCCTCGCGGATCGTCATGAAATAGCGCACCATGTCCGGATGGGTCACGGTGACCGGTCCGCCGGACTCGATCTGTGCCTTGAACTTCGGCACGACGGAGCCGTTCGAGGCCAGCACGTTGCCGAACCGCACCGAGATGAGCCGCATCGGCGGCCGCCCCGCCGGCCGCTCGGCGAGCTGACGGTCGAGCGCCTGGCAATACATCTCGGCAAAGCGCTTGGTCAGCCCGAGCATCGACACCGGCTCGATCGCCTTGTCGGTCGAGATCATCACCATCGCCTCGGCGCCTGACGCCACCGCGGCATCGGCGACGTTGATCGAGCCGAAGATGTTGGTCTTGACGCCTTCGCTCCAGTCGCGCTCGAGGATCGGCACGTGCTTCAGGGCGGCGGCATGAAACACCAGGTCAGGCTTGAACTCGCCGACCAGCGCGAACACCCGGTCGCGATCCCTGATGTCGGCAATGCGGCCCTCGACGGCGACAAGCGCTTCCGGGTCGGCCGCGAGCGCCTCGGTGATCGCATAGAGCGCGGGCTCGGAGTTCTCGAGAATGAGCAGCCGCGCCGCGCCGAACGCCACGACGCGCTGGCAGATCTCGGCGCCGATCGAGCCGCCGCCGCCGGTGACGACGACGGCCTTGCCGCGCACCAGCGCCTCGAGCCGGCCATAGTCGATCTTGTGGCTCGGCCGCAGCAGCAGATCCTCGACCGCCACCGGTGCAAGCCGCGGCGCATCGCCGCTCTCCAGCGACGGCAGCCGGCTGACGATCAGGCGCAGCCGGCGCGCCCGCATCAGGAAGGTCTCCGGATGACAGTCGGGCTCGAAGGCGGTCGGCATCATCAATGCCCGCGCGATCGGCCGCTCGCGCCGGGCAAAATCGGCCGCGACGTCCTCGACGTCGTCGATGCCGCCGAGCACGGGAACGCCGCGGATCAGCTGGCCGCGGTCGGCCATCGACGGCGACAGGATGCCGATCGGCCAGATCCGCTTCACCGCGCCACTCTCGATGCCGCGCAGGACAACTTCCGCATCGGCCGCGCGGCCGATCAGCAGGGCCGGCGCCGCATCCTCCGACTTGGCGTGGCGGCGCACCCGCGTGTAGCGGAAATAGCGGTAGGCGAAGCGCAATGCGCTCAGCGCGAAGATCTCCAGGAACCAGAACAGGATGATCGTCAGCTTGCCGAAGAAGAACGTGCCGCGGACATTGGGCGCGACGATGATGTAGTCGAGCACCAGGAAGGCGAGCGTCAGCACGGTCGCGACGCGCACGATATTGAGCGCATCCGGCAGCGACGTGAAGCGCCACTTCGTGGTCAGCAGGTTGGAGAAATAGAAGACCACGAAGCTGAAGGCGATGAAGTAGGGCAGGATCTGCAAGAGCAGCGGCACCCGCTCCCAGAACGTGCTGGCGCCCTCGAAGCGGATGTAGAACGCCGCGAACAGCGCGGCGACGCTGACCAGGAGGTCATGCGCCGCGATCAGCAGGTTCCGCGAGGTGAGCTGCGACAGGCGCGTCATGGCGCGACAGCCCCCTGCTCCGCCGCAGGCTTCGTCCGCGACCGCAGCACCATGCCGCCGGCCACGCCGACGCCGATGACATACATCCACCCCTCGTGGAAATCGAAGATGTGCGAGTTGAACAGGGAGGTAAAGATGTTCTGCACGACGACGAGCAGCCCGATCCACGGCACTAAGCCGTCGCCACGGAACAGCAGCAGATGCACCGCCCACATCGCGTATAGGATCACGATGCCAAGCGTGCCCCACTGCACCGCGACGTTCAGCGTCTGATTGTGCGGATTGCCGACCACGGCTCCGGCGGAGAGGTCGGCGCGTTCGCTCGCGGCGGCCAGCTCGAACAGATGGCGCGTCGAGCCCGAGCCGTGCCCGATGACCGGAGCTTCGGCGAAGAAGCGCAGCGACTTGCGCCAGAACTCGAGCCGTTCGCCGATCGAGGTGGTGCCCCGGTCGTTGCGGTAGTCCTGGTACTGCTGCGTGAACGTCGACAGCTTCTGCTGCAATTGCGGCGAGACCGACCACGCCGCCAAGCCGATCACGACAGCCGACACGGCGATCAGCAGGTTGGCCCGCCATTTCAGGTGGATCAGGCCGAACACCGCGAGCAGGATCGGAATCGTGACCAGCGCCGTGCGCGAGACGACGACGAAGATCATGTTGGCCAGGAACGCGATCATGATCGCGGTGAGAAGACCCGCCGGCACGAAACGACGCGCGCGCAACAGCTGCGCGATCGGATAGGCCAGCGCCACCGCGCAGAGTGAGAATTCCTGGCCCTGGTCGATGTAGTTCTTCACGAAGATGCCGCGATCCGCGTTGGCTTTCAGCGCCAGCGCGGGATTGTAGGCGACCGCCGTGGACATCACGACCATCAGGACGCAGGAGGCGAGAAAGGCGGTAAACACCCACAGGCCGCGCTCGGATCGCTGGAAGTGGTAGAGCAGCGCCGGCAGCACCAGGAGCTTCGCGGCCGGCCCGACCGCATAGAGCCGCGCGCCCCAGGCCGCGTCCGACCATAACGTGCCGACCAGCGCCAGCACGAACAGCGCGATCGGCGCCAGCGAGATCGGCCGCTTCAGGATCTCGAGCAGACGCTCGAGGTCGAGATACGGCACCATCGTGATCAGCATGACGACGCCGAGGATCGAGACCAGCGAGGTCGACCATGGCAGCGAGGCCGCGAGCAGGATGGCCACGACATCGACCGTGGTCCGCCACGCTGCGGGATCGCGCCAGCGGCGCGCCAGCAGCGCCGGACCGGGATGACCTGCGAGCGCGCTCATCGTTGATCGCTCCGCGCGCGATCGACCAGCGCCGTCGTGCTGTGGCCCTTCAGGATGTCGATCAGCAGCACCTCGCCGCCGGCGGCCTCGACCACCTCATGGCCCACCACCTGCTCGCGCGTGTAGTCGCCGCCCTTGACCAGCACGCTCGGCCGCACCAGCTCGATCAGGCGCAGCGGCGTATCCTCTGCGAAGATGGCGACGAGATCCACGGCTTCCAATGCGGCCAGCACTTCGGCCCGCGCGCGCTCGTCTTGCACGGGGCGGCTCTCGCCCTTCAGCCGCTTGACCGAGGCATCGCTGTTCAGCCCGACCACCAGCCGGTCACAGGCGGCCCGCGCCGCCGTCAGCACCTTCACATGGCCCGGATGCAGGATATCGAAGCAGCCGTTGGTGAAGCCGACGCGCAGGCCCTCGCGTCGCCACGCCCCGACACGGGCCGCGAGTTCGGCATCGCTTTCGACGATCTTCTCCTCGGCAGCCCGATATGCATGCGGCAGGATCTTGCGGCGCAGCTCGGACGCGGTGACGCTGGCGGTGCCCTGCTTGCTGACAGCCACGGCGGCGGCCGCGCTCGCCATCCGCAGCGCATCCTCCCAGGCTGCGCCCGCGGCGAGCGCCGACGCCAGCACGGCGACGACCGTGTCGCCGGCGCCGGAGACGTCGCGCACCTTCACCGGATAGGCCGGCACGTGGACCGGATCGCCCTGGCGCGGCACCAGGGTCATGCCGCGCTCGCTCTGCGTCACCAGGATCGCCTCGCAATCGGCCAGATAGATCGCGTCCTGCGCGGCCGCGGCGATCTCCTGCTCGGTCTCGGCGCGGCTGCGGGTCGCTTCCGAGAATTCCTTGCGGTTCGGCGTCAGCACGCTGGCGCCGCGATAGATGGCAAGATTCGCACTCTTGGGATCGACGATCACGCGCTTGCCGGCCTTGCGCGCGGCGTCGATCACGTTGCGCAGCACGCGCGCGGTCAGCACGCCCTTGGCGTAGTCCGACAGCAGCACGATGTCGGCCCGCGCGATCAGCGGCAGGATGGCAGCGATCAGCTTCTGCTCGATGTCCTCGGACGCCGGCGCGGCGCGCTCCCAGTCGGCACGGAGCATGTGGGTCGAGAAATGCTCCGAGACGAAGCGCACCTTGCGCGTCGTCGGCCGCGCGGGATCGCGCACCAGCACGCACGCGATGCCGTCGACCTTGGCAAGCTCGGCCTCGAGCTGATCGCCCGCGGTGTCCTGCCCCACCAGGCCGACGAAGATGCAGCGCGCGCCGAGCGCGGCGATGTTGCGCGCGACATTGCCGGCGCCACCGATATTGGTCTCGCTGCGCTGGACCGCGATGACGGGCGCGGGTGCCTCCGGCGAGATCCGCGACACCTCGCCATAGACGAACTCGTCCAGCATGAGGTCGCCGACGCACAGCACCGTCTGGCGGGCGATCGCTTGCGAGAGATCGTCGAAATCGAACATCAGCGGCAGTCTCGGTGCAGGTGGTCCACGGCAGGTCGTCTAGCGGAAGCGGTCGGCGGAATCGAGATAGTCCCGGACATAGAAGGCCACCGCATCCTCGAGCGGCGTGAAGCCGCCGTTGTAGCCCGCGGCCAGCAGGCGGTCGACATTGCTCTGGGTGAAGTACTGGTAGCTGCCGCGAATCGCTTCGGGCATGTCGACGTATTCGATCCGCGGCGTTGCTCCGAGCGTGGCGTACACCGCCAGCATCATGTCCTTGAAGCTGCGCGCCTGCCCGGTGCCGACGTTGAAAAGCCCTGACACCGCCGGCGTGGCCAGCAGCCACAGCATCACGCGCACGACGTCGTCGACATGGATGAAGTCGCGGCGCTGGTCGCCATCGGCAATGCCGTCGCGGTGCGACTTGAACAGCTGCAGGGTGCGGCCGGCCTTGATGTCGTCGAAGCGGCGCGTCAGTACGCTCATCATCGATCCCTTGTGGTATTCGTTGGGACCGAACACGTTGAAGAACTTCAGGCCGGCATATTGCGGCGGCAGCCGCTCGCCGCGCTCGGCGCGGGCGGCGATCGCCATGTCGAACAGATGCTTGCTCCAGCCATAGAGGTTCATCGGCCGCAACGCCTTCAGCGCTGCCAGCGAGGGATCGTCGACGAAGCCCTGCGCGCCGTCGCCATAGGTCGCGGCCGAGGACGCGTAGATGAAGGGCGTGGTGTTGGCCGTGCACCAGTCGAGCAGGCGCAACGAGCTGCGAAAGTTGCGCTCCATCACGAGGTCGCCGTCGACCACGGTGGTCGCGGAGATCGCGCCCATGTGCAGCACGGCGTCGAGCCTGCGTCCCTTCAGCCAGGCGTCCAGATCGGACGGCGGCACGACGTCGGCCAGCTGCCGCTTGGCCAGGTTGCGCCACTTGCCCTCGCTGCCGAGCGTATCGCAGACGACGACGTCGGTCCGGCCGGCATCGTTCAGCGCCGCCACCAGATTCGATCCGATAAACCCGGCGCCGCCGGTCACCAGCAACATTCCGTAACCCGTCCTGATCCCGAAACCCGGCCCTCGCGTAGCGCATGCGGCGGCAAAGTGTAAGCGCTTTGGTGACGGCTGGCCCGGGCCCACTTTACCCGTGGCGGCGGAGCGGCTACCAGCGCGCCAGAGCCAGGCAGTCAAAGAATGAATTCGAATTCGGCCAAGATCACGGTGGACGCTGACGACACCAGCCCGATCCTGATCATCCCCTATATGTGGATCGGCGACTTCGTGCGCGGCCACACCGTGGTGCGGGTGCTCAAGGAGCGCTGGCCGAATCGCCCGGTCGACCTGCTGGTGACGTCCCTGTGCGCGCCTTTGGTCGATTACATGCCCGGCGTGCGCTCCGGGATCGTCTGGGACCTGCCGCGCAGCCGGCTTGCGCTCGCCCGCCAATGGCAGCTCGCCGCAATGTTGCGCGAGCGCCACTATCGGACCGCCCTGGTGATGCCGCGGACCTGGAAGTCCGCCTTGGCCCCGGCGCTGGCCGCGATCCCCGAGCGCGTGGGCTTCGTCGGCGAAGTGAGGTTCGGGCTGCTGAACCGCTGGCGCTGGGGCGAAAAGAAGCTGCCGCGCTTCATCGACAAGAACGCCGCGCTCGCTTTGCCCGACGGGGCGCCGCTGCCGCCGGAATGGCCGGTGCCGCAGTTGCGGGTGCCGCCAGAGGACGTCGCGCGCTGGCGCGAGGCCAATGGCCTGGGGAACCGGCCAGCCGTCGCGCTGGCTCCCGGCTCGGTCGGCGCCGCCAAGCGCTGGCCGTTCTACGGCGAGGCGGCCCGGCTGCTGATCGCGGCCGGTCTCGACGTCTGGGTGGTCGGCGGCCCCGGCGAAAAGGCGCTGGCGGCCGAGATCGTCGCTGCCGGGGGTCCTGCTGTCCGTGACCTCACCGGAACCGACCTCCGAAACGGCATCCTGGCGATGGCGGCGGCCCGTGTCGCCATCTCCAACGATTCGGGGCTGATGCACATCGCGGCCGCGCTGGGCACGCCGACCATGGGCATCTTCGGCCCCACCAGCCCGTACCATTGGGCGCCGCTGAACGGCCTCGCCGCGACGGTTCAGACCAAGACCCAGGTGCCCTGCCAGCCCTGCCATCGCCCGGTCTGCCGCATGAACGACCATCGCTGCATGCGCGACATCCCGGCGACCGATGTGGCCGCCATCGCCCAGCGGGTGCTGGCCGGGGCGGCGATCCCGGTCGCGCGATAGCTTGCGCCGGGACAGCGCGCCCCATACACCGGCGTCATCGTGACCCGAGCCGACATCGTGACCCACGCACCGGACAGCCCGATCGCCCGCCATCTCGCCCGCTCCCGCGCGGCGATGGAGCGGGCCGTTGCCGACCCTGCGCTGCTGGCCAGCGCGGAGCGGATCGCGGCGATGATCGTCGCGGCGCTGCGCGGCGGCCACAAGCTGCTGATCGTCGGCAATGGCGGCAGCGCGGCGGATGCGCAACACATCGCGGCCGAGATCGTCGGCCGCTACAAGCAGGAGCGGCCTGCCTGGGCGGCCATCGCACTGACCACCGACACCTCGGCGCTGACCGCGATCGGCAACGACTACGGGTTCGAGCACATCTTCGCCCGCCAGGTCGAAGGACTCGGCGCTCGCGGCGACGTGCTGCTGGCGATCTCGACCTCCGGCCGCTCGCCGAGCATCCTCAACGCCCTGCGCAAGGCCCGCGAGCGCGGGCTCACCACGATCGGCTTCACCGGCGCCAAGGGCCACGCGATGGGCGAGCTGTGCGACGAGCTCCTGGTGGCGCCGAGCGACGACACGCCGCTGATCCAGCAGATCCATCTCGCCACCGCGCACGGCATCTGCGAGACGATCGAGGCGACCTTGATGCAGGATGAGCGCTAGATGACGACTCCTCAGCTCAAGCCCGCGGCGTTCCTCGATCGCGACGGCGTCATCAATCATGACGACAACTACATCGGTGCGCCCGAGCGCATCCGCTGGATGCCGAATGTGGCGGCTGCGATCCGGCGGCTGAACGAGGCCGGCTATCACGTCTTCCTGTTCACCAACCAGTCCGGCGTGGCGCGCGGGCTGTTCAGCGAGGACGACGTGCTCAGCCTGCACCAGTGGATGCGGGCCGAGCTCGCGGCACAGGACGCCGTGATCGACGACATCCGCTACTGCCCCTACCACACCGAAGGCTCCGTCGAGCGATATCTGCGCGAGCATCCCTGGCGCAAGCCGGCGCCGGGCATGATCCTCGACCTGATGCAGCACTGGCCGGTCCGGCGCGAGGGCAGCTTCGTGATCGGCGACCGCGCGTCCGACATCGCTGCAGCCGAAGCGGCGGGCCTGCCCGGCTTCCTGTTCGCCGGCGGCGACCTCGATGCATTCGTCGCCGCGGTCATCGCTCAGACCAGCCCGCGATAGACCGCGGCGATCTTCTCGGCCTCGGCCTCCAGGCTGAACTCTTCCACCACCCGCATCCGCGCCTTCTGCCCCATCACACGCGCCGCCTCCGGATCCCGCATCAGCGGCTCCAGCGCTGCGGCCAGCGCATCGACGTCGCCGGGGGGCACCAGCCTGCCGGTCACGCCCTCTTCCACCACGATCTCGGCGGCGCCTGCGCGCGCGGCGACCAGCGCGGCACCGGCGGCCATCGCCTCGATCAGGGTGAGGCCAAAGCCTTCGTTGCGCGAGGTGAAGGCATAGATCGTCAGGCGCTGGTACCAGCGCTGCACGTCGGCGATGTCGAGCTCGCCGGTGATGACGATGCGCTGCTCGAGGCCGGCGGCCGCGATCTGCTTCCTCAGCTCGGCTGCGAACGGCATCTGCTCGGGCGTGACGGCGCCGACCAGAACGGCGGAAAAATCCGGATAGCGCGGCAGCAGCCGGCACATCGCGGCGACGAACACGTCGCTGCCCTTCTGCGCGCGGACGCGCCCGAAGCAGCCGATGGCGTATCGGCCGGGCAACCCGCTTTCGGCGAAGGCCGCGGCGCGATCGGCCGGCGGCTTGTACACCTCGGTATCGACGCCATGCGTGATGACCACAGCCGCGCGCTTCAGGTACGACGCCGAGATCTCGCTGGTCGCGATGATCGCATCCATTCGCCTGATCAGCCAGCGCGTGATCCAGCTGTGATGGCGCTGCGCGGCCGAGGTGAACACCAGCTTGAACGGCCAGCCGAGCGCGCGCAGGATCACGCCGACGATCATCTCGTCGTTGCGGCGCGCGTGCCAGATCAGCGGCCGCGGCCGACGCCACAGCGCCAACAGATCGCGCCCGCGCATCCGCGCGATCCCCTCCGGCGCATAGGTGCCGAGCCAGGCCACGCGCACCAGCCTCGCGAGCTTCGGCGCCACCATGCGGTTGGTCGCCGTCACGCCGGAATAGCGGCGGTGCAGGTTCGGCACGATGACGTCGAGGTCTCCGGCGGAAAACGGCTCGGCTTGCACCATCCACTCCAATTTTAACGGTTCCCTATACGCAACATTCAGCACCGCCGCCAGTTCGCGATTCCCTGCAACCGGTCCTTCATTTCGCGGGCGTTAGCGTGCCGCAAAACAGACAGGGATCGTGTCAAACAATGACTGTGCTCGTCACGGGCGGCGCCGGCTATATCGGCAGCCACATGGTGCTCGCGCTGGCCGAGGCCGGCGAAAGCGTCGTGGTGATCGACAATCTTTCCACCGGCTTTTCCGCCTTCGTGCCGAACGAGGTGCCGCTGTTCATCGGCGATGCCGGCGACGAGAACCTCGTCGACGGCGTCATCAGCCAGCACGGCGTCGACAGCATCATCCATTTCGCCGGCTCGATCGTGGTGCCGGAATCGGTGCGCGATCCCCTCCTCTACTATCAGAACAACACCATGACCACGCGCAGCCTGCTCAATGCGGCGGTCAAGCGCGGCGTCAGCCGCTTCATCTTCTCCTCCACGGCGGCCGTCTACGGCAATCCGGACCAGGTTCCGGTGCCCGAGACCGCGCCGACGCGCCCGACCTCGCCCTATGGCAGCTCGAAGCTGATGGCCGAGATCATGCTGCACGACACCGCTGCGGCGCATGATCTGAATTACGCCGTGCTGCGCTATTTCAACGTCGCCGGCGCCGATCCGCAGGGCCGCATCGGGCTCGCCACCGTCGGCGCCACGCATCTGATGAAGATCGCGATGGAGGTCGCGACCGGCCAGCGCGCCAAGATCGACGTCTACGGCACCGACTATCCGACACAAGACGGCACCGCGATCCGCGACTTCATCCATGTCTGCGACCTCGTCCAGGCGCATCGCGCCGCGCTGGCTTATCTGCGCGCCGGCGGCCCCTCGGTGACCCTGAACTGCGGCTATGGCCGCGGCTATTCCGTGCTCGAGACCATCGAGGCGGTCCGCCGCGTCTCCGGCCGGGCCATTCCGGTGCAAACCGCGTCGCGCCGCCCCGGCGACATCATGAGCATGGTCGCCGATACCAGCCGGCTGCGGGCCGTGCTCGACTGGACCCCGGCCTATGACAATCTGGACACGATCGCCGCCCATGCGCTGGCCTGGGAGCACAAACTGTTCCTGGAACGCCACAGCAGCGGGGAGCAGCGGGCCTCGGCCTAGAATCAAGCACTTAGCCGGGGACCGGGGGGCTTGAAAAAGCCGCCCCGAGCGGGCAAGCACTGCTGGTCCGCCCGGCGATTTGCCCGCGCGGCCAGGGACCAGAATGGCCGAATTTCCGAAGAAGATCACCGACGATCCCTATGGCGCCGCGATCCTGATCCGCCGCCTCGTGATGGAACAGGGGCTCGTCTACTGGCGCCGCTATCTCACCGCCTTCGCGCTGATGGCGGTCGCCGCCGGAGCGAGCGCCACGGCGACCTACGTGCTCGGCCAGGTCATCAACAAGGCCTATGTCGAGAAGAGCATTCCGGGCATCGTCCTGCTCTCCGGCGTCACCGTGCTGCTGCTGTTCATCAAGGGCATCACCACCTACGGCTACGCCGTCATCCTGTCGAAGATCTCCAACGCCATCCTCGCCAACAACCAGCGGCAGCTGTTCGCCAAGCTGATGAACGAAAGCGTCGGCTTCTTCTCCGAGCGCCATTCCTCCGAGTTCCTGGCGCGGCTGACCTCCGGCGCCAAGTCGATCACCGACATCCTGAGCATGCTGATCAACGCCGTCGGGCGCGATCTCGTCACCCTGATCAGCATGATCGCGGTGATGGTGCTGCAGGATCCCTGGATGTCGCTGCTCGGCCTGCTGGTGGTGCCGCCGGCGATGCTGGTGCTGCGCAAGCTGGTCAAGCGCATCAAGGGCCTCGCCTACAACCAGTTCACCGGCACCGCCGACATTCTCGAGACGATGCAGGAATCGCTGCAGGGCATCCGCACCGTCAAGGCGTTCACGCTGGAAGACACGATGCGCGCGCGCATCGACGAGAACATCGCCGTGGTCGAGCGCAACGCCAACAAGATGGCCCGCGTCTCCAACCGCTCCAACCCGCTGATGGAGATGCTCGGCGGCTTCGCCGTCGCCGGCTGCCTGATGTATGCCGGCTATTCCGTGGTCGCGCTCGACGCCACGCCCGGCCAGTTCTTCTCCTTCATGATCGCCTTCCTGATGGCCACCGAGCCGGCCAAGCGGCTGGCGCGGCTCAACATCGACCTCAACAGCCAGCTGGTCGGCGCCCGCATGCTGCTCGAAGTCGTCGACAGCCCGGCCAGCGAGCAGCCCGATGACGACAAGCCGGAGCTGAAGCTCAGCGACGCCAAGATCGAGCTGCGCGACGTCTCCTTCGCCTATCGCGACAACGAGCCGGTGCTCGACCGCATGAGCTTTGTCGCCGAGCCCGGCAAGGTCACCGCGCTGGTCGGCCCGTCCGGCGGCGGCAAGTCGACGGTGCTGGCGCTGCTGCTGCGCTTCTACGAGGCGACCGCGGGCGACATCCTGATCGACGGCCAGTCGATCTCCAAGGTGTCGCGCCGGTCTCTGCGCGAGCAGGTCGCCTATGTCGGCCAGGACGTCTATCTGTTCCGCGACACCATCCGCGCCAACATCGCCTTCGGCAAGCCGGGCGCGACCGAGGCGGAGATCATCGAGGCGGCGAAGGCGGCCTGCGCGCACGACTTCATCATGAGCTTCCCGCTCGGCTACGACACCCCGGTCGGCGAGCACGGCACCCAGCTCTCCGGCGGCCAGCGCCAGCGCATCGCGGTGGCGCGCGCGCTGATCCGCAACGCCCCGATCATCCTGCTCGACGAGGCCACCGCCGCGCTGGACTCGGAATCGGAGCGGCAGGTGCAGGAGGCGATCGAGCATCTCTGCCAGAACCGCACCACCCTGGTCATCGCGCATCGCCTGCACACCATCATGAACGCCGACGCCATTCTGGTGGTCGAGGCCGGCGAGATCGTCGAGCGGGGCCGGCATGACGATCTGTTGCGCCGTGGCGGCCGCTATGCTTCGTTCTTCCGCCTGCAACAACGCGACATGGGGCCGAACGTCATCCCCATGACCGCGACGTCCTGACCCGTCCATTTCACCGCATCGAGACCTTTCATGAGCGCCTCCACCGTCATCCCGGCCTTCCCGCAGCCTTCTCTTCCTGTCGTGGGCGAAGCCGGTGTCTTCCCGGTCCGCCGCATCTGGTGCGTCGGCCGCAACTATCTCGAGCACATCCGCGAGATGGGCAATGACGAGCGCGACCCGCCGTTCTTCTTTGCGAAGCACGCCGACATGCTGGCGCCCGAGGGCGCCGTCATCCCCTACCCGCCGCTGACGCAGGACATGCATCACGAGGTCGAGCTGGTGGTCGCGCTGAAAAGCGGCGGCCTGAACATCCCGACCGACAAGGTGCTCGACCACGTCTACGGCTACGCCGTCGGCATCGACCTCACCCGCCGCGACCTTCAGCTCGCCTCGCGCAAGATGCAGCGCCCCTGGGAGGTCGGCAAATCCTTCGACCACTCCGCACCCTGCTCGGCGGTGGTGCCCGCGGCCAAGATCGGCCACCCGTCGAAGGGCAAGATCTGGCTGTCCGTCAACGGCACCGAGCGGCAAAAGGGCGATCTCTCCGAGCTGATCTGGAACGTGCCGGAGATCATCTGGAAGCTGTCCCAGCAGGTCGAGCTCGCCGCCGGCGACATCATCATGACCGGCACCCCGGCGGGCGTGGCAGCCATCGTCGCCGGCGACAAGATCGAATGCGGCGTCGATGGCGTCGGCACACTCAAGGTGAGCATCGGGCCGGCGGCGAAGTAAGCGGCGCGCCTGGCGCAGCGGCCGGATCGCCGCGGACCTCATTGTCAAAAGGCCGCGCCCATCGCGGCCTTTTTCTTTGCCTGACATCCGAAGGAAGCACCCCACTCGCCCCACCGCCGGTGGCCTCCCCTCCCCCTTGCGGGGAGGGGAGCTCACCGCCTCCGCGGCGACAACCTCACCCCTCATGGTGAGGAGCGCCGCACCCGGCGCGTCTCGAACCATGAGGCCCGTCACGCGCGGCCATCTCGCGGCACGGCGGCACGAGCCATCAGCCAGCGCATGGGCATGCACCATCATCTGATCCACAATCTCAAACAGCATCGGGCTGATCAGGGACACGAGCACGCACCTTCTCGCGACGCATCCCGCGCCCGAGTGATGCTCCAGGTCCCGCCCTCTCCAGAT
>NZ_CAFJ01000329.1 GCF_000239795.1 Bradyrhizobium sp. STM 3809 | reverse complement strand
TCGGCGCCGGCGGCGCCCTTGCGCAGGAAATTGATGTTGAGATTCGTCGTCACCGCGAGCCCGACCGGGCCGATCGCCGACAGCAGCACGACGTACATCGCGAAATCGGCCAGCGCCATCAAGGTCGGCCCGGACACGGTTCCGCCGGGGCGCAGCATGCGCTCGTTGAAGCGTTGCCGCAGCACGCAGCTCTTGCCGTCGGCGCTTTCGATCGCGATGTCGCCGCCGGTCCGAAAGGCCTGCGGAAATTCCGCGTGCAGGAACGCTTCCAGCTCCGGAATGGTCATCTTGGCCGTCATGTCTCCCCCTGCTTTGTGTCGTTGCCTTCTGATACATTAGCCGCCAACAAGCGCCCATACGGAAACGCCAAAGAGAAACCGGAATGTCCGCCCCTGCCCTCGCCCATGCTGCCGACACACCGATCCTGTTGCGCGAGATGGCCGGCTCCGTCGCGGTGCTGACCTTGAACCGTCCCGCGCAGCGCAACAGCCTGTCGGAGGCGCTGATCGCCGAGCTGCATCAGGCGCTCGCCGAGATCGGCGCCGACAAGAGGGTGCGCGCCGTGGTCATCGCAGCGAATGGCCCGGCCTTCTGCGCCGGCCACGATCTGAAAGAGCTCACCGCCCGCCGGGCCGATGCCGATCGCGGCCGCGCCTTCTTCGCCCGGCTGATGAACGCCTGCAGCGCGATGATGCAGGCGATCGTGCACCTGCCGAAGCCTGTCGTCGCCTCCGTCCAGGGCATCGCCACCGCCGCCGGCTGCCAGCTGGTCGCGAGCTGCGATCTCGCCATCGCCTCCGAGCGCGCCTCCTTCGCGACGCCGGGCGTCGACATCGGCCTGTTCTGCTCGACCCCGATGGTGGCGCTGTCGCGCAACGTCAGCGCCAAGCAGGCGATGGAGATGCTGCTGACCGGCGAGCCTGTTCCCGCGGCGCGCGCCCGCGAGATCGGTCTGGTCAATCGCGTGGTGACGGCCGGCACGGAACGCGACACGGCGATTGCGCTGGCACAACAGGTCGCGCGCAAATCCGCGCATACGATCAAGCTCGGCAAGGAGGCGTTCTACCGCCAAGCCGAAATGAACCTTGCCGACGCCTATCGTTATGCGGCAGAGGTGATGACCGAAAACATGCTCGCCCGCGACGCGGAAGAAGGCATCGGCGCCTTCATCGAGAAGCGGACGCCGAATTGGCGGGATGAGTGAGACCCGCCCCGCTCTCTCCACTCATTGCGAGCGAAGCGTGGCAATCCAGAGTCCCACCCGAGCCCCTGGATTGCTTCGTCGCAAGTGCTCCTCGCAATGACGGCTCAACATCTCCGGTCATTCCGGGGTGATGCGCAGCATCGAACCCGGAATCTCGAGGTGATCGGACCCAGCTCGAGATTCCGGGGTCGCCCTTCGGGCGCCCCGGAATGACACTAACGAACAGAAGCGCACGCCCATGAATCACGACACCTATCCCGA
>NZ_CAFJ01000330.1 GCF_000239795.1 Bradyrhizobium sp. STM 3809 | reverse complement strand
GTGCACCCGCGCTGACGCGCAGCATCTGAATCGCGCCGATTTGCGTCTGTTCGATGGTCTCCTTTTCGCCACCCAGTTGCGCGGAAGGGTACATCTGGATCGACAGCCGGCCGTTCGTGGCTGCTGCGAGTTTTTTGCCGAGGCTTTCGGTCGCTGCAACCGTCGGATAGCCGGGCGGTTGCACGTCCGATGCCTTGAAGACGGCCTTCGTCTGTGCGAGCGCAGCCGAAAACGGTGGAAGCGCGGCTGCGCCGGTCATTGCTGCAGTCAGCTTGATGAAATCGCGTCGCTTCATGGCGTCCCTCCTACGGACTTCGCCCGATATTCAGACCGCAGTGAATGCCACGGCCGCGGTGCTAGGTTGGTTGATCGAAATACTCGGGGTTGAGCATCTGGATTTCGGAAATGTCGTCCAGCAACCGTTCGAGATGACTGGCCATCGCAGCGCGGGCGCCGTCCAGATTCCGCTGTTCGATCGCCGCCAGGATCGGCTCATGCTCGCCGATCACTTCCGACATTCGTCCGATCTGCGGCAAAGTCAGGCGTCGGTAGCGGTCGACGTGAACCTTCACTTGCAGGATCAGTTTCCATATCCCAGGATATCCCGCCACATCGGCGATACCCGCATGAAACATCTCATCTGCTTGGTGAAAGGCTTCCCGATCCTTTGCAGCGCACGCTTCGCGCTGGCGTTCGAGGATCGCGTGCAAGTTGAGAATTTGGCTGGACGTCGCGTTTTCGGCGGCCATCCGCGAGGTCGTCTCTTCGAGAGACTTGCGGATGATGATGGCCTCGGGAAGCGCGGCCACCGGAATGCGCGATACAAAGATGCCGGACTGAGGAAAGATTTCCACCAAGCCTTCATCCGAAAGTTTCAGGATCGCCTCGCGCACAGGCGTCCGGCTCACGCCATAGGCGGTCGCAATCTGTGCTTCCGAAATGGGTTCTCCCGGCCGACGCACGAGGGAAACCAGTTCGGCGCGCAAATCTGTGTAGATTCGCGATGCCGCAGTCGCTCCACGCGGCCGACCATTGCGGCGCATGCGAGCGACCACCGGACGTGGCGTGGGAGCCAATTTCCTTGGGGCGTGGCTGGGCATCTAGGTTTCCTCAACTGATATACTAGTATATGAATTGTGTTTGGCAACAAGAAATACCGGTTAGCCGAAGCTTTGATGTGGTGCGCTGCGAAGCGGGTGCCGCAAACGCGGCGTTTTTGGGCGCCGAGAAGCGCAGTCCAGCAGGGCGATGCTCGCTGCTCCCGACACGCGTCGCTCTCGCCGACGGAGAGCCGGGGTAACGCCAGCCACGAGCGGGATGCCTCGATGTCTCGCGACGCGATGGTCAGTCAAACATCCGACGGTCGCTCTGAGGCGCGGTTGTTTGCCATCTGGGTTGCCCGGTATGGTTCCCCGGGACTCGGAGCGTATGGCGACCTGCTTTGTGCAAATGCCTCGCGAAGGCTCTCGGCTGAGGCGTCGTTTGATGCTAAAAATGTCGCATGAACCAGCAGCCCCGCGTCGATATTCGCCACTCCACGTGCCCGCACGATTGTCCATCCGCCTGCGCGCTCGACGTCGAAGTGATCGATCGCAACACGATCGGACGCGTTCGCGGCTCGAAGCGTCAGACCTATACGGCCGGGGTGGTCTGCGCCAAGGTCGCCCGATATGCCGAGCGCATTCACCATCCCGAACGACTGACCTTCCCGATGCGTCGCGTGGGGCCGAAAGGGTCTGGACAGTTCGCGCGCATATCCTGGGACGAGGCTCTTGACGAGATCGCGGAGCGCTTCCTTCTGACCGAGCGGGAGTTCGGGTCCCAGGCTGTTTGGCCCTATTACTATGCGGGCACGATGGGACTGGTGATGCGCGACGGCCTCAACCGCCTGACCCACGTGAAGAGGTACTCGCGCTTCTATTCGACCATTTGCGCCAACGTCGCGCGTGTCGGATTTGCGGTCGGTACGGGAAAGATCGCGGGGGTTGATCCGCGCGAGATGGCGCTCTCCGATCTGGTGGTGATCTGGGGCACGAACCCGGTGAACACGCAGGTCAATGTCATGACCCATGCCGCGCGTGCGCGAAAGGAGCGCGGCGCCAGGATCGCCGTGGTCGACATCTACGACAATGAGACGATGAAGCAGGCCGACATCAAGATCATCCTGCGGCCCGGCACCGACGGGGCCTTCGCCTGCGGCGTGATGCACGTTCTGTTTCGTGACGGCTATGCCGATCGGGCCTATATGGCCAAATACACCGACTGTCCCGACGAGCTCGAACTCCACCTGCGCACGCGGACGCCCGGATGGGCGTCTCAGATCTCGGGCGTCCCGGTTGGCGAGATCGAAGCATTTGCGAAGCTGGTCGGCGAGACCAAGCGCAGCTTCTTCCGCCTCGGCTATGGGTTCACCCGCAGCCGGAACGGCGCGACGCAGATGCACGCTGCGTCGTGCATCCCGGCGGTGACCGGCGCCTGGCAGTACGAAGGAGGCGGGGCCTTCTTCAACAACTATGCGCTTTGGCACTTCGACGAATCGATCATCGAAGGTCACGACGCCATCGATCATTCCACCCGTTTCCTCGATCAGTCCCAGATCGGTCGCATCCTCACGGGACATCAGGAGGCCTTGTGCGGCGGGCCGCCGGTCAAGGCGATGCTGATTCAGAACACCAATCCGATGACGGTGGCGCCCGAGCAGGATCTCGTCCGCCAGGGCTTTGCGCGCGAGGACCTGTTCGTTGCGGTCCATGAGCAGTTCATGACCGAGACCGCGCAGATGGCCGACATCGTGCTGCCGGCGACCATGTTCATGGAGCACGACGATCTCTATTACGGCGGCGGCCACCAGCATATCTCCGTCGGAGCGAAGCTGATCGATCCCCCGGGCGAATGCCGCTCCAACCACGAGGTCCTGCAAGGCCTGGCGCGCCGCCTCGGCGCCGTTCACCCGGGCTTCGAGATGACGCCGCGTGAGCTGATCGATGCGACGCTCAAGAAGAGCGGCCACGGCGACATCGCCGCGCTCGAGGCCGATGTCTGGCGCGATCTGCAGCCCGATTTTCGCACCTCGCATTATCTCGACGGCTTCGGGCACAAGGACGGCAAGTTCCATTTCAAGGCCGATTGGGTGCATCCGCCGTTCGGGCGGGTGATGGGGCAGCCCGAGCGCATGCCGTCATTGCCGGATCACTGGGCGGTCACGGAAGAGACCGACCAGCAGCATCCGTTCCGCCTCGCCACCAGCCCGGCGCGCTCCTTCCTCAACACCTCCTTCAACGAAACGCCGTCGTCCCAGGCGCGCGAGGGGGCGCCGACGGTGATGATCCATCCGCTCGATGCCGCGCCGCTCGGGATCGCCGAGGGCGACTCCGTCACCCTCGGAAATTCGCGCGGACAGACGTCGCTGACGGCCCGCCTGTTCGATGGTGTTCGGCGCGGCGTGCTGATCGCCGAATCGATCCATCCCAATGCGGCCCATATCGGGGGGCGGGGCATCAACGCGCTGACGGCCGCCGATACCGTCGCGCCGATCGGCGGCGCTGCGTTCCACGACAACAAGGTCTGGCTGCGCAAGGCCGGCACGTAGCGTCTCTCGGACGCGGCTTCGGATAAATCTTCCATCTTTCAATCGGTTATAGAGTGGTCGGAGCGCTGGCGCCGACCGCTCGCAAGCTTGTGTTCACCATCTCGCGCCACCGCACAGAAAAATCTTGAGCATTGCTCATATTTGGGCTAGATATTTTGAGCGTTGCTCAAATATCCAATCCACGGAGTGATCTCAATGCCAGCTCTCAGTCTTCGCGGGTCTCGCCCTTTCATTGTCGATCTCGAACGTCTGCTGGCCGGCCTGGGCCGGGCGGCGTCCCGCCTCGCAGGAGCACGCGTCGAGCGCATCGCCAACGCCTGCGACGTCGCGGGCCTGTTGGCGGCCCGGCGCGTGCGCGAGCGGGCCGGGGAGGGACTTTTCCGTGCCGCCGGTCGCGACGGACGCCGGCCGCGCCGTCGCGGTCCATTCGGCTGCTTTCACTACCTGAGCCACCTGAGCTGACCCCGATACAAATCCCCGGCCCATGCGCAACGAAGTGCTCACCATGTCCTCACGTCTCATCTCCGCGGTGCAACTGCCGTCGCTCCGGATAAGCGTTTTGCACATGACCTTCGCGCTACTTTTTGCGCTGGTCGGCGGCGGCATCGTTGCGCTGCCGCTCGACTGGCCGCTGCGCGGGGGAATCGGAGCAGGGCTCGTAGCGCTGGTGTGGTCGTCGTTCACACTGGCCGACACGATGAGCCTGCTCTCGCGACATCCTGCGCGCGGGCAACGACGGCATCCAGTTGGTCTCCGCGCGTAGGCATGGACGCGCGGAGGAGCAGATTTCAATTTTTCAGTACGAGACTTCGACATTCTCGCGATCCCCTGCGGTCGAGCCGCAGCACACCAGGAAACGACCATGATCAAGCAGTTGATGTCGTCGCGCCGTTTTGCCCCGCTGTTCTGGGCCCAATTCACCTCGGCGTTGAACGACAACGTTCTGAAGAATGCGCTCGTCATCATGCTGCTCTATGGCGGCATCGTCGACCACGGCGCGACGCTCGTCACCGTCGCTCTTGCCGTCTTCATTTTTCCCTTCTTCATCCTGTCCGGACTGGGCGGTGAGCTCGCCGACCGCTACACCAAGGGAGTCGTGGCGCGGAAGCTGAAATTCGCCGAGATCTTCGCGGCCAGCTTCGCCGCCCTGGGCTTCGTGCTGCATTCGGTCCCGCTCCTGTTCGTCGCGCTCGGTCTGTTCGGCGTCATTGCGGCGCTGTTCGGCCCGGTCAAATACGCGATGCTGCCGGACCAGTTGACAGTGGGCGAGCTCGCGACCGGCAATGCGCTGGTCGAGGGGGCGACCTTCATGGCGATCCTGATCGGCACCATCGCCGGTGGCCAGCTCGTCTCGGGCGCGTCGCACATGGGCTGGGTCGCCTGCGCCGTCGTCGGCCTCGCGGTGATCTCCTGGCTGGCAGCTTGGCGCATCCCGCACACGATGCCGTCTGCACCGGATCTGCCGATCACGCGCAATCCCTGGACCTCGACCTTCCATCTGCTGAAGCTGCTGCATGCGACGCCGCGGCTGTGGGACGGCTCCGTGATCGTGTCGTGGTTCTGGCTGGTCGGTGCGGTCGTGATGTCGCTGCTGCCGGCCCTGATCAAGGACGTGGTCGGCGGGACCGAGGGGGTCGTCACCCTGTGCCTTGCCGTCTTCGCGGTCGGCATTGCGGCCGGCTCGCTGTTCGCCGCGCATCTGAGCCATGTCCGCCCGAACCTCGCGCTGGTCCCGATGGGGGCGATCGTGATGGGTGTGCTCGGCCTCGATCTGGCCTGGGCGATCGGAGCGACCGAGACCGCCAAGAATGTCACCCCGCTCGCCTTCATCGGCTCGTGGGCGGGCGTCCGCATGCTGATCGACTTTGCGCTGTTCGCCTTCGGCGGCGGCCTGTTCGTGGTCCCCGCTTTTGCGGCCGTGCAGGCCTGGTCGGAGCCCGCCGAGCGCGCGCGGATCATTGCCGCAGGCAACGTGCTGCAGGCCGCTTTCATGGTGGGCGGAACGACGATCGTGGCGATCCTGCAGGCGTTGAATGTGTCGATCGCCTGGATCATGTTCGGCCTCGCCGCGGCGTGCTTCGGCTCTGTCTGGTTGGTGCTCAGGAAGTGGGGCCGGGAAGGCGTGCGCGACTTCGGCGCAATGTTGTTCCGCGCCCTGTTCCGCACCGAGGTGCGAGGCCTGGAGAACCTGCCGCCGGCCGGCACCCGCATGCTGATCGCGCCGAACCATGTCAGCCTCGTCGACGGTCCGCTGCTGCATGCCGTGCTGCCGATCGATGCGACCTTCGCCGTCGACACCGGCATCTCCAAGGCATGGTGGGCGAAGATCTTCCTCAAGCTCGTCCGCCACATCACGATCGATCCGACCAAGCCGCTCGGCGCGCGCGACCTGATCAAGCTGGTCGCGAGCCAGGAGCCGGTGGTGATCTTCCCGGAGGGCCGCATCACCGTCTCCGGCTCGCTGATGAAGGTCTATGACGGCACCGCGATGATCGCCGACAAGGCCGATGCCGTCGTCGTGCCCGTGCGCATCGAGGGCGCCCAGCGATCGCATCTCAGCTATCTCAAGGACGGCCAGAT
Organism: Bradyrhizobium sp. STM 3809; assembly: GCF_000239795.1. Lineage (GTDB taxonomy): Bacteria > Pseudomonadota > Alphaproteobacteria > Rhizobiales > Xanthobacteraceae > Bradyrhizobium. The sequence goes on along the minus strand of NZ_CAFJ01000330.1, from coordinate 20,074 downwards.
CAAGCGCTCGTGGTTTCCGAAGGTGACGGTGACGATCCTGCCGCCGGTGAAGCTCACGATCGATGCGGCGCTCAAGGGCAAGACCCGGCGCAACGCGGCCGGCGCGGCGCTGCAGGACGTGATGATCGAGGCCATGGTCAAGAACGCGATGCTCGACCGCACGCTGTTCGAGGCGCTGGCGCATGCTTATCGCGACCACGACACCGGCAAGGTGATGATCGAGGATCCGCTCGGCGCCCGGCTGACCTATCGGAAGATGCTGCTGGGCTCCCAGGTGCTGAGCCGCAAGCTCGAGCATGGCACCATGGTCGGCGAGAATATCGGGGTGATGCTGCCGAACTCGGCCGGCGTCGCGGTGGTGTTCATGGCCTTGCAGTCGATCGGCCGCGTGCCGGCGATGCTGAACTTCTCGGCCGGTCCGGTGAACGTGCTGGCGGCGATGAAGGCGGCGCAGGTCACCACCGTGCTGACCTCGCGGGCCTTCATCGAGAAGGGCAAGCTCGACAAGCTGATCGCCGCGATCGAAGGCCAGGCGCGGCTCGTCTATCTCGAGGACGTCAAGGCCGCCGTCAGTGCCGTCGACAAGATCAAGGGCATCCTCGATGGCACCAAGCCGCGCGTGTCCCGCAATGCCGATCACCCAGCCGTGATCCTGTTCACCTCGGGCTCGGAAGGCACGCCGAAGGGGGTGGTGCTGTCCCATCGCAACATCCTGGCCAATGCCGCCCAGGCGCTGGCGCGGGTCGATGCCAACGCTAACGATCTCGTGTTCAACGTCCTGCCGGTTTTCCACTCCTTCGGCCTCACCGGTGGCATGATGATGCCCATGTTGGCGGGTATTCCGATCTACATGTATCCGTCGCCGCTGCATTACCGGATCGTGCCGGAATTGATCTATCAGACCGGCGCCACCATTCTGTTCGGCACCGACACGTTCCTGACCGGCTATGCCCGTTCCGCCCATGCCTATGATTTCCGCACCCTGCGGCTGGTCATCGCCGGCGCCGAGCCGGTCAAGGACCGCACGCGGCAGGTCTATATGGAGCGCTATGGCATCCGCGTGCTCGAGGGCTATGGCGTCACGGAGACAGCGCCGGTGCTGGCGATGAACACGCCGATGGCCAATCGCGTCGGCACCGTCGGCCGCCTGTCTCCGCTCATGGAGTACCGGCTCGACAAGGTGCCGGGCATCGACGAAGGCGGCCGGCTCTCGGTCCGCGGCCCCAACGTCATGCTCGGCTATGTCCGCGCCGAGAATCCCGGCGTGCTCGAAGCGCTGCCGGAGGGCTGGCACGACACCGGCGACATCGTCACCATCGATGCGCAGGGCTTCATCACGATCAAGGGCCGCGCCAAGCGCTTCGCCAAGATCGCCGGCGAGATGGTCTCGCTGACGGTGGTCGAGCAGATCGCCGCGAGCTTGTGGCCGCAGGCGGCCTCCGTTGCGGTGTCGATCCCCGACCAGCGCAAGGGCGAGCGGATCGTGCTGATCACGACACAGAAGGATGCCGAGCGCGCGGCGATGCAGCGCCAGGCCAAGGCGCAAGGCGCGCCCGAGCTTGCGGTGCCCGCCGTCGTCATGGTGGTCGACAAGATCCCGCTGCTCGGCTCGGGCAAGACCGACTATGTCGGCGCCAAGGCGCTGGCCGAGGAGAGTGCGAAAGCAGCCGCTCCGGAGCGCGACACGGAGGAGCGGGAAGTCGCGTGATGGCATCGCTGCGCCGAGGTCGCCACCAGTCCGGCCCCCGCAACGCGGGGGTCGTCCTGCTGCATGGCATCGCCGGCCGCTCATTGATGCTGCGTCCGCTGGAAAAGCGGCTGCAGCGGGCGGGTTTCGCCACGCTCAATCTGGACTATGAGAGTCGCAAGAAGCCGCTGGAGCAGCTTGCCGAGGACATCCATCCGGCCATCGCCGATTTTGCCGCCAGCGTCGACGGCCCGGTCCACTTCGTGACCCATTCGATGGGCGGGCTGCTGGCGCGGGTCACGATTGCCCGTCATCGTCCCCGGCAGCTCGGCCGCGTCGTGATGCTGGGCACGCCCAATGGCGGCAGCGAGATCGCCGACCGGCTTCAGAATGTTGGGCTGTACCGCACCTATTTCGGGCCCGCCGGCCTGCAGCTGGTGACGACGAAGCATGTCACCCTGGCGTCGTTGCCGCCGGCCGATTACGAGATCGGCGTGATTGCCGGCAGCCGTTTCCTCGACCCGATCGCCGGACTGTTCCTTCTTCCGTGGCCGAACGACGGCCGCGTCTCGGTGGAGAGCTGCAAGCTCGCCGAGATGACGGACCACACCGTGATCAAGGCCTCGCATATGGGCCTGCTGGTGCATCCGGCCTCGTTCCGGCAGACGATCGCGTTCCTGCGTGACGGCCAGTTCGGGCCGGCCCGTCCGCTGCTGCGCGGCGTCATCGCCGAGATCGGCCGTCGCGCGGCCTCCTGACGCAAGTTTTCCTTGCCGTCCGCGGCTATCCCGCGACAATCCCGCATCCGACATCCAGCGACAGGCGAAGCGATGACCGACGACAGCGTGATTCTCGACAAGCGCGGGCAGGCGCTCTGGATCACCATCAACCGGCCGGAGAAGCGCAACGCGCTCAACGGCGACGTCATCGCCGGAATCTCGCGCGGCTACCGCCAGGCCCATGACGATCCGGAGGTGCGCGTCATCGTGCTGACGGGGGCAGGGGACAAGGCGTTCTGCGCCGGCGCCGACCTGCAGAACTCGGGCGCCGCGTTCGCGATGGATTTCGCGCGGCCCAATGTCGACTACGCCGATCTGCTCAGGCTGTCGCAGAACGCCACCAAGCCGGCGATCGCGCGCGTCGGTGGTGTCTGCATGGCGGGCGGCATGGGCCTGCTGTGCATGACCGATATGGCGGTCGCGGCCGACCACGTCGTCTTCGGCCTGCCGGAGGTGAAGGTCGGCGTGTTCCCGATGCAGGTCTTGAGCCTGCTGCAGAACCTCGCGCCGCCACGTCTCGTCAACGAATGGGCGCTGACGGGCGAGCCGTTCGACGCCAAGGCCGCGCTGGCCGCCGGTCTGCTCAACCACGTCGTTCCCGCCGCCGAGCTCGATGCCAAGGTCGACTGGCTGATCGGCCGCCTCGTCGACAAATCGCCGACCGCGATCCGCCGCGGCAAATATGCGATGCGCGCGATCGCCTCGATGTCGTTCGACGAGTCGATCGCCTATCTCGAGAGCCAGATCGCGCTGCTGGCGATGACCGAGGATGCCAAGGAAGGCCTGAAGGCGTTCGCAGAAAAGCGTAAGCCGGTCTGGCCGGGGAAGTAGCCTGGTCCCTCTCATTCCCCAGTCATTCCGGGGCGCGCGTAGCGCGAGCCCGGAATCCATACGCCCGATCGTGGTTATGGATTCCGGGCCCGCGCCTTTCAGGCGCGTCCCGGAATGACGCTGGTGGCGGTGTCCGAGCGTTCCCGGCAGCGTCAATATCGTGAAGCGAGCAAACCCATGCATCCGCGATCTCGCGGCGCTCAGCGCCCGAGTTTTGTCCTGATATCAGCCCCCTCAAGCAAGAGGGCGCAGGGAAGGCCGGGAGCTCGCCGCCCCCATGGCCCGCCTGCAGGAAGAAAAGCAGGCGGCAGTCACCACAGGTTTGGCCGCAACTTCCGGCCTTCCCTGCGCGACGGGCTTACGGCTTATACGTGATCTCCCTGGTGCGCCGGGCTTTCTGGCCACCATCCCCACGCGAAGCAGAGCCTCGTCGCGAGTTGACATCAGCGTCGGGATGTCAGGACCACACGATTTCGCCGTCCGCCGCGTCACCAGTCGTCTTGCGCAAACGCGCCTGATGCCGCGACGGCCATCGCATCACCGGCCCAACGCTCGTGACGATCGCGAGGCGTCCCTCTCGTAGGCCGTGACGCCGGGAAATGTGCCGCTGATTTGCCCGACGATGCAACGCCCGTCGGGGTGCGACATAGTAACCCGACGGGCAGGGTCGCATCAGGAAGGCAGCTGAAGCCGCAGCGGCTGCAGCTTGTTGTACATCAGGCTGCGCCACAGCCATTCGATCGGCCCGAACTGGAAGATCTTCAGCCAGCACCAGCTGGCGATCGCCTGGATCGCATAGACGACCATGCCGATGCCAAGAGCGAGCGAGACGCTGAGCCGGCCGAACAGGCCGAGGCCGTAGCCGTAGAACACGATGCTGAAGATGACGGACTGCATGAGATAGTTGGTGAAGGTCATCCGGCCGACGGGAGCCGCCCAGCCGAGCAGGCGGACGCCCCATGTAGTGCTTGCAGCCGAAAGGATCAGCGCGCCATAGGCAAGCGCCAGGCTCACAGTCGCAAGCGATGAGCCGGCATCGATCGTGACCGCGAGTGCGGCCAGGGCCGTCAGCAGCAGCACGATGCGGTGATCCGGCGTATCGCGCAGCACGCCGGAACGCCAGATGACGATGCCGGCGAGGAAAAGTCCGAGGGTCCGCGGAAAGATCCAGAGATGCAGCGGCGCGATGGCACTGATCTCGGACAGTCGGAACACCAGGGTCTGCGAGAAATTGCCGTCCGCGTAGATATGCGCAGCATCCGCGACATGTTGCATCATCCAGGCGGAGCTCGGCAGCGGCAGCATGTGGATCAGCCAGCCGGTGAAGTATAAGCCGAGCAGGGCGAGGCCGCTCGCGAGCACCAGCCAGCCTGGCGCAAACAGGAACGGCAGCGCGATCAGTCCGGCGATCGCATATTCGGTCAGGATGTCGCCATTCCACAGCAGCGTCAGGTGCAGAATGCCGATCGCGAGCAGGACGAGCAGCCGCCGGATCAGCAGGGTAACACGTCGCTCCGGAGCGATCCGGTCGAACTGCATGGCCAGACCGACGCCGAACAGCAGCGAGAACAGGGCAAACGCCTTCATCGAGACGGCGCGCGCGAGACCATCCTCGATGGCGCGATTGAAGTGCGAGTCCCCGATGATCGTCCACAACAGATCGGCCATCTCTTGCGACCATGATCCTGCGAAGAAGATTGTCCCTGCCTCGTGCGTGGTCGTTGCCGGCAGAAATTGCCGGAAGAGCGAGACCCGGAATTCAAACACGACGTTGATGGCCATCACCCCGAACAGAGCGAGGCCGCGCAGGATGTCGAGGCTGACAAGACGGTCGGTGGTTGCGACAGAGGAAAGCGGACTCCGCGCGGTGTCTCTGCTAAGAGGGGCAGTCAATTCGACCTCGGTGGTACGACGTTCATCGGCGCGGCAATGCCGAGAGTGAAGGAGCAGTGGATGTGGCCTCAGTCAAGCCTTCGTTGCCGATGCGCGGCTGTATTCAAGGCATGAGGATGAGGACATGACCTCGCCCCATGCCGTCGACGGCCTGCTCATCCGGCCGATGCGCGCGGACGAAATCCCGCTGGCTCTCGACTGGGCGGCGTCCGAGGGCTGGAATCCCGGCCTGTCCGATGCGGCCTGCTTTTCCGTGGTCGATCCGCAGGGCTTCCTCGTTGCCGAACGTGACGGTGTGCCGGTCGCGACCGTGTCCTGCGTCAACTACGACGACCGCTTCGCGTTTCTCGGCTTCTACATCGTGCGTCCTGATCTGCGTGGGCAGGGCTATGGCCTGCGGCTGTGGCAGGCGGCGATGGCGCATGCGGGATCGCGCGTGGTCGGGCTCGATGGTGTCGTCGCGCAGCAGGACAATTATCGCAAGTCCGGCTTCAGCTACGCCTATGCCAATGTCCGCTACGGCGGGAAGGTGGCGACGCGGCCGGCTGCCGCGCAGTCGGACGTCGTTGCGCTGGGCGACGTGCCGCTGGCCGACATCGAGGCCTCCGATGCGGCTGTGTTTCCGGCGAGGCGGCGCGCCTTCCTGCAGGCCTGGATCGAAGCGCCCGGCCATGTCGGCTGCGCTGTCATCCGCGGGGGTCTGCTGACCGCCTGGGGCGTGATCCGGCCGTGCCGCACGGGGTACAAAATCGGGCCGCTGGTCGCGCACAGCCGGGCCGATGCCGAGGTCGTGGTTTCGGCGCTGCTGAGCGGGATCGGCGCCACCGAGGTGTTCGTCGACGTACCCGCGATCAATCCGGAGGCGGTGGCGCTGGCGGAGAGTCTCGGGCTGCGGCCGGTGTTCGAGACCGCGCGCATGTACACCGGGCCGATTGCGCCGTTGCGGATCGAGCGGGTGTTCGGCGTCACCACCTTCGAGCTCGGCTAGCTCACTTGCCGAGCGGCCGCGCGAAGCTCAATTCGTGACCGTCGGGATCGGTGAGATGGAAGTAGCGCTCGCCCCATTCGGCGTCGCGCGGCGCCGTCGAGGGCGCGAAGCCGGCAGCCAGCGCCTTGGCGTAGACGGCGTCGACATCCGAGACATGGAAGATGATGCGGCCCCACCAGCTCCACTGCTTGTCCTCCGGCATGGTGATGAGGTTGAGAAAGCCGGCGCCGACGCGGAAGGTCGTGAACGGCGACTCCGCGCCGCCATAGGGGATATCGTCGAAGCCGAGCGCACGATAGAACGCGACCGCGCGGGCCATGTCGTGGGTGGCGATGGTGATCGCGCTGATGCTCTCGATGGTCATGCAGGTGCTCCGGACCGGAATGCGAGCCGCGGTCCAGAGAAGCGCATCTCGCCGGCGTGACGCAAGGGCCGCGTCGCCGCGCCGGGCCTAACGCCGCCGCCGCCGCTGCACCGTCGCTCCCAAGGCGAAGAAGATCGCGGCGCCGATCGCCACGGTCGCGGCGCGAGCCACATCGCCTGGGACGAGCATCGCCTGATGGCCCGCACCCTGGCTGAACGAACCGCGGGTGCGGTGCAGGCGCGTCACGGGTTGGTCGAGATTGTCGCTGCGATCGGGCACCAGTGGCACATCCGTCTGTTGGCCGGCGATCGCCTTGGCGGCGAGATAGCGGTCGAGCAGCGCCGGCGCGACGGCGTTGCCGAGGATGGTGAGCAAGGTCGGCCAGCCGATCCAATATTCGCGGAAGCCGCCATCGGCGACGCGGTAGACCGCGTCGGCGATCACCTCCGGCTCGACCGGCCGGCCCATCGGGCGCGGCGTGTGCGCGAGGTGCGCGCGTGCCCAGTCGAATTGCGGCGTGTTCACGGCCGGCAGATCCACCATGCACAGCGTGATCCGCGAGCGCTCATGCAACAGCTCGGCGCGCAGCGAGTCGGTGAAGCCGCGGATCGCGTGCTTGGCGCCGCAATAGGCCGCCTGCAAGGGAATGCCGCGATAGGCGAGCGCGGAGCCGATCTGGATGATCCGGCCTTCGCCGCGCCGGCGCATCGAGCGCAGCGCCGCCATCGTGCCGTGGACGAAGCCGAGATAGGTGACCTCGGTGACCCGGCGGAATTCATCAGGCGTGATGTCGGCGACGGTCGAGAACACCGTCTCCATCGCGTCGTTGATCCAGATGTCGACCGGGCCCAGCCGCTGCTCGAGTCGTTCGGCCGCCTCGAACAGAGCCTGCGCATCGGCGACGTCGACCGCCTCATATTCGGTATGGGCCGAGCGGCCCTGCAGCTCGCGCGCGACGTCGCGCAGCGCGTCCTCATCGCGAGCGATCAGGCCGATCCGGTCGCCGGCCTCGGCAAAGCGCTTGGCGATGGCGCGACCAACGCCGGCCGAGGCGCCGGTGATGATGATGGTGCGGGCTCGTGTACGAGGCATGTGCGTTTCTCCCGACGCCCCCTCGTACAAACGTGTTGCGGCCGGCAATGTTTCGAGCCGGACCTCACCTCTCGATGAACCCTTGGTAAGCTGCCGCGCCAGTTCCGCCAGCGCCTGCTGCATGTCCTGGCCGCGCATGGCGGCGCCATGACCCGTGATCACGGTCTCCGGCGACAGCGCGTCGATCGCTTTGACGGAGGCGCGCGCGGGCGCCCGGTCCTCGGATGAAGTCCATCGGCGATCCGTGCATCTCAATCTGGGTCGTGCGGACTCCCTTGGATCAGATCGCCAGGGAAGCCGCAGGGGATCGAAAGGTTGCTAAGCGGGTACGCTTCGGTCGGATTGACCATTTGTAGCCCATAGGCTACATGTGGGGACATGGTCGAGGTGCGTCAGACGGAAGTATTTTCGGACTGGCTGCGCCGTCTCAGGGACGCAAGACGCGGCCGCTCGCATCATCGGCCGTATCCGTCGCTTGGAAATGGGAAACCCTGGCGACAGCAAGAGCGTCGGCCAGGGGGTCTTCGAGATGCGGATCGACCTTGGGCCCGGCTATCGAGTGTACTACGTGCATCGGGAATCCAGATCGTGATCCTGCTCTGTGGCGGTGACAAGCGCCGGCAGCAACAGGACATCAAACGGGCTCATGAATTGGCGGAGACAGTATGACGACCAAGACCACGCTGTTTGATGCGGCCGATTACTTGGACACGCCGGAACGGCAGGTCGCCTACATCACCGCCGCGCTCAAGTCCGGTGATGCTGATTTTGTGCGGGACGCGCTTGGTCTCGTCGCCCGTGCGCGCGGGATGGCTGACATCGCCAAGAAGGCTGGCCTCAACCGAGAGAGCCTCTACAAGGCGCTCGGTGAGACCGGCAATCCCGAATTTGGCACCGTGATGCGCATCGTCAATGCCTTGGGCCTGACGCTATCGGCACGCCAAGCGCCGAGCGGCCCCGCGCCGAAACGGCGCCGCACGGCATAGTCCGGAACAAGGGCGTCCGTCTCGGTGATCACCGGCGCCGGTAACAAGATCAAAACGGGCTCAGCCCGCATTCGCCTTGAGGCCGGCGGCCTCGATGCCGGCGATGGCGCAGATCTCGTCATTGTCGGAGGTGTCGCCGGAGACGCCGACCGCGCCGAGCAATGTGGCGCCGTCCATGATCAGCACGCCGCCGGGCACCGGCACCATGCGGCCCTGCGCCAGCGTGTTGACGGCGTCGATGAAATAGGCCTGCTCCTGGGCGCGCTGGAACAGCGCCCGCGAGCCGAGGCCGAGCGCCAGCGCGCCATAGGCCTTGCCATGCGCGACCTCGGCCCGCATCAGGCTGGTGCCGTCCTGCGCCGCGGCCGCCTTCAGGCAGCCGCGGGCGTCGAGCACCATCACGGCGAGCGGCTTGAGCTTCTTCTCGACTCCCTTGGCGAGCGTGGCATCGAGGATCTTGCGGGCGGTGTCGAGCGAGAGGTCGGCCATGTCGGTGAGTTCCTGTGTCATGAGGTCAAGCGAGCTGCGTAGGGTGGGCAAAGCGTAGCGTGCCCACCATCGTGCGAAGCGGAAAGTCTGCGGTGGGCACGCTTCGCTTTGCCCACCCTACGAACTACGCTGATGCGCGCCCTCGCTCCAGGCTCATCGCCAGGAGCTGCGCGGCGTGGACGGCGCCGCGGGCGGCACCGTCGTGGATCTGGTGGCGGCAGGAGGTGCCGTCGGCGACGATGAAGGTCGCGGCGTCCGCCTTGCGCACGGCCGGCAGCAAGGAGGCCTCCGCCATCTGCAGCGAAACCTCGTAGGTCTCGGCGCCGTAGCCGAACGCGCCGGCCATGCCGCAGCACGAGGACTCGATGGTCTCGACGGCGAGCTCCGGGATGAGCCGCAGCACCTGCTCGACCGGCTTGAACGCGGCGAAGGATTTCTGGTGGCAATGGCCGTGCAGCAGGGCCTTGCCGGGTAGCGGGCCGAGCGGCAGCGCGAGCCGTCCGTTCTCGGCCTCGCGCGCCAGGAATTCTTCCAGCAGGAGCGCATGGGCGCTGATCGTCCTGGCGGTGGCGTCGTTGCGCAGCGACAGCAGCTCGTCGCGCAGCGTCAGCAGGCAGCTCGGTTCGAGGCCGATGATCGGCACGCCGCGGGACGCAAACGGTGCATAGGTCTCGACCAGGCGCTGCAGCTCGGACCGGGCCTCGTCGACGAGGCCCGCGGACAGAAAGGTCCGGCCGCAGCACAGCGCGCGGCCGCCACTGGCGGGTTTGGGGACATGCACGCGATAGCCGCCGGCGATCAGCACGCGCAGCGCGGCGTCGAGGTTCTCGCGCTCATAGATCCGGTTGAAGGTGTCGCCGAACAGCACGACCTCGCGGCCGTTCTCGGGGCCGAAGGCCTCGGCCTCGGTGCGGAAGGTGTCGCTGCGGAATGCCGGCAGCTGGCGCTTGGCGCTGATGCCGGCGACGCGCTCCATCAGCGCGCGCAAGGGCGCGACATGATTGCGCAGGTTCACCAGCGGGGAGAGGCGGGCGGCGAGATCGGCGTAGCGCGGCAGATAGGCGACGAGGCGGTCGCGCAAGGTGAGGCCATGCGTCGTGGCGCGGGCGGCCAGCACCTCGATCTTCATCTTGGCCATGTCGACGCCGGTCGGGCATTCCCGGCGGCAGGCCTTGCAGGAGACGCACAGCTTCAGCGTCTCCATCATCTCGTCGGACGACAGCGCGCCCGGACCGAGCTGGCCGGAGATCGCGAGCCGCAGGGTGTTGGCCCGGCCGCGCGTGACATCCTTCTCGTCGCGCGTGGCGCGATAGGACGGGCACATCACGCCGCCGTCGAGCTTGCGGCAGGCGCCGTTGTTGTTGCACATCTCGACCGCGCCCTGGAAGCCGCGGGCAGACCCGGGATAGGCCGACCAGTCGAGCACGGTCTTGATGTCGTCGACGCGATAGTCCGGCGGGTAGCGGAACAGCGTGCGGTCGTCCATGGCCGGCGGATCGACGATGCGGCCGGGGTTGAGCACGTTGGCGGGGTCGAAGCGCTGCTTGACCTCCTTGAAGTCGGCGACGATCCGCTCGCCGAACATCTGCGCGTGGAATTCCGAGCGCACGATGCCGTCGCCGTGCTCGCCGGAATGCGAGCCCTTGTACTCGCGCACCATCGCAAAGGCTTCCTCGGCGATGGCGCGCATCGCCTTGACGTCCTTCTCCAGCTTCAGGTTCAGCACCGGGCGGACGTGCAGGCAGCCTTCGGAGGCATGCGCATACATCGTGCCGCGGGTGCCGTGCTTCGCAAAGACGTCGTTGAGACGCGCGGTGTAGTCGGCGAGATGCGGCAGCGGCACGGCGCAGTCCTCGACGAACGACACCGGCTTGCCGGCCTCCTTCATCGACATCATCACGTTGAGCCCGGCGGCGCGGAAATCGGCGACGGCCGTCTGCAGCGCAGGCTCGGTGATCTCGACGACACCGCCCCATGTGCGGGGCTCGTTGCTCCAGGAGAAGCCGAGATCGCCCATCAGCTCGCCAAGCTGCTTCAGCTTGGCGAGGTTCTCGTCCTTGGTGTCCTCGGCGAACTCGACGACGAGAATCGCCTCGGGATCGCCGCGCACGGCGGCCGCGATCACCGGCTGGAACATCGCGATGTCGCGACCGAGCCCGATCATGGTGCGATCGACCAGCTCGACCGCGATCGGCTTCAGCTTGACCAGGTGCTGGGCCGCGTCCATCGCCTGATAGAAGCTGCCGAAATGGCAGACGCCGAGCACCTTGGTGCGGATCAAGGGCCACAGCTTCAGCTCGATCCTTGTGGAGAAGGCGAGCGTTCCCTCGGAGCCGACCAGCAGATGTGCGAGGTTGTTGGCGGCGTTGCGCGGCGTCAGCGCATCGAGATTGTAGCCGCCGACGCGGCGCTGCACCTTGGGAAACTTGTCGGCGATTTCAGCGGCCTCGCGCTCGCCGAGCGCCAGCATGTCGTGGAAGAGGGCGCGGGCCTTATCCGGTGCGTTGACCTCGCGGAGGTCGCGGGGCACCTCGCCGAAACGGGCCAGCGTGCCGTCGGCGAGCGCGGCGTCGATGGCGATGGTGTTGTCGCGCATCGTGCCGTAGCGCAGCGAGCGTCCGCCGCAGGAATTGTTGCCGGCCATGCCGCCGATCGTGGCGCGCGAGGCGGTGGAGACGTCGACCGGAAACCACAGCCCGTGCGGCTTCAGCTGGCGGTTCAGGTCGTCGAGCACGATGCCCGGCTCGACCACGCAGGTCCGGCCCTCGACGTCGAGCGAGATGATCCGGTTCAGGTGCTTGGAGACGTCGACGACGATGCCTTCGTTGACGGTCTGGCCGCATTGCGAGGTGCCGCCGCCGCGCGGCGTGACGATGCGGCCGTCATCGCGGGCGATGGCGAGCGCCCGCAGTGCCTCGTCCATGGTACGTGGCACGACCACGCCGGCCGGGATGACCTGGTAGAACGAGGCGTCGGTGGCGTAGCGGCCGCGGTTGAAGCGGTCGAAGAACACGTCGCCCGTGATTTCGGCGCGGAGCTTCTGTTCCAGCCTGGACGGGCCGGCCTTGGTGTTGGGCATGATGATCCCTGGGGTCGGCCTCGGTCGTGTCGCAGTTCCACGGGCGAAGGTCCGGTGTCAATCATTCTGGCACAACGTCCGTCAGATTGCATGCAATTTGAGGCGGCCGAACTCGACCTTAGTCTAGCTTGGCAGGCTTTGCGCCGGCATGGGTCGCGGTGCCCTCGGCGAAGTAGGCGATCGCGGCGGCGCCCTTGTTACGCAGGTGCTGGAACAGGATGTCCGACAGTTCGCTGCCGGCGCGGCGGCGCAGTGCGTCGAGGATCAGCTCATGCTCGCGCATGGCCTCGCTCCAGCGCTCGCGCCGGCGGGCGAAATTGGCGGAAAAGCGGACCCGGCGAATCCGTCCCGCAAGGCTTTCATAGGTTGCTTGAAGCGTGGCGTTGGCGGCGGCATCGACGATCGAACGGTGGATGAGCTGGTTCATGCGGAAATAGCCCTGCATGTCCTGCCGCATGTAGAATCCATACATATCGTGATGAAGTTGTTCGATTTTCTCGATTGCTTCATCCGAAATCTTCTCGCAGGCGAGGCGACCGGCGAGCCCCTCGAGGCCCCCCATCAGGTCGAACAGCTCCTGAATGTCGGCCGCGCTCAAGGGCCGGACGCGGGCGCCGCGGTTGGGCAGCAGCTCGACCAGACCCTCAGCGGCCAACACCTTCAGGGCCTCGCGCAACGGCGTGCGCGACACCCCGAGCATCTCGCACAATTGCCGCTCGGACAGCCGGCCGCCATCGGCGACATGGCCCTCGACGATGTAGTCGCGCAGCCGGGCCAGGATCTCGTCGTGCAACGACGTCTCGTCGCGCGCGGCGGAGGTGCGTGCGTCTGGATCGGGCGCGGAAGCCGTCGCGGTATCGAGAATCGTGGAACTCATGGTCGAGAGTGTAACGGCTGATACAGATATCGTCGATCTCATATATGAATGCGAATTGTTTATTGCGCTCGCAAATTTTGCATGCAATCATTGGTGCTCTAATGCCGCTGCCGCCCGGAGCCATGCCGTGACCCGTCGTCAAGGTCGTCATTTCCTGCACATTCCGGGCCCGAGCCCCGTGCCCGAGCGCGTGCTGCGGGCGATGGACATGCCGGTGATCGATCACCGCAGCGCCGAGTTCGCCGAGCTCGGCAAGGCCGTGCTCTCGGGTTCGCAGAAGATCTTCAAGACCACGGGCCCCGTCATCATCTATCCGTCCTCCGGCACGGGCGCCTGGGAGGCTGCGATCGTCAACACGCTGTCGCCGGGCGACAGCGTGCTGATGGTCGAGACCGGCCACTTCGCGACCCTGTGGCGCCAGATGGCGGCGCGCTGGGGCATCGAGGTCGAGTTCATTCCGGGCGATTGGCGCCGCGGCGTCGATCCCGCTGTGATCGAGGAGAAGCTGACGGCCGACACCGCGCTTCGGCTCAAGGCGGTCATGGTCGTGCACAACGAGACCTCGACCGGCGCGACCAGCCGGATCGGCGAGGTGCGCGCCGCGATGGACCGCGCGGGGCATCCGGCGCTGCTCATGGTCGACACCATCTCCGGCCTCGCCTCGGCCGACTTCCGCTTCGACGAGTGGAAGGTGGATGTCGCCGTGTCGTGCTCGCAGAAGGGCTTCATGCTGCCGCCGGGCCTCGGCTTCAATGCCATCTCGGACAAGGCGCGCGCGGTCGCCCAGGCCAACAAGATGCCGCGCTCGTTCTGGGACTGGGAGGACATGCTGAAGCTGAACGCGAACGGCTTCTTCCCCTACACGCCGGCGACGAACCTGCTTTACGGCCTGCGCGAGGCGATTGCGATGCTGCTCGAGGAGGGACTCGACCGGGTGTTCGCGCGTCACCAGAAGCTCGCGGCGGCGACCCGCGCGGCGGTCGCGCATTGGGGGCTGGAGGTGCTGTGCCAGGAGCCCAGGGACTACTCGCCGGTGCTGACCGCCGTGCTGATGCCGCCGGGCCATGATGCGGACGGGTTCCGCCAGGTCGTGCTCGACAATTTCAACATGTCGCTTGGATCGGGGCTGTCGAAGGTCGCCGGCAAGGTGTTCCGCATCGGCCATCTCGGCGAGTGCAACGAGCTGACCCTGATGGCGGCGCTGAGCGGTGTCGAGATGGGGCTTCGCGTCGCCGGCGTGCCGCATCGCGGCGGCGGGGTCGATGCGGCGATGGCACTGCTGGAGCAGCCCGTGCCGGGCAATGCGCCGCGGCATCTCGCAGTTGTGAATTGAGGCGAAATCGCGTGTGGTCGCCTGCCGGATCGGACCGTGCCGCACTGCACAGCAGAAGGGGAGTCGTGTGCATCTGAGGGATGTCAGCCCGGAGCGATCGAGGCTTGCGTCTTCTTTGTTGACGCCAGCGGTCTGGCGGGAGAAAAGCGCGACGAGCGCGTGGGATGCCACGTCCGCGCACCAACCAAATGACCGGGGATGGACGCCAATGACTGTGCACACAGGACGGCATTTTCTTCAGATTCCGGGGCCGACCAACGTGCCCGACCGCGTGCTGCGCGCGATGGACATGCCGACGCTGGACCATCGCGGTCCGGAGTTCGCCGAGCTCGGCTTCGCGGTGCTGGCTGCCAGCCAGCGGATCTTCCGCACCAAGCAACCGGTGGTCATCTATCCGTCGTCCGGCACCGGAGCGTGGGAAGCCGCGATCGTCAACACGCTCGCGCCCGGCGACAAGGTGCTGATGGCCGAGACCGGCCAGTTCGCCGTGTTGTGGAAGGCGATCGCCGACAAGTTCAAGCTCGACGTCGACTTCATCGCCGGTGACTGGCGCCACGGCGCCGACATCGCCGCGATCGAGCAGCGGCTCGTCGCGGACAAGGCGCACAAGATCAAGGCCGTCTGCGTCGTGCACAACGAGACCTCGACCGGCTGTCTGACGCCGCCGCTGGAGGTGCGCAAGGCGCTCGATCGCGCCGGCCATCCGGCGCTCTTGATGGTCGACACCATCTCCGGTCTCGGCTCGATGGAGTATGAGCACGACGCCTGGGGCATCGATGTCTCCGTCGCCGGCTCGCAGAAGGGCCTGATGCTGCCGCCGGGCCTCGGCTTGAACGCCGTCTCGGAGAAGGCGCTTGCGGTCGCCAAGGCCAATCCGGGCATGCGCTCGTACTGGGACTGGCAGGAGGTCATCAGCTTCAACAAGCTCGGCACCTTCCCCTACACGCCGGCCTGCAATCTGCTGATGGGCCTCAACGAGGCGCTGAAGATGCTGGAGGAGGAAGGCCACGAGAACGTGTTCGCCCGTCACCGCCGCCACAGCCTCGCGACACGCGCGGCCGTCAAGGCCTGGGGCCTGGACACGCAGTGCCAGGACCCGCAGGCGCATTCGCCGGCGCTGACCGGCGTCGTGATGCCCGAGGGGCATGACGCCGATGCGTTCCGCAAGACCGTGCTCGAGAATTTCGACATGTCGCTCGGCACCGGCCTGAACAAGATCAAGGGCAAGGTGTTCCGCATCGGCCATATCGGTCACTTCAATGACCTGATGCTGATGGGGACGCTGTCCGGCGTCGAGATGGGCCTCGCGCTCGCCAATGTCCCGCATCGCGCCGGCGGCGTGCTCGCGGCGATGGATGTCCTCAAGGCGCGCGAGGCTGCGCCGATTCCGAAGGTGGCCTGATGAGCGCTCCTGCGACCGGATCCGACGATCTCCTCTATGCCGTCGACGACGGCATCGCCAAGATCACCTTCAACCGGCCGCAGGCGCGCAACGCGATGACCTTCGCGATGTACGACCAGATGGCCTCGATCTGCGAGGCCATCAACGCCGACCGGTCGATCAAGGCATTGATCCTGACCGGCGCCGGCGACAAGGCCTTCGCCTCCGGCACCGACATTTCGCAGTTCCGCGCCTTCAAGACCGCGCAGGACGCGCTCGACTACGAGGCGCGGATCGACCGCGTGCTCGGCACCCTCGAGCTGTGCCGCGTGCCGGTCATCGCGGCGATCGCGGGCGCCTGCACCGGCGGCGGCGCCGGTATCGCCGCCTGCTGCGACATCCGCATCGGCACCGAGAGCACGCGCATGGGCTTCCCGATCGCGCGCACGCTCGGCAACTGCCTGTCGATGTCGAACATCTCCCGCGTGGTGTCGCTGATCGGGCCGGCGCGCACCAAGGACCTGATCTTCAAGGCCCGCCTGGTCGAGGCGCCGGAGGCGCTCGCGCTCGGCCTGCTCAACGAGATCGTGCCCGACGTCGAGACGCTGCAGACGCGCGCCCTGGAGACCGCGAAGCTGGTCGCCTCGCATGCGCCGATCACGCTCGAAGTCACCAAGGAGGCGGTGCGCCGCATCCGCCGCACGCTGTCGCGCGACGAGGGCGAGGACCTGATCCTGCGCGCCTATATGAGCGAGGATTTCCGCGAAGGCATGGACGCGTTCCTCAACAAGCGGACACCGAACTGGAAGGGCAAGTAGTCCGATGCTGATGCGACCTTATGCCGAGGACATGAGGCCGCATCTCGCTTGTGTTCTTGAAGTGACCACAATAAGCCGGCAGTATCCTGGTAGGGTACAAGCTGGCGCTTCGAACGGGGATGAAAACACGTGCGTAACCTGATCAAGATCGCGGCCACCACGGTGGCCCTTGTCGCAACCGCGCCGGCCTTCGCCGGATGGGAGCCGACCAAGCCAGTCGAGATTGTTGTGGCCGCCGGCGCTGGCGGTGCCTCCGATCAGATGGCGCGGATGATGCAGGCCGCGATCCAGAAGAACAATCTGCTGAAGCAGCCGGTCGTGGTGTCGCTGAAGGGCGGCGCATCCGGCGCCGAGGCGCTGATGTACATGAAGTCCAGCGATGGCGATCCGAACAAGATCCTGATCGCCTATTCGCTGATCTACATGCTGCCGCTGTCGGCCAAGCTGCCGTTCGACTGGCGCGAGCTGTCGCCGGTCGCGGTGATCGCGCTCGATCAGTTCGTGCTGTGGGACAACGTCAACGGCCCGAAGACGGTGAAGGAATTCATCGACGCCGCCAAGGCGTCGAGCTCGCCGTTCAAGATGGGCGGCACCGGATCGAAGCGCGAGGACCATGTCCTCACGGTGTTCGTCGAGAAGAAGACCGGCGCGAAGTTCTCCTATCTGCCCTACAAATCGGGCGGCGAGGCCGCGACGCAGCTCGTCGGCGGCCATACCGAATCCAACGTCAACAACCCCTCGGAAAACCTCGAAGTGTGGCGCGCCGGTCAGGTGCGGCCGCTCTGCGTGTTCGACAAGGAGCGCATCTCCTACACCACCAAGGTCACGGAGACGCAGTCCTGGAACGACATCCCGACCTGCAAGGAGCAGGGGCTCGACGTGCAGTATCTGATGCTGCGCGGCATGTTCCTGCCGGGCAAGGTCACGCAGGAACAGCAGGACTTCTACGTCGACCTGTTCAGCAAGCTGGTGCAGACGCCGGAATACAAGGACTACATGGAGAAGCAGGCGCTCAAGCCGATCTTCCTCACCGGCAAGGACATGCTGCAGTTCCTCGAAGAGGACGGCTCGCTCAACAAGCAGCTGATGACGGAAGCCGGCTTCGTCGCCAAGTAGGGCCGGCGAGGCGAGGGGAGTAGGGAAGATCGATGTCCAACGCTGAGCTCGAGATCGCCGTCGACGATCCGACCGCGCCGGAGGAGAATTCTCCCTCCGTCACCTCCAACCGGACCGTCGACGTCGCGGTGTCCCTGCTGCTCCTCGCGCTGGCCGTCGTGCTGGCCTGGGACAATTGGCGGACCGGCGCGTCCTGGGACTCGACCGGTCCCGAACCCGGCTACTTCCCGTTCTACCTCTCGGTGATCCTCGGCGGCGCCAGCCTCTACGGCATCGGCGCCGCCTTCCTCTCCCGCAAGGAGGCGGTCGAAACCTTCGTGACGCGGGCGCAGCTGCGCCGCGTCATGGCGGTGTTCGTGCCGACGCTGCTGTTCTGCATCGCCATGCAGTTCCTCGGCATCTACGTCGCGAGCTTCCTCTTGATAGCCGGCTTCATGCGCATCGTCGGCAAGATCGCGATCTGGAAATCGCTGCTCACGGCGTTCCTGTTCAGCGCCGTGATGTTCGTGACGTTCGATATCGTGTTCGACGTGCTCATGCCCAAGGGACCGCTCGAAGCGGCGTTCGGGTACTGACTAATCCTCTCACCAACCGTCATTGCGAGCGAAGCGAAGCAATCCAGAGCCGAGCCTGACGACTCCTGGATCGTGTCGTCGCTCCGCTCCTCGCGATGACGGAGCAAGTGGAACTGACTATGGAAGCCAAGTGATGGAAGCTTTGGGTCTGCTGCTGCACGGGTTCGCGGTCCTCCTGACCTGGAAGACGCTGCTGTTGATGATGGTCGGGCTGGTGCTCGGCGTCTTCGTCGGCGTGCTGCCGGGGCTGGGCGGTCCCAACGGCGTCGCCATCCTGCTGCCGCTGACCTTCTCGATGGACCCGACCTCGGCCATCGTGATGCTGTCCTGCATCTATTGGGGCGCGCTGTTCGGCGGCGCCATCACCTCGATCCTGTTCAACATCCCCGGCGAGGCCTGGTCGGTCGCGACCACCTTCGACGGCTATCCGATGGCGCAGCAGGGCAAGGCCGCGGAGGCGCTGACGGCGGCCTTCACCTCGTCCTTCATCGGCTCGCTGGTCGCGGTGCTGCTGATCACCTTCCTGGCGCCGTGGATCTCGTCTTTCGCCCTGAAGTTTGGCCCGCCGGAGTTCTTCGCGGTCTATCTGCTCACCTTTTGCTCCTTCGTCGGCTTGGGGCGCGAGGACAAGCACAAGACTGTCATCGCGATGTCGCTCGGCCTGCTGCTCGCGGGCGTGGGCATGGATACGGTCTCCGGCCAGCTGCGCATGACCTTCGGCTCGACCGACCTGCTGCGCGGCATCAACTTCCTGGTCGCCGTGATCGGCCTGTTCGGCATCAGCGAGATCCTGCTGACGATGGAGGAGCGCCTGGCGCTGCGCGGCCACGCCGCGTCGATCTCGCTGCGCACGGTGCTCGCGGTGTGGATGGACCTGCCGAAATACTGGATGACGCTCTTGCGCTCGTCGGTGATCGGCTGCTGGCTCGGCATCACCCCGGGGGGCGCGATCGCCGCCTCCTTCATGGGCTACAACCTCGCCAAGCGCTTCGCCAAGGACCAGGACAGTTTTGGCAAGGGCCGCATCGAGGGGGTGTTCGCGCCCGAGACGGCCGCGCATGCCTCGGGCACCGCGGCGCTGCTGCCGATGCTGGCGCTCGGCATTCCCGGCTCGGGCACCGCGGCCATCCTGCTCGGCGGCCTGATGGTGTGGGGCCTCAACCCCGGACCGCTCTTGTTCGTCGAGCACAAGGATTTCGTCTGGGGCCTGATCGCCTCGATGTATCTCGGCAACGTCGTCGGCCTCGTGCTGGTGCTCTCGACCGTGCCGATCTTCGCCTCGATCCTGCGCGTGCCGTTCGCCGCGGTGGCGCCGATGATCGTGGTGTCCTGCGCGATCGGCGCCTATGCGATCCAGAACGCGATGTTCGACGTCTGGCTGATGCTCGGCTTCGGCGTGGTCGGCTATGTGTTCAAGAAGATCAAGATTCCGCTGGCGCCGTTCACCCTGGCGCTGGTGCTCGGCAGCCGCGCCGAGGACGCGTTCCGGCAGTCGATGATCATCTCCGGCGGCAACATGAAGGTGTTCTGGGCCAACGGCCTGGTCGGCACTATCACGACGCTGGCGATCGTGCTGCTGTTCTGGCCGCTGATCGACCGGCTGGTGGCGAGCTTCGGCAAGGCGAGCCCGCCGGCGGCGAAGGCGGAGGCCTGAGCGCGCGCTTCCATCAATTGTCATTCCGGGGCAAGGCCGCAGGCCTTGAACCCGGAATCTCGAGATGGGCTGGCATTCGTCTTCGACAAGCTCGGGATTTCCCGGTCAATCGCCAATGCGTCGCCGCGTTGC
>NZ_CAFJ01000331.1 GCF_000239795.1 Bradyrhizobium sp. STM 3809 | reverse complement strand
GAGTCCGGCGCGGACACGCTGCTGAAGCTGATCGCGAGCAGCAGCGCGCTCGAATTCGACAGCGAGCGCGAGGGTGTCTGGATCGAAGTCATCCGCAAGATGGACGAGGTCTATTCCGACCTCCTGCGCTACGAGGTCGATCTCGAGCACAAGAATGCCGAGCTCGAGGAGGCGCAGGCCTTTGTCACCAACGTCATCGAGTCCGTCTCGGACATTCTCGTCGTGTGCGACGCCAGGGGCACGGTGCAGCAGGCCAACTCGGCCTTCCAGCGCGCGTCGGGACGCACGCTCGAGGATATCGCGGGACGCAATATCGCCGAGATGATCGATCACGATCACCGCGGCAAGCTTGCGGCGTTGCTGAAGCCGCGCAGCAGTGCCGAGGTGGTCGACGGCGAGCTGCGGTTTGCCGCCGGCGGATCGAGCTCCGACCTGTTCGCCATCAACAGCTCGCCGCGTCACGACCATCGCGGCCGTTTCATCGGCGTCGTTCTGACGGGACGTCCGATCGGCGAGCTGCGCCGCGCCTATGAGGCGCTGCACAAGGCACATCAGGAGCTGCAGCGGGCGCAGCGGCAGCTGGTCGAGCAGGAGAAGATGGCAAGCCTCGGCCGCCTCGTCGCCGGCGTCGCGCACGAGCTTAACAACCCGATCAGCTTCGTCTATGGCAACGTTCATACCTTGATGCGCTACCGGACTGCGCTGGTTGGCTATCTCGACGCGGTCCACGAGCAGCCGGCTTCCAGCGAGGTGGCAGCGTTGCGCAAGGAGCTTCGCATCGATGCCATCGTGGAGGATTTCGGGCCGCTGATCGAGGGCACGCTGGAAGGCGCCGTGCGCATCAGCGAGATCGTCAAGAATCTGCGCCGGCTGTCGTTCTCCAAGCTCGGCGAGGTCGAGCGTGTCAACATCGAGCGGTTGATCAACACGGCGGTGCTGTGGGCCGGGCGCACCAAGCAGCACCGGGTCGACATCCAGATCGAGGTCGAGCCGGATCTGTGGATCTCCGGCAATGAAGGCCAGCTGCACCAGGTGATCGTCAATCTGGTCGAGAACGCGATCGATGCGATGCGCGCCACCGAGCTGCCGCGCCTGGTCGTCGCAGCGTCGCGCCACGGCGGCGAGATCCTGTTCCGGATCACCGACAATGGACCGGGAATCGACAAGGATCATCTCAGCCATATCTTCGAGCCGTTCTTCACCACCAAGCGCGTCGGGGAGGGCACCGGCCTCGGGCTCTGGATCAGCTACGGCATCGTGCGCGAGCACGGCGGCGAATTGTCCGCGACCAACGATCCGCAGGGCGGCGCGACGTTCTCCTTCGCCTTGCCGGCTGCCTGACGACGACCGGGATCAGGATGTCTGGTCGAGCTCGGCAGCGACCTGGCCGTAGTTCAGCATTGCCACGAGCGTCGTCCCGCCCACGACGTTGCCGAGCAGGGTCGGGACGAAGAAGACTGCGACGTAGTCGCTCAGCGTGGCCTGTCCCTTCAGAACGAGAAAGGCGCATTCGACCGATCCGGCAATGACGTGCGCGAACTGGCCCAGCGCCACCAGATAGGCCATCACCATGACGATGTGAGCGCGAGCGCCGCGCACGGCCGGCAGCAGCCACGCCATCAGCGCGATCAGCCAGCCGGCGAAGACCGCGCGCATGAAGGTGGTCGAGAACGGGCCTTCGACCGTATGGCGGCTGATCTCGGTGAAGGCGTCGACGATACGCGGGTCGAAGACGTCGGTGTAGGCCAGCGCCGCGCCCGCGGCCCACGTCCCCGCGACATTGGCGATCAGCACCAGGCTCCACAGCCGCGCGACCTGGACGAGCGTCTTTGCGTCGCGATGATGCAGCAGCGGCAGGATCGGCGTCAGCGTGTTCTCGGTGAAGAGCTGCTGCCGCCCGAGCACGACCACGAGGAAGCCGGCGGTATAGCCCAGCGGGGCGAACAGCCGTCGGGCCGCCTCGTCGGCGACGAAGGCCTGGAATTCGCCCTGCACGATCAGTGACAGGCTCATCGACAGGCCTGCCGCAAGTCCCGACAGCAGGATCGCGAACCAGCGTCGCTCCAGCTCGCTTTCGCCTTCGGCGCGGATGGTCTCATGAATCAGCGCGGCGTTGGGCCGGCTCTGCGCCTGGATTTCCCGTCGCTGCCGATCGGAGACGCCCTCGATGTCGGCCGCGGGGCTGAAGGTCGGGGCGTTGGCCTTGCTGCGCACGTCGCGAGTCCGTCGGTTGGCGCAGGCGGCTGCCGACGCGGAAGGGAGGCTGTGGCATCCCTTGTCCGCAACGTTCCAGGGCAAGCCGGAGTTCCTCACGACTGCGACCGAGCGCGCGATCGGGCGCTCAACGCATCATGACGGCGTTGCGACCGGCACGCGGTCGCGTTGCTTCGACAGCCGCGCCAGCAGCACCGTGGCGGTGCGCGTGATGTGCTGGCGGGCGAGATCCTCGGCCTTTGGCGCATCGCCGGCGATCACGGCGTTGAGGATGTCCTCGTGCTGGTCCCAGATCCGCCGCGGCGTCTCGTCGCGCATCAGCACCTCGCCCATCAGCCGGCGCAGATGCAGCCAATGCGGCTGGGTCGTATCCTGAATGACCGAATTTCCGGAGATCCGATAGAGGAACTCGTGAAACTTGACGTCGGCCTCGATCAGCTTCTCGACCGAATGCTCGCGCTCGGCACGGCGGCCCTGCTCGATCAGCCCGGGGCCTTCCTCGGCAGCCCGCTCGGCGCCGCGCGTCGCCGCCAAGCCGCAGGCGAGCCCTTCGGCGACGGCGCGGATCTCATAGAGATTGCGGATGAAGTCGGTGTCGATCGGCGCGACCTCGAGGCCGCGCCCCGGCGCCTCGCGGACAAAGCCCTGATTGCGCAAGAGGAGCAGCGCCTGCTGCACCGGCTGGCGGGAAACGCCGAGGTCGCGCGCCAGATCGTCCTGGATCAGCCGCGCCGATTCCGGCAGCTCGCCGCCGACGATGTCGGAGAGGATCCGCTGGTAGACGCGCTCGGTCAGGTTCGGCTGGGTCTTCAGCGGCGGCACGTGGCCTCCTGCGTCCGGTCAGCCATCATGTCTCGTGCGCGATGCGTCATAGCGACATCTTCCGTCCCGCGAGCGTGCGCCGCTGCTTCGGCCTGTCGTCCTGCTGGGCTTCGAGGTGGCGGATGAACACGCGTGCCGCGCGCGAAATGTGCTCGCGGCTGAGGCGCTCGGCGTCCGTGCTGCGCCCCTCGATCACGGCGGCGAGAATATCCTCGTGCTCGTCCCAGACCGTCTGGGACATGCCTTCCTCCTTCTGCAGCACGTCGGACATCACGCGCTTCAGATAAGGCCAGTGCGGAGCCATCGTCTCGTCGATCAGCGTGTTGCCAGAGAGCTCGCTCAGGAAGCGGTGGAAGGCGATGTCGGTCTCGATCTTGCGGCTGACCTGGCCGCTCTTGAGGGCTTCGTGGCCGGCCACGATGTAGGCGGGCCCTTCGCGCCCCGCGCGATCGCTCGCGCGCTCGGCGGCGAGCCGCGCCGCAAGGCCTTCGAGCACGGCACGCATCTCATAGAGATCACGGACCAAACCCGGGTCGAGCGGTGCCACGATCAGCCCGCGGCCGGGCGCGCTTTGCACCAGCCCGCAACCGCGCAGCAACACCAGCGCCTGCTGAACCGGTTGTCGCGACACGCCGTAGGCCTGGGCGAGATCGTCCTGGATCAGCCGTGAGCCAGACGTCAGCACGCCGCTGACGATCTCGTCGGTGATCGCTTCGACGACCTGGTCGACCAGGGAGGGGGCAGGAGGCACGATTCGCATGGACCATCACGTTTTGGGGAACAATAGCACGGCGGCCGCAAAAATCCATTTGCGAGGAATTCGAATTCAGAGTACGAATTCAAAACAAGCAAGCCAAGCTAAAATGGCTTCCATTGATCGGGGAGGGCGTCCGTGTCGGATCAACCGGCTCGTTCGAAGCGTGACCAATGCCGCTCGGCGCCCTCGGAGGGCAGCGTGCGCTTAGGCCCTCTGCCGGTTGTCGCGCGCATAATTTTCGCGGCATTTTCAGCCTTGTCCATTGCTATGATGTCGCGGCCTGGGGTGGCCGGCGAGGGGCTGACATTGTCCGACGCCTGGGTTCCCGCGGCGCCGGAGGTCGGTCGTGACATTCCGCTGTTGCTCACGATCCGGAACGAGACGTCATCGCCCGAAGCCTTGATGCGCGTGCGCTGTCCGATCGCGAATTTCTCCGAGCGCCACATCGTGGATCGCGGCGAAGGCGCGCCCGCGATGCGCTCCATCCCCAACATTCCGATTCCCGCGGGCAGTACGCTGGTGCTGCTGCCGACCGCCTATCACGTGATGCTGCTGCAGACGCGCGAGCCGCTCGAGCCCGGCAAGCGCTTCACCTGCACGATCGTGTTCCAGAAGGCTGGATCCATCGAAACGGAGGTCGAGGTTCGGAAGTCGCCCTGAAGCTCTTTTGTCGCCTGCTGCCTCTTCGCTGCGAGCCAGCGGAGTGTCGTTCAACAAAGCT
Organism: Bradyrhizobium sp. STM 3809; assembly: GCF_000239795.1. Classification (GTDB taxonomy): domain Bacteria; phylum Pseudomonadota; class Alphaproteobacteria; order Rhizobiales; family Xanthobacteraceae; genus Bradyrhizobium. The sequence goes on along the minus strand of NZ_CAFJ01000331.1, from coordinate 736 downwards.
CAAAATCATGTTGGGAGAGGGAAATGATGAGGAAACATCTCGGGACCACATTGCGGGCGATGCTGCTCGCGAGCGCCGCCTTTGCTTGCTTCCAGCTCGCAGCGCCGGCACGGGCCGCCGACGAGACGACTCCGGAGCGGCTGCTGAACGCCGAGAAGGAGGCCGGCAACTGGCTGCATCACCACAAGAACTACTCGGGCACGCGGTTCTCGACGTTGAAGGAGATCAACAAGGACACCGTGAAGAACCTGAAGGTCGCCTGGACCATGCATCTCGGCGGCGTCGAGGGTGGCGGCATCTGGAGCCACGGCGGTCTCGAAGGCACGCCGATCGTCGAGAACGGCATGATCTACGTCACCGACGGCTGGGGCTCGGTCTACAAGATCGATGCGCGCGGCGGCAAAGGCCAACTGGTCTGGAAGATGGATCCGAAGACGGATCATGATTGGGCCGGCGCGATCGCCTGCTGCGGCGTCGACAATCGCGGCGTGGCGCTGTGGGGCAATCTCGTCATCTCGCACACGCTGGACGGCCGCCTGATCGCCACCAACAAGGAGACCGGTCAGGTGGCCTGGCAGCGTCAGGTCGCCGATCCCGACAAGGGCGAGGTCATCACCGGCGCGCCGCTGATCGTCAAGAACATGGCGGTGTCCGGTGTCGCCGGCGCCGAATACGGCATCCGCGGCTGGATCGCCGCCACCGACCTCACCACCCAGAAGGAAGTCTGGCGCACCCA
>NZ_CAFJ01000332.1 GCF_000239795.1 Bradyrhizobium sp. STM 3809 | reverse complement strand
CTTCATCTGAAAGTCCAGTCTCGTCTCATTGGCCCCCAGGCCAAGCGCACCTCTTAACGATCCCGAACGCAATTGCTGTAGCGTGAGGGTCACAGCGTGCTTCTGAAGGCGCGCTGGACATGTCTGGAAATTAATCCGCAATCACAGTGTGTTGATGGAACTTTCCGATTTGCAAGAAGAGCCCGACCGACTACACACGAGCCGACCTTCGCGCATCGCCTTGCCACGCAATGCCGCGAATGATGTCATCACCGGATGAGGGAGATCGTTGATGCGTGACGTGTTCTATGCGGCGCTGGCCGCAGCCGGCCTCGTGGTCGCAGTCCATGCCCCGGCTCACGCCGTCGGAGTCCGGCACGCATTCTGCCTGCAGGGTGATCAGCACCCCGGCTTGAGCAACTGCACGTTCGACACCTACGCGCAGTGCCAGGCGACGGCGTCGGGACGCCTGCTGACGTGCATCGCCAATCCCTATTTCGCCGGTGTCAGCAACGACCCGCGCGCGACGCCGTACCCCTATTCGCACCGCCAGCGCATCAAGCCGCGTCCGCCGGCGCCGAATCCCTACGCGCCCTTCCCCAATCCGTTCGTGTTCGAAGAGGATTGAGCGCACTTCGATCGAGACGGCAGCATGCCTGTCGTTCGATCTCTGCCGTGCAGATCCCTGCCGTTCGATCCCTGCGAAGCAGCGGGATTCGCGATCGAAACGTTCGTCGAGGCCGAAACCCCGACGAACGTCGTTCTACCGTATCGGCCAGTCGTCAGTGCATCATGCCGAGGCCGAATCCGGGACCGAACTTGTAGTTCAGCCTCACCAGACCGATATCGACATCCTGCTTGATGCGATGGGTCATCGCGGGCTGGCCCGCGGCCGCAGCGACGAAGTTCAGGTTCTTGTTGCCAAGGAAGATGTGGTCGTACTCGACGCCGACGGACCAATTCGGCGCGAAGCCGTATTCGAGACCGGCGCCGACCGTGCCGCCCCAGCGCGTCGTGTTGGCGCGGTCGAGCATGACATTGGTGTTGGTCGTAAAGGTGTCGTAGCGATCACCGACGACCGCAGCACCACCCTTGAGGTAGAGGAGAATGTTGTCGAAGGCATAGCCGACCTGGCCGGTGAACAGGCCGAAGCCGTTGGTGCGCGAGCGGTCGCTGACATTGGGCAGGATCAGGTTGCGATTGGTGCCCTTGAAGTTGGCCCAGTCGCCCTGCGCCTCGACGCCGAACACCCAGTTGGCCATCTGATAGCGGTAGCCGATCTGGCCACCGACTGCGGCGCCGCCGCCGCCGGAGCAGCCCTCGCGATTCGCCGCGGGATTCACCGCAACGCCGGCGTTCGAGACCAGATTCCAGCAGTCCCGGCTGGAGCCGCCGCCGGCGTTGAAGCCGACATAGAAGCCACCCCAATCATAAACCGTCGCCATCACCGCCGGCGGAGCCTTGGTGTAAGGTCCCTTCTTGACTGGAAGATCAGCCGCGAAAGCAGACGACGCGACAGCCGTTGCGCCGAGCCCCACCGCTGCCCCGAAAAGCGTTTTCATCATCGAACTCCGTAGCTTCTGTCCCAAGGTCCCCAAACCCTCTGTTCCGTCGCCAAACATGCAGATCGACGCAGCGCTCATGCCCTTTGCATCTGCGTCGTCGACATCACCTGATGGACGGACTGAAGCGGTTCTTTTCGGCTTTTATGGGATTTGGCGCAAACGCCTGTTTTTGAAGCTTTTCGCGATTTTCGGAACTAACAACTAACAAGATATGTGGAGGAGTCGTGACCGCTGTCCATCGTCCGCCACAATGCGGCGGCCAGGAAGGCGCGGCGGAGACTCTCTCCGTCACGAAACCCACGCGATTGCGCCTCAGTCGTGGAGTCCCATCCGCGGCACGACCTCTTTGCGAATGCTTAGCATCATCATGCGCAAAGCAGACAAATCTATGATCACTGCAACTTGTTTCAGTAGACCACTGACCGCACGACCGTCCGCGACCGGCGGTCGCTACGTGTAGTAGATCGCAAGCTTCAGCGCGGGATCGTCATTGGCCTGGAACGTCGCATAGCGGAGCTTCACGCGTCCCTTCTTCGGATGGTCGAGCAGCTTCTCGCCCGCAGCGAGCGCGTTGACATCGTGAGCGGCCCAGAGCTCGTCGAATTCGCGGCTGCCGTCGCGCAGGCGGGCGAGCAGTTCGGCGAAGGCGGGATCGCCCGCCCACAAATCGTAGGTCGCGCGAAACTGCGCGACCATTCGTCGGGCCAATTCCTTCCACTGCGCGCCGAACAGCTTGCGGACGCCGGGCGTGCACAGCATCAGCAGCAGCGTGTTGCGATCGGCGTCCGCGAGCCGCGAGAAGCCGAAGATCTCGTCCGCCGGGTCGTTCCAGGCCAGCACGTCCCACCGCCGTCCCGAGATGTAGGCCGGCTGGTTCAGGCTCTGCACGAGATCACGAAGTCCTTGCGGAACTTGCTCCCGCACGAACGGCTTGCGCGTCGGTCCGCGCACCAGCGCCTTGAGGTGAGCATGCTCGGTTCGGGTGAGGCGCAAGGCGCGCGCCAAGGCGTCGATGGTCGAGGACGACGGCTTCACCGCACGCCCCTGCTCGAGTCGAATGTACCAGTCGACACCGATGCCGGCGAGTTCGGCCACTTCCTCGCGGCGCAATCCCGCGGCGCGACGCCGCCGGCCGGCCGGCAGCCCGACGGCTTGCGGAGTCAGCTTCTCCCGCCGCGAGCGCAGGAAGCTTCCGAGCGCGGCATGTCTTGGATCGCTCATCTTGGATCGCTCATCTTGGATCACCCACGCGTGCAGTCCTGCCGACAACGAGGTTCCAGGCTGGGCCTGTGCTATCCTAGGATAATACCAGGCCTTCCTGCCCGCAGCATAGCCGGGCACTTTCGGTCTCCGCCACCCAGGGAATGGAGAGAGATCATGAAGGCTGCCGTACTGAAGCGTTTTGGATCGCCCTTGGAGATCGGAGAGGTCGAGGATCCCGTGCTCGGCACCGGCGAGGTCATCGTCGACATCGTCGCGGCCGGCGTGCTGTCCTACGCGAACGAGGTGTTCAGCGGCGAGCGCAAATATTTGCTGGAGCTGCCGGTCATTCCCGGAACGAGCGGCATCGGCCGGGTCAGCGCTGTCGGCCCCGATGCGACGCATCTTGCGATCGGCGACTGGGTGTTCTGCGATCCGACGGTGCGCTCGCGTGACAATGCGCTCGCCCCCGACATCACGCTGCAGGGCCTCAGCGCGCGCGGCCAGGGCGGCCTGAAGCTGCAACGGCATTTCCGGCACGGCTCGTTCGCCGAGCGAATCCGGCTGCCGACGGAGAACGCCAAGCCGATCGGCGTGATCGATGCGGATGACGCCGCGCGCTGGTGCGCGCTCGGCACCCTGCTCGTGCCCTATGGCGGCTTCCTGGCCGCCCATCTGCAACCGGGCGAGACCGTACTGGTCAGCGGCGCCACCGGCCGGTTCGGCAGCGCGGCGGTCGCGGTGGCGCTCGCGATGGGGGCAGCCGCGGTCGTCGCGCCCGGCCGCAACGAGACCATGCTCGCCGAACTGCAGCGCAGGTTCGGCGCGCGCGTCCATCCGGTCAGGCTGTCGGGCAACGAAAGCGAGGACACAGAGCGCATGAAGCGCGCCGCACCCGGCCCGATCGACTGCGTGCTCGACATCATGCCGCCTTCGGTGACGACCAGCGTCGTCCGCTCGGCTGTGATGACGGTGCGTCCCTATGGGCGCGTGGTGCTGATGGGCGGCGTCGGCATGCTGGGCGGCCCCGGGCTTGACCTGCCCTACCCCTGGATCATGCGTGACTGCATCACCATCCACGGCGTCTGGATGTGTCCGCCAACCGCCACCGTGACAATGGTCGGGCTGATCCGGGGCGGACTGCTCGACCTCGCGCAGTTCGAGCCGACCTGTTTCGATCTCGATCACGCCAACGAGGCCGTCGCTCACGCCGCCGCGCATCACGCGCCGTTCAAGATGACGGTGATCACGCCCTGAGCAGGGCCAAGCCTCAGTCCAGCTCGACGACTTTGCCGGCGACGATGGAGACGCGCCGGTCCATGCGGCCGGCCAGCTCCATGTTGTGGGTCGCGATCAGCATCGCGACCCGCGTCGCCTTGGTGAGCTGCATCAGGGCGTGGAAGACATGCTCCGCGGTGCCCGGATCGAGGTTGCCGGTCGGCTCGTCGGCCAGCAGCGCGCGCGGCGCATTGGCGACTGCGCGGGCGATCGCGACGCGCTGCTGCTCGCCGCCGGACAGCTCGGCCGGACGGTGCTTGATGCGATCGCCAAGCCCGAGATAAGCGAGAATCTCGCTCGCCCGCTTCACCGTCTCGGAACGCTTCAGGCCGCGGATCATCTGCGGCAGCATGACGTTCTCGAGCGCCGTGAACTCCGGCAGCAGCCGGTGCGACTGGTAGACGAAGCCGATGTCGGTGCGGCGCATCTGGGTGCGCTCGATGTCGGTCAGCTGCGAGGTCGGCGTGCCCCCGACATAGACCTCGCCCTCGTCGGGGCTCTCCAGCAGACCCGCGATATGCAGCAATGTCGACTTGCCCGAGCCCGACGGCGCCACCAGCGCCACCGACTGGCCGGCCCACAGCGCGAGCTTGGCGCCGTCCAGGATCGTCAGCTGCTTCTCGCCCTGCATGTAGCGGCGTTTGATCTCATGGAGATAAACGACCGGTACATCCTCCGCCCCCTGCTCGTCCATCAGCGCCTCACTCGTAGCGAAGCGCTTCGACCGGGTCTAATCGGGCCGCGCGCCAGGAGGGATAGAGCGTGGCCAGGAACGACAGGGTCAGGGCCATGATGACGACCGCGCTGGTCTCACCGGCATCGATCTCGGCCGGCAGCTTCGACAGGAAGTACAGCGTCGGATCGAACAGGTCGGTGTTGGTCAGCCAGGACAGGAACAGGCGAATGGTCTCGATGTTCAAGCAGATCAGGAGGCCGACGAAGAAACCGGTGAGCGTGCCGACCACGCCGATCGAGGCTCCGGTGATCAGGAAGATGCGCATGATCGCGCCCTGCGACGCGCCCATCGTCCGGAGCACGGCGATGTCCTGCCCCTTGTCCTTGACCAGCATGATCAGCCCCGAGACGATGTTGAGCGCCGCCACCAGCACGATCAACGTCAGGATCAGGAACATCACGTTGCGCTCGACCTGCAACGCGTTGAAGAAGGTGGAGTTGCGCTGGCGCCAGTCGACCAGGAACACGGGCCGGCCCGCCGCTTCGGTCACCGTCTTACGGAACTGCTCCACCTTGTCCGGATTGCTGGTGAAGATCTCGATCGCGGTGACGTCGTTGTTGCGGTTGAAATACGCCTGAGCCTCCGCCAGCGGCATGAACACGAAGCTCGAGTCGTACTCGGACATGCCGATCTCGAACACCGCCGCCACCTTGTAGGGCTTGATGCGCGGCGTGGTCCCCATCGGCGTCACGGCGCCCTTCGGCGCGACCAGCGTGATGCTGTCGCCGGCATGCAGCGAGAGCAGATCGGCGAGGCGCCGGCCGATGGCGACGCCCTGGCCCTCGTCGAAGCCCTCGAGCGTCCCCTGCTTGATGTTCTTGGCGATCGAGGTGAGGTTCGTCAGGTCCTGCGAGCGGATGCCGCGGATGAAGACGCCCGAGGCATTGAACGGCGACGAGCCCAGGCCCTGGCCATCGACCACCGGCGCGGCGAGCCGGATGCCCTGGACCTGCGAGATCCGCTCGGACACGTCCTTCCAGTCGGTCAGCGGCGATTCCAGCGGCTGCACCAGCAGGTGGCCGTTGAGGCCGAGGATCTTGTCGAGCAGCTCCTTGCGGAAGCCGTTCATGACCGCCATCACGATGATCAGCGTGGCGACGCCGAGCATGATGCC
>NZ_CAFJ01000333.1 GCF_000239795.1 Bradyrhizobium sp. STM 3809 | reverse complement strand
CAGGCCCGAGGAGCCGAAATAGTTCTGGAAGATGCCTTGCACGATCAGCGCGATGCCGAAGGTGAGCAAGAGGCCGTAGAGATGGTCGAGCCCGGTCAGCCACTGCAGCAGCGTCCGCTCCAGGATCATGCCGAAGGCGCCGACGATGATCGGCGCCAGCAGCAGCGCCCACCAGTAATTGATGCCGCCGAGGTTCAGCAGGAAATAGGCGCAGAACGCGCCCATCATATAGAGCGCGCCATGCGCGAAATTGATGATGTTGAGCATGCCGAAGATGACGGCAAGCCCGAGACTGAGCAGCGCGTAGAACGAGCCGTTGATCAGTCCGACCAGGAGCTGTGCGTAGAGGGCCTGCATCGTCTTGTTCTGTTTCTCTCGGCGTTTCCCAAAGATAACGATGTCCCCGGCGGCGGACCGCCGGGACGCAGCGGCTTATTTCTTCAACAAAGCGCACGCGCTCTTGTCGAGCGGCGTGAAGGCCTGGTCGCCCGGCACCGAGCCGACCAGCTTGTAGAGATCCCACGGGCCCTTCGATTCCGAGGGCTTCTTGACCTCGAACAGATAGGCGGTGTGGATGGTGCGGCCGTTGGGCTGGATCTCGCCCTTGCCGAACAGCGCATCCTCGGTCGGGATCGACTTCATCTTGTCGACCACCTTGACGCCGTCATGCGGGTTCTCGCCGAGCGCCTCCAGCGCCTTGAAGTAATGCAGAAGGCCTGCATAGACGCCGGCCTGCACCATGGTCGGCGGCGCGCCGTTCTTCATGCGCTTGGCGAAGCGGTCGGAGAAGGCGCGGGTCTGGTCGTTCATGTCCCAGTAGAAGGTCTCGGTGAAGTTGAGGCCCTGCGCGATGTCGAGCCCGATCGACTTGACGTCGGTGAGGAACAGCAGCAGCGCGGCGAGCTTCTGACCGCCCTTGGTGATGCCGAACTCGGCGGCCTGCTTGATCGAGTTGGTGGTATCGCCGCCGGCATTGGCGAGGCCGATGACCTTGGCGTTCGACGACTGCGCCTGCAGCAGGAAGGACGAGAAGTCGGACGTGTTGAGCGGATGCTTGACGCCGCCGACCACCTTGCCGCCATTGGCGGTGACCACCGCCGTGGTGTCGCGCTCCAGCGCGGCGCCGAAGGCGTAGTCGGCGGTGAGGAAGAACCAGGTCGACCCGCCCGCCTTGACCAGCGCCTGGCCGGTGGTGTGCGCGAGCATGTAGGTGTCGTAGGTCCAGTGCACCGTGTTCGGCGAGCACTGCGCATTGGTGAGGTCGGAGGTCGCCGCGCCCGAATTGATGTAGACGCCGTTCTTCTCCTTGACGACGTTGTTGACCGCGAGCGCGACGCCCGAGTTCGGCACGTCGACGATGACATCGACCTTGTCGACGTCGAACCACTGCCGCGCGATCGAGGTGCCGATGTCGGGCTTGTTCTGGTGATCGCCGGAGACCACGTCGATCTTCCAGCCCTTCGCGGTGAGGCCGGAATCCTCGATCGCCATCTGCGTCGCCAAGGTCGAGCCGGGACCGCCGAGATCGGAATAGAGACCCGACTGGTCCGACAGCGCGCCGATCTTGACGATCTTGTCCCCGGCCGACGCGATACCGCCGGCGGCCACGGTGAGCGCCGTTCCCAGCAGCAATGACGCGATGAACCTGCTTTTCATTTCCAACTTTCCAGAACTTTCCAAGTCAACGTCGAAGTCAATATGCCCGGCGCGTCAGACGCCGAGATAAGTATGCAGCTTGTCCATGTTGGCGGACAGATCGGCATTGGCGAAGCCGTCGATGACCTTGCCGTGCTCGACGACGTAATAGCGATCGGCGACCGTCGAGGCGAACCGGAAGTTCTGCTCGACCAGGAGGATCGTGAACCCCTCCTTCTTCAGCCGCGCGATGGTGTGGCCGATCTGCTGGATGATGACGGGCGCGAGGCCCTCGGTCGGCTCGTCCAGCATCAGGAAGCTCGCGCCGGTGCGCAGGATGCGCGCGATCGCCAGCATCTGCTGCTCGCCGCCCGAGAGCTTGGTGCCCTGGCTCTTCAGCCGCTCCTTGAGGTTCGGAAACAGCTCGAAGATCTGGTCGAGCGTGAGCCCGCCCGGCCGCACCACCGGCGGCAGCAGCAGGTTCTCGCGGACGTCGAGGCTGGCGAAGATGCCACGCTCCTCCGGACACAGCGCGATGCCGAGCCGCGCGATCCGGTCCGAGGTCATGCGGATCAGCTGCTGGCCGTTGAAGGTGACCGAGCCGGTGCGCTTGCCGATGATCCCCATGATCGACTTCAGGGTCGTCGTCTTGCCGGCGCCGTTGCGCCCGAGCAGGGTGACGACCTCGCCGGCATTCACCGTGAAATTCATGCCGTGGAGAATGTGGGATTCGCCGTACCAGCTCTCGAGGTTCTTGACGTCGAGAATGGTGCTGGTCGCCGTCGCCGCGCCTGGCTTCGAAGCCGTCATCACCTCAGGCATGTCCGGCTCCCAGATAGGCTTCCTTGACGCGCTCATCCTTGGAGAGCTCGGAATACGGTCCCTCGGTCAGCACCTGGCCGCGCGTCAGCACGGTGATGGTGTCCGAGAGGTTGGCGACGACGCTCAGATTATGCTCGACCATCAGGATCGTGTACTTGGCCGAGATGCGCTTGATCAGGGCCGCGATCTTGTCGATGTCCTCGTGGCCCATGCCGGCCATCGGCTCGTCCAGCAGCATCATCTCCGGATCGAGCGCCAGCGTCGTCGCGATCTCCAGCGCGCGCTTGCGGCCGTAGGGCATTTCGACCGCCGGAATATTGGCGAACTCACTCAAGCCGACGTCGTTGAGCAGTTCCAGTGCCTTGGCGTTGAAGCGGTTCAGCACGCTCTTCGAGCGCCAGAAGTCGAACGAGGAGCCATGCTGCCGCTGCAGCGCGACGCGGACGTTCTCCAGCGCGGTCAGATGCGGGAACACCGCCGAGATCTGGAACGAGCGGACCAGCCCAAGCCGCGCGACATCGGCCGGCGCGGTCGCCGTAATGTCCTGGCCCTTATAGAGAATCTTTCCCGCCGAGGGTCGCAGGAACTTGGTCAAGAGATTGAAGCACGTCGTCTTGCCGGCCCCGTTCGGGCCGATCAGCGCGTGGATGGTCCCCCGGCGGATCTTGAGCGAAACATCGCGTACGGCAAAGAACCCCGCGAATTCCTTCGTCAATCCGTGGGTCTCGAGAATGAACTCGTTGGCCAAACAGAATCCCCCCGAGCCGGCGCCAGCGGCGCCCGGCCCTCGCTTCTTCTTCCTGTGCGGCGGCTCTACCGGGGGGCTTGCACGATTCCGCGCCGCCCCCCGCGACCGCTTCGGGCCGGAATATGCCGTCAATCGAGGGAGTTAAGCAAGGCGGAAAGCTGGGCAAAGCGAGCGCAGGGGCGCGCGTTGAACCTCGCGTTGATTCTGCTGTGACCTTCCCGCGGACATAGAATACCCGACCACCGCCGATTCGTGCGCCGGCCCACGAATTGGTGATCGCGCTCGTGACGGCGCCCCGTCGCGTTTCCTCCTTGCTCCCTACTTGGCCTTGACCTCCTTCGCATAGAGGTCCGGCTTGAAGCCGACGACGCGCTTGGCGCCGAGATCGAGCACCGGCCGCTTGATCATCGACGGCTGCGCGAGCATCAGCGCGATCGCCTTGCTCTTATTCAGTCCGTCCTTGTCCGCATCGGGAAGTTTCTTGAACGTCGTCCCGGCACGGTTGAGCAAGACCTCCCAGCCCACCTCGTCACTCCACGCTTCGAGCCTCGCCTTGTCGATGCCGGCGGTCTTGTAGTCGTGGAAACCGTAAGTCACGCCGTGCTCGTCGAGCCAGGCACGCGCCTTCTTCATCGTGTCGCAGTTCTTGATTCCGTAGATTGTGATGCTCATGCCGGATGTCCTCAACCCTTCGTGTGCAACTGCAGCGAATGTCTCATGTTGCGACAATCGGCCCCGCATTTTGCAGTGCGATTCACCTGCTTTTGATGCGCAAGCGCGGTTCGTTCCGCAGTCGGAATTCACACGGACCTTTGCCATGAAAGTGTCGGCTGAGCATTACATTTTCTTCGCATCCCCGGCGTATCTGGCGCGCGAACAGGAGACCGCGAATGGGCATGATCATGGTACGTTGTCCGCAGACCGGCCGCAGCATCGAGACGGGAATGGAAATGGAGGCGGAGCGCTTTCAGCGTATGCCCGTGTTCTTCTCGCGCACCTACTGCCCGCACTGCCGCACGTATCACGAATGGTTCGCCGCCCATGCCTGGGTCGAGGAGACGCGCGACCGCGCGCGAGTTGCGCTGGCCTGACGGAGTCCACGGTCCGAACCGTCACCATGAGGCATCTGCCGCGCGCCACCTGATCGTGACCAGATGAACTTGACCAGATGAACTTGACCCGAGGTCCGGTCGACATCACTCGTCGCTCGGATCGCTCTTCAGAGGCTTGTTGGAATCGCCCGGCATCAGGCAGGGATAGAGCTCGGCGAACTCGAAGTCGGTGGCACCTGCGGCGCGATCGAAGCGCAGCACGACATCGAAGCGTTTGCCTGACCAATGAGTCGGCAACTGCCCGGCGTTGCTGACCGGCAGCCGCGGCAGGATGTCTGAAATGATCGCCTTGTGCTCCCAGGCCACCAGCACGGTACCGGACAGTCGCAACAGCGCATCAACCAGCGGCGCCTCCTGCCCCTTCGCGAACGACGTGTCCGGCCTGGAAAGCCCGATGCGCGCGGCGAGTTCCAGCACCGTCTCGTAAGGCCGGCGGCTGGGATCGGAGCCGTCCTTGGTGCTGTCGGGGTCGGCGGCATAGACCGCCTGCGGCGTCGGATAGTCGCTCCCACCCATCCCGCTGCCGAACAGGGCCGTCCAAGCCCCTGCCCGCTCCCAGCCGGAGATCACCAGCGATTTCGAATCCGTCTTGCCCTTGTGGGTGAGGCCCGGACCGGTGGCATCGCCGTCGGGCTTCTCGGCGTGGCGGATGATCAGCAGCGTCAGCGCGGTCATGGTCGGCCCCTCGTCGGCCAGACGATCATACAGCCATCACACGCAATTGCTACTTGAGATTGTATCGTGTCGAACAGATGATGCGGACTTTCAGACCGGGGGATTTTTCAGATGAGCATCGCATTGCGACAGACACGCCGGACGTTCATGACATCAGCAGCGCTGGCCGCGGCCGGGACCATGCTCCCGTCCGGGCCAAGCCGCGCCGCCGCGAAGTATCGGCGCTACAACGTCACCAGCGCGGAAGGCCAGAAGATGCTGGCGAGCTACGCCAAGGGCGTCGCCGCCATGCTGCAGCTGCCCGCCAGCCATCCGCAGAACTGGTTTCGCAACGCGTTCATCCATCTGATGGATTGCCCGCATGGCAATTGGTGGTTCTACGTCTGGCACCGCGGCTATCTCGGCTATTTCGAGCAGTCGATCCGCGCGCTGAGCGGCGACGACAATTTCGCCTTGCCGTACTGGGACTGGACCGAGCTGCCGGAGATTCCGGCCGGCATGTTCGACGGCGTGCTGACGCCGGCTGACAAGGCCTATCAGCCGTTCACCGCGAACCTCGCGGTCTTCACGTCGTTCATCAAGCCCGCGCTGACGGATTACTGGAACGGCTTGTCCAAGGACCAGCGCGGCCAGCTTGCGATCCGCGGCTACAAGTCGATCGACGATCTCTGGAACGACGTCACCGGCTTCTCGCCGTCGGCGAAGGCCGGCATCTCCGGCAACGAGGCGTTCGCGACCACCTGCGCCTCACGCTATTTGTCGCGCGATAACCCCAAGCTCGATGCCAAGACCGCCTATGACGTCTCGGCCTTCGTGATCATGGCGGGCCTGCTGCCGACCGATTTCTACAACTCCGATAATTATCTGAGCTTCACCAGTTCGAGAACTGCCTCGCACAACGACCAGCCGAACGGCACCACCAAGTTCTCGACATTGGAGGGCCTGCCGCACAACAAGGTCCACAACTATATCGGCGGCGTCGGGCCGCTCGATCCCGGCCCTTACGGCAACATGACCAACTTCCTGTCGCCGGTCGATCCGATCTTCTTCCTGCATCATTCGAACATGGACCGGCTCTGGGATGTCTGGACGCGCAAGCAGCAGCGGCTCAAGCTGCCCTATCTGCCGGAGGGCGCCGACCTGAAGACGTTCTCCGACGAGCCGTTCCTGTTCTATGCCGACGGCAAGGGCGGCTATGTCGGTCCCAGCAAGGCTGGCGACTACATCTCGACCGACCGCTTCGACTACGACTATGCGCCGGGTTTCGGCGAGAACATCGTCGGTCCACCCGCGGTCGCCGCGGCGCCGCGGGCCAAGCCGCAGCAAGGCTCGGTCAAGGCCAATACGGGCACGGTGAAAATCCCCGGCGAGGCGCTCGAAGCCCATCTGGCGGCAGCGGGGCCGCAGCCGCTGATGGCGCAGATCACGCTGCCCCGCCCGACCGGCTATTCGACCGTGCGCGAGTTCGACATCCTGGTCAACGCGCCGCCCGGCGTCACCCAGGTCGCGGCCGACAGCCCGTATTACGCCGGCACGATCGCCTTCTTCGGCTCGATGATGCCGGGGATGGTCATGAGCGCGGATGCGACCTTCGCGGTGCCTTTGCCGAAGAAGCAGGAGGCGTTCGCCGCTTTGCGCGCCGCGCCCAACCAGCCGCTGAGCATCCGTGTCGTACCCTCTGGCGGCATCGGCGCCGCGCCGACGCTGAAGGCGCTCTCGGTCGGACCGCTACGCCAGTGAGCGCGAGGCGCGCCGCGCTGAAGGCCGCCGCCATGCTGCTGCTCGCGGCCGTGTGGCCGGCCGGGTGCTTCGCTGCGGAAGCGTCCAAGGATGTCGAACTGTCGCTGCCCCGGCCGCTGGGCCCTGGCGACACCGCGATCGTCGAGATCACCCTGGGCGCGCTGGGGCGCGGCCAGGAGGTCTCGGTGACGACGGCGTCCGGGATGCCTCTCGGGACGATCTCCCCCTTCGGCCTTCGCGCCGGCGCGGACGCCGGCACCTACGCGCTTCCGGTCCCGAAGGAGACGATCAAGGACGGACGATTGTCGGTGCATCTGTCGATCAGCCAACCCGGCGGCAGCCGCACGCCGACAGCGCTGGAGGTTCGCGGCATCGCGCTCAAGCTCGCGCCACAGCGGTGATCCGCCGTCGTCGCAGCGCGCGCCGGCCTCAGACCGCCCTGCTCCGCGCATGGTCTGCTCGTTGCCCCAAAGCGCCGGGCATGCTCGGCTGCCCGATCCAGGCCCGGTTGAGCAGTCGCGTGAACGGCGGACATGGCTGGCCGCGGATGCGCGCCATCGCTTCCTGATAGGGGCCGACGGTGCGCAATCTCTCGGGCAACGCCGCATAGGCCCGTGGCAGCCAGGCGCGGGCGCGGGCGGCACTGCGGCGCTCGCGCTCGCCATACGGCAGATTGAACGCCAGCCGCAGCCTCTCCGGCAGCATCTCGGCGGTCAGCGCAGTGAACCAGCGCGGCGGTCCGATCCAGGTCGCCTCACCCGAGAAGATCCGCTGAGCGATGTCGCGCGCGGCGGCGCTGACCGTCAGCGTGTCCGACGCCATCATGTCCGACGTATAGGCCTTGAAGGACGCCCAGTCCGGCGGCAGCGCGGCGAAGGGAATGCCGAACAGGCCCGCGAAGCGCATCGCCTCGCGCCAATATTGCTCGCGCTCGGCATCGCCGAGCGGTGGACACAGCAGGCCGTAGGACATCATCGCGGTCTCGACCAGCGTCGCATGGACCCAGCGCAGCGCATCGACGTCATTGGCCTGGTAGCGCGAGCCGGCCGCGAACGGTCCGGCCGTCTCGGTCATGAGGCCGTCGACCGCGGCGTGCCGCCGATACAATCGCTGCGCCACGGCGGCGGCCTGGTCGCGCGTGCCGAACACCATCGTGTAGACGATGCTGAAGGTGCGGTGGAAACGGCCGAGCGGATCGGCGAACACCTTCGACTGCGCGGCAATGCCGGCCGACACCCAGGGATGCGCGAGCTGCAGCAGCAGCGCGCGGCCGGCGCCGAGAAACAGCGCGGCCTCGCGATGCACCCGCCACATCACGCTGTCGGGGCCGAGCACGCCGTCGCCCGCTGCCGCAGGCGCCGACAGCACCTCGTCGAGACAACGCTGGAAATCAGCCTCGCTGACGATCACGGCCGCTTGGGGATCTCCAGCCCGCGCTGCACCGCCGGCCGGGCCAGGCCACGCTCCAGCCACGCCGGCACGTGCTTCAGCTCGTCGAAGGCCACGAGCTCGCGCGCGCCGTAGAAGCCGATCAGGTTGCGCACCCAGCCGAGGCTGGCGATGTCGGCGATGGTGTAGTCGCCATCCATGATCCACTGCCGGCCGTCGAGCCGCGCGTCGAGCACGCCGAGCAGCCGCCTGCTCTCGGCGACGTAGCGCTGCAGCGGCCGCTTGTCCTCGTATTCGCGGCCGGCGAATTTGTGGAAGAAGCCGAGCTGGCCGAACATCGGTCCGATGCCGCCCATCTGGAAGTGCACCCATTGAAGGGTCTGCCAGCGCCGCGCCGGATCGCCCGGCAGGAATTTGCCGGTCTTCTCGGCGAGGTATTGCAGGATCGCGCCGGACTCGAACAGGCCGAGCGGCCGGCCGCCGGGACCGTCGGGATCGATGATCGCCGGGATCTTGCCGTTTGGATTGAGCGACAGGAACTCCGGCGTCTTCTGATCGTCCTTGCCGAAATCGATCGTGTGCGGCTCGTAAGGCAGCCCGGTCTCCTCCAGCATGATCGAGACCTTGACGCCGTTCGGCGTCGGCAGCGAATAGAGCTGGATGCGGTCGGGATGCTGCGCCGGCCAGCGCCTGGTGATCGGGAAGCTCGAAAGATCGGACATGAGGGATGTTGCTCGCGCGTTGCGTTGAGGCCTCAATCTAAGCCCGCGCGCCAGCGCCGCAAGTCGCGCGCAGGAGCCGGCCCCATGGGGATCGCGTGCAGCAAATATGCAGAAATCCGGCAGGATGCACCGGGGCATTGCGCAAGCCGAGGCGCTGAGCCTATTGCGGCTCGCGCAGGCGGACGCGCAGCAGCGCCGGCAGCTTCGAGGTCGCCTCATGCTGCGCGAGCTTGGCGGCGACGCGGCGCATCAGCGAGGATGCGCCCTGCTTCGCCAGCAGCTTCATGCCGCGCGCGCTGAAGTCGACCACCACCTCGTGATGGCGCATGCCCTTGCCGCCCTTGACCAGGCCAAGGTCGCGCACCAGGCAATAATGCCCGTCGCTCATGCGTGCCAATCGGGTGTTCTCGAACATGTCACGAAGCAATGCACCGAGTCGCTGATCCGTCAAGATTGACAGGAACGACTCATGAACTGATCACATCCTCGACCGGCCGACGCGGCGAGAATGGCAGTGAGGGCCCGTAGCCGAAGCGCAGCACGAGATCGGGCCGCCGCGTGGTGCCGATCAGGCGCGCCAATTCCGGGCGCAGCGCGGCCACTTCGACCGGCTGATTGACGAAGGCGAGCTTGAGGCCGAGCCGCGTCGCCTCGAGCGCGAAGCGCTGGCACGCCTGTCCGACCCTGATCCAATGCGCGGGATCGGCCTGCTCGGCGACGAACACGGCAATTCCGGCCGACGATGCGATCTGCCGCGCATACCGCTCGTTCTCCGCGGCCGTATCGAACAGATGATCGAATGCGAAACCGCCGAGCGCCGTCGGCAGCGACGGATTGCCGCTCGCGACGGCCAACAGGCCGTCGCCGCTTTCCATCGCACTGCGGGGATTGAATCGAATCCAGCTCTTCAGCTCGCGCATGAAGGCGGCATCGCGCATCTGCGCGCCATTGCCCGCGATGACAAGGTCGCGGATCGCAGCAATGGCGGCAGGAGCGGTGATGATCGCGAGATCGACGCCGGCCACGACCGACGCAGCCTGCAGCGCTGCGAGATCGCCAGGCGGGACCGGCCGGCCGTCATAATCGGCGCGCGTCGACTGCCTGCGGACGATCGCGGCCAGCAGCGGGTCGTCATCCGCTCGCCGGCCGTTCGTGAACGTATAGCGCGCCGTCGGTCCGTCGATGATCACCTCGCCCGGACGGCCGCTCGCGGCGGCAGCGATCGCCAGGTTGGTCGCCGCACAACCGAGGCTGACGAACAGATGATGATCGTCGGGATCGACCACCGCCGTGCGCCGCGACAGATCTGGCGCGATCGTGATCGCATCGGCCGCCGCGGCAAAACGCCAGGGCTGCGTGTTGTGGCCATTGGCGGCCAGCGTCGCGTAGCGGATCAGGTCGGCGATCTCGCCCGACAGCGGCGCGCGCAGCCGCGCGCTGTAATCGTCATAGGCGGACATCGTGCCGGTGGCGGAGCGCCACGCGCCGGCGCCAACCGCAGCCGCGGCCAGCACGCCACTCGCTCCCAACAGGATCTGCCGCCGGTTCATGACTGCACGCTCGCCGACCTCACGACAGAGGATAAGCGCGCCTCGCGCCGCCGGGTTGCGTCAGATCAACGGCATCACGCGTCGATCAGAAAATCTCGCGAGGCGCCGTTGACAGCAACAACAAACAAGCGTAGGTACCGCGGCCTCGCGAGCAACTACACCCGCGACGAACATGAGCGAAACGATGTCCTTCGATGTCAGACACATGATTAGCACCGCCAACGGCTTCGCGCCGTCGGATGGCGCGCGCCATGCTCGGAGGAGCGGTCTTGCCTGATGCAAGATCCAATGTCCTGTTCACACGGACCCTCCCGAGCCTGCCGCTACGGAGGGTTTTTTGTTGCCCTCACGCCAGCGGCCTGCACGGCGAACTCACGGATGTCCCGGCGAGCAGCCGGAACGGGAGACCCGGATCCCGGGGCTCGCGCTGTCATGCGCGTGCCCAAGAGCGCGGGGCCTGTCGGAGGGAACGAGGCGTCAAGCGCCGGACACCGATGACAGAGCGAGCGTCCCTGGAGCTCGCACCATGCGGCGCCGCCGAGCGCCGCAGATAAGCTATTTGAATGCCCGGCCGTTCGCGGCCGGGTGCTGCTGGTGGTGAAGATCGCGGATCCTTCGCGCCAATGCGGCCACGCGCCGCCTTCGATCGATCGTACCGTGGAATCCGTCAAGCGAGACGGGTGCGTCGCGGGTTGCGGTGAAGCTGATGCCAAGCCAGATGCCAAGCCTGCGTTTCGATCGTCGTATGACCGTGATCGCCCGTTCCCCAGCATGCCATCAACGCCGCTCGGCAACCGCCGGGTGGCCAGGCCGCGGCGAGGACGTCTGTTACTTCGTTGAAACCGAACGCCCGCAGGGGCAGCAATAGCTGCCTCGAGGGCAGCAACAGTATCGCCCGTTCCCCGCCGAAGACAACGCCGGTCTCTGACCCCGCCCCTCATGGTGAGGAGCGCCGCGCCAATTCTGCCAATTGGAGGTGGGGTCGTCCTTCGCGGCGCGTCTCGAACCATGAGGCCCCAGCGAGGCCTCGCCCTTCGAGACGCCCGCCTCTGGCGGGCTCCTCAGGGTGAGGTTCGAAAGCTTGCTCGTCGCGCGGCGAGACGGAGCTCGGTTCATCCACAATCCTGTTCCCACGCGCCGTGGTGAAGAGTGCTGATACTTCGATTGCTAATCGAGAGGTCGTGGGTTCGAGTCCCACCCGGCGTTCCATGCGCCGGTAGCTCAGTGGCAGAGCACTTTCCGCTCCACGCCAGTGGAGCGGGTCTCAGCATTCGCCCGTTCCCGGCGCGTGGGCCTCATCACGCGTGATCTCCCACGAGGTCACGCGCGTCGGCCGTGTTCCGGCCATTCCATCCATCATCAACCCAAACAAAGGAGGCCATCATGGTCAGGCTCAACAAGGTCCTGCGCGCCTTCACCCATGAGGGTGCGCCATCCCGGCAGCTCGCGCCGATCGAGGCGCTGCAGCGCACGCTGATGAGCTGCCTGCTCTGGGAGGACCAGTTCTACGAGGACGGGGTCGCGATCGCCGATCGCATCAAGGCGCTCGTGGCCGAGGTCGAGCCGCGCGAGGCGGCTCGGCTCGCCGTGCGTGCGCGCGAGGAGATGAAGCTGCGGCACGCGCCGTTGCTCGTCGCCCGCGAAATGGCGCGGCTGCCACAGCACCGCGCGCTGGTGGCCGAGACCCTGGCGCGCATCATCCAGCGGCCGGACGAGATGACCGAGCTGCTCGCGATCTACTGGGCGGACGCTCTTGGTCCGCAGCAGCAGCGCAAGCGGCAGCCGGTCTCGGCGCAGGTCAAGAAGGGGCTGGCGAAGGCGTTCGCGAAGTTCGACGCCTATCAGCTCGCGAAGTATGACCGCGAGGGACCGGTGCGGCTCCGCGACGTCCTGTTCCTGGTTCACGCCAGGCCCAAGGACGCCGCCCAGGAGGCGGTGTGGAAGCAGCTCGTCGATGGCGAGCTGCCCTCGCCCGACACCTGGGAGGTCGCGCTGTCGGCGGGTGCGGACAAGCGTGCGAGCTTCGAGCGGCTGCTTTCTGAGAGGCGGCTCGGAGCGCTGGCGCTGCTGCGCAACCTGCGCCTGATGCGACAGTCCGGAGTGCCGCGCGCGGCGATCGCGGAGGCGATCGGAGCGATGCGGACGGACCGGGTCCTGCCGTATCGGTTCATCACGGCGGCGCGGCACGCGCCTGATGTCGAGCCCGAGCTCGAGCAGGCGATGCTGCGGTCGATCAAGGGCCATGCGCGGCTCGAGGGCCGCACGCGGCTGTTGATCGACGTCTCCGGCTCGATGTTCGCGGCGCTGTCCGCAAAGTCGGAGATGACGCGCGCAGATGCGGCGTGCGGGCTGGCGGTGCTGGCCCGCGAGGTCTGCGACGAGGTGGAGATCTTCACGTTCAGCGACGCTGTCGTGAAGGTGCCGTCGCGCCGTGGCTTCGCGCTGCGCGATGCGATCCTCGCCTCGCAGCCGCATTCCGGGACCTATCTCGGCCGGGCGGTCAAGGAGGTCGACCGCCAGGGAGACCGCCTGATCGTCTTCACCGACGAGCAGAGCCACGACGCGGTGCCGGCGCCGAGGGCGCGCGGGACCATGGTGAACGTGGCGTCGTACCAGCACGGGGTCGGATACGGGCCCTGGACGCGGGTCGACGGCTTCTCCGAGTCCGTGATCGCCTGGATCGCGGCCCAGGAGGAGAGCCTGCGCGGCGCCACGCTGCACTGACGACAAATGACCCGGACGCGTCACAGACGCGCCCGGGTCTCATTGCACAAGGACTAAGACTCGCCGGTTCAGCATTCTTGTTCACGAGGAGCTGAGCTGCGTGGTTGCGCCGTCATTCCGGGGCAATCGTCGATGCATCGCCGCGAAGCGGCGATGCATCGACGATTGACCCCGGAATCTCGAGATTGTTGAAAACAGACGCAAGACAATGTCGAGATTCCGGGTTCAAGCCCTTGCGGCCTTGCCCCGGAATGACGGTGGTTGTGACTCCCTGGGATTTCCGTGACGCCATGTTTCTCTCGATCGCCACCACGCATCAGCCCGCCACCGATCTCGGCTTCCTGCTCAACAAGCATCCCGAGCGGCTGCACGAGCTCGAGCTCACCTCGGGCAAGGCGCTGATCTTCTATCCCGAGGCCTGCGCGGCCCGCTGCGAGGCGGCGCTGGTGCTCGACGTCGATCCGATCAGGCTCGTCCGCGGCAAGGGCCAGAGCGACGGGCTGCTCGATCAATATGTCAACGACCGCCCGTACGCGGCGTCGTCGTTCCTGTCGGTCGCGCTCAACAAGG
>NZ_CAFJ01000334.1 GCF_000239795.1 Bradyrhizobium sp. STM 3809 | reverse complement strand
CCGCGCTCGACGTCTTCCCGGTGCTGCGCAAGAAGGCAGACCGGCAAGCCTCGACTCTCTCGGGCGGCGAGCAGAAGCAGCTCGAGATCGCCCGCGGTCTCTTGCTCGAGCCGCAACTGGTGCTGATCGACGAGCCCTCGATCGGCCTGTCGCCCCTCATGGTGCAGCAGACATTCGACATGCTGAAGCAGCTGCGCGACCGCGGCGTCTCGGTGCTGCTGATCGAGCAGAATGCGCGCTCGGCGCTGGAGATTTCGGACTACGGCATCGTGCTCGAGCTCGGCCGTACCCGGATCGTCGACAAGGCCGATCGCGTGCTGGCCGATCCGCGCATCGGTCAGCTGTTCCTGGGCGGCGCGATGGAGGAGACGGCGGCATGACCACGCGCTCGATCGCAACCGTCTCCATCTCAGGCGCCCTCGACGAGAAGCTCAGGGCGATCGCCGCAGCGGGCTTCGACGAGGTCGAGATCTTCGAGAATGATCTCGTTGCGTTCGGGATGCGGCCGCGCGAGATCGGGCAGATGTGTCGCGATCTCGGGCTTACAATCTGCGCCTATCAGCCGTTCCGGGATTTCGAGGGCATGCCGGAGCCGCAGCGCGCGCGCAACTTCATCCGTGCCGAGCGCAAGTTCGACCTGATGCAGGAGCTCGGCACCGACCTCTTGCTGATCTGCAGCAGCGTGTCGCCGGCCTCGCTCGGCGGCATCGACCGCGCCGCTGCCGATTTCCACGAGCTCGGCGAGCGCGCCGCCAAGCGCGGCCTGCGCGTCGGCTACGAGGCGCTGGCCTGGGGCCGCCACGTCCACGATTATCGCGACGCGTGGGAGATCGTGCGGCGCGCCGATCACCAGGCGATCGGCGTCATCCTCGACAGCTTTCATGCGCTGGCGCCGGCGCTGCCGACCAACCCGATCCGCGCCATTCCCGCCGACAAGATCTTCCTGGTGCAGCTCGCCGACGCGCCGAAGCTCGAGCTCGATGTGCTGTCCTGGAGCCGGCATTTCCGCAGCTTCCCAGGGCAGGGCGATCTGCCGGTCGGCGAATTCATGGAAGCCGTCGCTGCCACCGGATACAACGGGCCGCTCTCGCTCGAAATCTTCAACGACCAGTTCCGCGCCGGCTCGGCGCCGCGCACCGCGCTCGACGGGATGCGCTCGCTGCTGCTCCTGCAGGATGATCTCGCCGGGAAGATGCCCGCTGCCTCCGGGAGCCGGTTCGAACCGCGTGTGAAGAGCCGCGGCATCGGCTTCGTCGAATTCGCCGTCAGCGAGGACAAGGCGGAGTCGCTTGCCACGATGTTCAGCCAGCTCGGCTTCCGCAAGACCGGGCGGCATCGCAGCAAGGCGGTGCAGCGCTGGTCGCAGGGCGCCATCGAGCTGGTGATCAATTGCGAGCCGGCGAGCTTTGCGCATTCGCATTACGTCACGCACGGGCCGGGCGTCTGCGCGCTGGCGTTGGATGTCGACAGCGCCGACCGCGCCATGGCGCGGGCGCAATCCCTGAAGACTCGCACCTTCACGCAGCCGGTCGGGCCGGGCGAGCTGGAGATCCCCGCGATCCATGGCGTCGGCGGCAGCCTGCTGTATTTCCTGGATACGCATGGCCGTCACTGGGACGTCGACTTCGAAGCGGTTGCCAGCGACAGGTCCACCGACCGCCTCGTCGCCGTCGATCATCTCGCGCAATCGATGCCGCACGAGGAGATGCTGTCCTGGCTGCTGTTCTACGCCGGGATCATCGACTTCTCGCGCCTGCCGCAGATGGAGATCGCCGATCCCAGGGGCCTCGTGCAGAGCCAGGCGATCGTCAACGGCGATCGCAGCCTGCGCTTCATTCTCAACGGCTCCACGGCGACGCGCACGCTGTCGTCGCGCTTCATCTCGGAGTTCTTCGGCTCGGGCGTGCAGCACATCGCCTTCTCCTGCGACGACATTTTCGCCGCCGTGGCCGAAATGCGCGGTCGGGGCGCGGGATTCCTCGATATCCCTGACAATTATTACGACGATCTCGAAGCCAAATACGACCTTGCGCCGGAGATCATCGCGGCGCTCCGCGCCAACGAGATCCTGTACGACCGCGACGGCGACGCCGAGTTCTTCCAGGTCTACACCCACATCTTCGAGGAGCGCTTCTTCTTCGAGATCGTGCAGCGGCGCAACTACCAGGGTTTTGGCGCGGTCAACGCGCCGATCCGGCTCGCGGCGCAGGCGCGCGAAGTCCGTCCGGATACGATGCCGCGGCTCTAGATGCGGCGGGGCTCACTGATCAAAACAAGAAGCCATCGGGAGAAAACATGAAGCGGATGAACGGGTGGCTGGCCTGCGCGGCCATGCTCGCAGGTGCGCTGACGGTGACGGCCCAGGCGGCGGGCGTGGACGTCACCATCGACTCCGGCCCGATCAGCGGCAAGTTTCAGCGCAATACGACGGTGCGTGCCTTCCTCGGAATTCCCTTCGCGGCGCCGCCGGTCGGCGATCTCCGTTGGAAGCCGCCGCAGCCCGTCGCCGCGTGGCAGGCGCCTCGCGCTGCGACGACCTATGGTGCGCAGTGCATGCAGCCGGGCCGTTCGAAGACCTCGGTCTATTTCGAATATGCCGGCGAGCAGCCGAGCAGCGAGGATTGTCTCTTCCTCAACGTCTGGGCGCCATCGGACGTCAAGGACGGCAAGCTGCCGGTGATGGTCTGGATCTATGGCGGCGGCTTCCAGCAGGGCTCGGCCGCCAATCCCGTGTTCGACGGCGCGGCCCTCGCGGCGCGCGGCGTCGTCGTGGTCTCGGTCAACTATCGCGTCGGCATCTTCGGCTTCCTGGCGCACCCCGAGCTGACGGCCGAGTCTGCACAGCGCGCGTCGGGCAATTACGGCCTGCTCGATCTCGTCGCCGGGCTCAACTGGGTCAAGCGCAACGCGGCCAGGTTCGGCGGCGACGCCGACAACGTCACGATCTTTGGCCAGTCCGCCGGTGCGGCCGCCGTCAGCTATCTCTACACGTCGCCCTTGGCGCGTGGTCTTTTCGCCCGTGGTATCGCCGAGAGCTTCGGCGTCGCCAACAAGACGATGCCGAGCCTCGCCGATGGCGAGAAGGCGGGACTGGCGCTTGGCGAGAAGGCGGGCGCGCCGACGCTGTCGAAGCTGCGCGAGCTCTCGGCCGCGCAGCTGCTCGCGACCAAGCTCGGAATGAGCCCGATCGTCGACGGCTATGCTCTGCCGGCCAATCCCTACGCGGTGTTTGCCGAGGGCAAGGAGGCGCCGGTGCCGCTGCTGACCGGCTGGAACAGCGACGAGGGGACGACCTTCCCGCATGCGAAGTCGCTGCCCGCCTATCAGGACTGGGTCCGCCGCAAATATCCAGAGATCGCCGACCAGCTGCTGCAATTGTATCCTGCAGGCACAGACGACGAGGCAAGGAATGCCAACAAGGCGATCGTGCGCGATGCTCTGTTCGCCTGGGGGCCGTGGGCCGTTGCGCAGCTTCATGCCAAGAACGGCTTTCCGACCTACCTCTATCATTTCAGCCACAAGCAGCCGCTCAAGGCGGGCGTCAGCTATGACGAGATCGACACGCCCGAAGGGCTCGGCACGTTCCACAGCTCCGAATATCCTTACATCTTTGGCACGCTCGATGTGCTCAGCCGCGATTGGACGGACGCCGACCGTCTGATCTCGGACACCTTGCAATCCTATTGGGTCGCCTACGCCTATGCCGGCAGCCCCAATGCGCCGGGACTCGTCAACTGGCCGCGCAGCGATGCCAAGGCCGAGACGACGATGTTCCTCGGCGACAAGGTGGGCGTAGGGCCGGTGCCGCAGCTCGATCGCATCCGGCTGTTCGATCAGCTCGGCTCACCCTTCAAGGGCTTCTGAGCGTTGCGGATGGTTCAAGGCTCCGGCTGGATCCCCGGAAGGCGCGTGATCGTCTCGGCCAGGTAGTCGATTAGCAGCCGCACGCGGGCGATGCCGGCCCGCTCCGGCACGATCAGCATGTTGAGCGGTGTCGATGGCAGACGATGGTCGGGCAGGATCACCGTGAGCCTGCCGGCCGCGATGAGGTCGTCGACCAGCCAGGCATGGCTGCCGCCGATGCCGCGCCCGGCCAGCACGGCCTCTCGGACACCGAGTCCATGATTGGTGCGGAAGCAGCCTCTGAACGGCACCTCGTGACGCTCGCCGTCGGGTCCCATGACCACGAGGACTTCGCTGCCGGCGACATTGGTCATGCGGATGCCGTCATGTCCGGCGAGCTCCTGCGGCGTGCGCGGTGTCCCGCGCCTCGCCAGATAGCCGGGTGAGGCGACAAGAAGCCGGTGGGAGTAGCCGAGCGATCGCAGCTTGAGGGAGCTGTCGGTGAGCGGGGCGAGGCGCAGCGCGATGTCGACACCCTCCCGCACGAGATCGATGCGCTCGTCGGTCAAGTTGAGATCAATCGCGATGTCCGGGTATCGATCCTGGAACGCAAATACGAGCCGCGTGATGTGCAGGATGCCGAAGGCGGCCGTACAGGAGATCCGGATCGTACCGGCGGCGGCGCCACGCGCACCCCGCGCCTCGTCGCCGGCCTGTTCGATCAGGCGGAGGATCTGGACGCAGTTCGCGTAGTAGCGGCTGCCCTCGTCCGTCAGGGTCACGCGCCGCGTGGTGCGGCTGAGCAGCGGCACGCCGATCGCGTCCTCCAGCTCCTGCAGGTGACGCGAGATGGTGGATTGGCCGAGCCCGAGTTCGCGCGCCACCGCCGACAGACTGCCGCGTTCGGCAACCCGGACAAAGCTGCGCATGTTCATGAGGCTGATGTCTGATTTATCCATAAAACGGCATAGTCTTATCAATATACGTCGTATAGTGGATAAATTCGTGCGCGTCTATGTTCCGGGTGTTCCAGCAGAGGATCACAGCCATGAACGTCCTGATCGTTTTCGCCCACCCAGAACCCCGGTCGCTGAATGGCGCGCTGCGCGATGTCGCTGTCGCCGAGCTCAAGGCGCAGGGCCATGAGGTCCGGGTGTCAGATCTCTATGCGATGGGCTGGAAATCGGCCGCCGATCGCGCCGACTTCCCGCTCTTGGCGCCCGATGCGCCTCTGAACGTCGCTGCGGCCTCAGGCGAGGCCTTCAAGACCCACACCTTGACCGAGGACGTCAGGGCCGAGCAGGACAAGCTGCTCTGGGCCGACGCGGTCATCCTGCAGTTTCCGCTGTGGTGGTTCACGATGCCGGCGATCCTGAAGGGTTGGGTCGACCGGGTCTATTCCTACGGCTTCACCTATGGCGTCGGCGAGCACAACGACAAGCGCTGGGGCAATCGCTATGGGGAAGGCGTGTTCGCCGGGAAGCGCGCGATGCTGGTGGTGACCACCGGCGGCTGGGCGGAGCATTATTCCGAGCGCGGCATCAACGGGCCGATCGACGACGTGCTGTTTCCGATCAACCACGGCATCCTGTTCTATCCCGGCTTCGACGTGCTGCCGGCCTTCGTGGCGCACAAGACGAGCCGGATCGATGCGGCCGGTTTTGCCGAGCTCGCCGAGCGGCTGCGTGGGCGGATGCGGACGCTGTTCACCGATCAGCCGATCCCGTACCGGCGGCAGAACCACGGCGACTATCTGATCCCGTCGATGCAGCTGCGGCCCGGCCTCGGCAATTCCGACTCACGCGGCTTCGCGCTGCATGTCGCGCGATGAGGCCGATGGGCGCGGGGTCAGCCCGCGCCCATCGCCACCGCGATGTGATAGGTCGCGAACGCCGCCGCATAGGCGAGCGCGAACATGTAGACGAAGGTCACCGCCATCCAGCGCCAGCTGCCGGTCTCGCGGCGGATGACGGCGAGGGTCGAGGCGCATTGCGGGGCGAAGATGTACCAGGCGAGCAGCGCCAGCGCGGTGGCCAGGCTCCATTTGGTCGCCAGCACCTGGCCGATCTGCTCGGCCGCCTCCTTGCCGCCCTCGATCGCATAGACGGTGCCGAGCGCGGCGACGGCGACCTCGCGGGCGGCCATGCCGGGCACCAGCGCCACGGCGATCTGCCAGTTGAATCCGACCGGATGGAGCAGCGGTGCGATCGCCTGGCCGATCATCGCCGCCAGGCTGTAATTGATCGCGGGCTCGGTGGCGGCCTCCGGCGGCTGCGGGAACGAGGCCAGGAACCAGATCAGCACCATCATCGCGAAGATCGTTGTGCCGGCACGCTGCAAGAACATCTTGGCGCGGGTGTAGACCCCGATCGCGATGCTGCGCAGCCGCGGCATCTTGTAGTCGGGCAGCTCCAGCATGAACGGCGCGGGCTGGTAGTCGCGCATCAGGAAGAACTTGACCAGGAACGATACCAGCAGCGCGCTGATGATCCCGGCCGCATAGAGCCCGAACATCACGAGGCCCTGCAGATTGATCAGGCCCCAGACCTTGGTCGGCGGGATGAAGGCCGAGATGATCAGCGTATAGACCGGAATGCGCGCCGAGCAGGTCATCAGCGGCGCGATCAGGATCGTGGTGAGGCGGTCGCGGCGGTTGTCGATCACGCGCGTCGCCATGATGCCGGGGATGGCGCAGGCGAAGCTCGACAGCAGCGGGATGAAGGCGCGGCCGTGCAGGCCTGCGCCGCCCATGATGCGGTCCATCAGGAACGCCGCGCGCGCCATGTAGCCGAAATCTTCCAGCAGCAGGATGAACAGGAAGATGATGATGATCTGCGGCAGGAAGACGATGACGCTGCCGACGCCGGAGATCACGCCGTTCTGCAGGAAGCTCTGCAGCAGGCCTTCGGGCAGTTGATCGTGCACCAGCTGGCCGAGCGCATCGAACGCCGCCGACAGCAGTTGCATCAGGGGCTGTGCCCAGGCGAACACGCCCTGGAACATGATGAACAGGATCGCCAGCAGGATGACCAGGCCGCCGACCGGATGCAGAGCGACGGAATCGATCCGTGCCGTCCAGGTGTCGGGTCGCTCCGGCAGGCTGACGGTCTGCGCGATGATGCGGTCAGCCTCGCGCTGGGTGGCGCGCAGCTCCGGGACCGTGAGGGGACGCCAGGTATTGGCGCGATCGCCGGTGGCCGCGGCCGCCTCGGACAACAGGCGATCGGTCAGCTGCAGCAGGTCGTCTGTCCCGCCCTTGCGGACGGCGATCGAGGTCACGACCGGCACGCCCAGCGCCTGCGACAGGGCCGCGACGTCGACGGTCACGCCGCGCCGCTTGGCGATGTCGAACATGTTGAGCACCAGCGCCAGTGGCCGTCCGGCGCTCTTCAGCTCGAGAAGCAGGCGGATCGTCAACCTGAGGTTGGTGGAATCGGCGACGCACAACACGAGGTCGGGAAGCACCTCGCCGGTGGCACGTCCAAGCACGAAGTCGCGCGTGATCTCCTCGTCCGGACTGCGGCCGCGCAACGAATACGTTCCGGGCAGATCAACCAGCGAGATCTGGCGCCCCTGCGGGGTCACGAACGCGCCCTCTTTGCGCTCGACAGTCACGCCAGGGTAGTTCGCAACCTTCTGACGGCTTCCCGTCAGCGCATTGAAAAGGGAGGTCTTGCCGCTGTTGGGTGTCCCCACCAGAGCCAGATGCAGCAGAGGGCTTTCCATGGTCGACGCTTTCCGCGCGGCCTATGCCACGATGACGGCCATGGCCTCACGCCGGCGGACCGCGACGGTGATGTTGTCGACACGCACGGCGATCGGGTCCCGGCCGACGATCCCTTCGTGCAGGATCTCGACCCGGGCACCCTCGACGAAGCCGAGCTCGATGAGCCGGCTTTCCAGCTCGACGTCGGGCAGGGACGAGGTCGTCCCACCGGCAGCAAGGTGCTGGATCGTTCCGGTATAGCCACGCCGGGCCAGACCGAGCGGCAGAGGCGGCCGTGTGTCGCAGATTTCGCTCATAGCCTGTATTTTCAATCGCGTGCCAAGAGGTCAAGCGCGGCATGTGCCATGCCGCGGCATCTTAGAGCGATTTTAAACAGACCGGGCCGGCCGCCCTCTGATCTGCCTCAAGGAGCGGCAGCAGAAGCCGTGTGCCGGCTGTCCACCGTCGCCTTCGGCTCGATCCCCGCCGAGGCGGAGGAGGCCGCGGCGCGGCTCTTGAAGTGGTCGAGCACGAACAGCCGGATCGCCGAGGACAGGTTGCCCTGCTGGCGATTGTTGTCGATCTCTCCGACCAGTTCGGACAGGGTCATGTTCCGGAGACCCGAAATTTCTTTCATGCCGTTCCAGAACGCCTCTTCGAGGCTCACGCTGGTCTTGTGACCTGCGACCACGATTGAACGTTTTACGACGGGCGACTTCATCACGCGTCCTCGCCATTGATACGATGTTGATCGAGTAATTCGTTCGCGCGCTTGTCGCGTTGTGCGTCAGTTGCGCGTTCGGACTTCGTCCTGCCGTAGCGAGCGCGGTTGCTTTCGGCGACCTTTGCTGCCTCGTCGCGCTCAACGCGCTTTCTGAAACGCTTCAGGTTGATGACGTCTCCCATGCTTGCTCCGATCATCTAAGGCATCGAACATCGTCGTGAGAGCCTGCGCGTTGCGCAGAGCCTAGCGTTCTACTGACAATCACGTCGTTGCTCCCTGATAGCTCGATAGCCATTCGCGTCTTTGCGAGTTGGGTCTTGTATTCACCAAACACAGCAGAACTTGTAGTCGAGACTATCCTTTAGGGGTTAACAGCGAGAATTGCATCACCCCCCGTAGTACTACGGGACTACCGTCACGATATTCCGGGCCGCGTCATCTTCCCGGGCTGCACCAGACGGTCGAATTCATCTTCGGAGACGAGGCCGAGCCGCACGGCCTCCTCTTTCAACGTGGTGCCGCGCTGATGCGCCGTCTTCGCCACTTTGGCGGCGTTGTCGTAGCCGATCTTCGGGGCAAGAGCCGTCACCAGCATCAAAGAACGCTGCATCAGCTCGCGAATCCGCGTTTCGTCGGCCTGAATCCCGGTCACGCAATGTTCACGGAATGAACGTGCGGCATCGCCTAGTAATTGTATGGACTGCATCATGCAATGTGCGAGCAATGGCTTGTAGACGTTCAATTCGAAATGGCCCTGGCTGCCGGCGACGGTGATGGCGGTGTGATTGCCGAACACCTGGCAGCACACCATCGTCAGTGCTTCGCACTGAGTCGGGTTCACCTTGCCCGGCATGATCGACGAGCCCGGCTCGTTTTCCGGCAGAATCAGTTCGCCCAGCCCCGAGCGCGGGCCCGATCCGAGGAAGCGGATGTCGTTGGCGATCTTGAACAGGCCGGTGGCCGCGGCATTGAGCGCGCCATGCGCAAACACGACGGCGTCGTTGGACGCGAGCGCTTCGAACTTGTTGGCGGCGGAGGTGAAGGCAAGCCCGGTGATGTCGGCGACGTGCCTCGCGAACAGCGCCGCGAATTTCGGATCGGCGTTGAGTCCCGTGCCGACCGCGGTGCCGCCCTGGGCGAGCGGCAGCAGATCGCGCGCCGCCGTCTTGATCCTGGCGATCGCGCTCTCGACCTGCGCCGCATAGCCGGAGAACTCCTGGCCGAGCGTCAGCGGGGTGGCATCCTGGGTGTGGGTGCGGCCGATCTTGACGATGTCGGCAAACGCGTCCTCCTTGGCGCGCAGCGCCGCCAGCAGTTCCGACAGCGCGGGCACCAGATGCGACGAAATGGCCTTGGCCGCCGCGATATGCATCGCGGTCGGGAAGGAGTCGTTCGACGACTGGCTCATGTTGACGTGATCGTTGGGATGCA
Source organism: Bradyrhizobium sp. STM 3809 (assembly GCF_000239795.1). Classification (GTDB taxonomy): domain Bacteria; phylum Pseudomonadota; class Alphaproteobacteria; order Rhizobiales; family Xanthobacteraceae; genus Bradyrhizobium. Next base: position 5,076 of record NZ_CAFJ01000334.1, on the reverse strand, counting down.
CGGGCTTCTTGGTCCCGCGCTCGCCGCCCATGAGCTCGCTGGCCCGATTGGCGATCACCTCGTTGAGGTTCATGTTGGTCTGCGTGCCGGAGCCGGTCTGCCAGACGACGAGCGGAAAATGGTCGTCGAGCTTGCCGTCGATGATCTCCTGGGCGGCCTGGACGATCGCGTCCGCCATCGCCGGCTCGAGCAATCCGAGTTCGCGGTTGGTCTTGGCGGCGGCCAGCTTCACCAGCGCCAGCGCATGCACCAAGCCGAGGGGCATGCGGTCATGGCCGATGCGGAAATTCTGCCGGCTGCGCTCGGTCTGGGCGCCCCAATAGCGGTCCGCCGCGACCTCGATCTTGCCGAAGCTATCGGTCTCCGTCCGGGTCGGTCCGGAAGATGATGAACTCGCTGATGTCGCCATGTCGGATACCCATGATTGGTCGCGAACCGGCATAGGCCAGTTCAAGCATGCGTCAATCTATGGGCTCGCCGGCCGTTCCGCGCGCGGCCAATGCGCCTACTTCTTGCGGAAGCGATCGAGGCGGACGACCTCGGCGCCTTCTCCCGACGGGGCCGGAGCGGCCTGTTCGTCCTCGCTGGCCTTGTCATTTGCCTTGGTGGCCGGCGTCGGAAGCGGGGCGGCGATGGCCGAGGAGGCCGGAGCGGCCGGCAGCTTCGGTGCGGGAGGCGTTTCCGCGATCGCCTCCGACGGCTCGAACTGCAGGCCGAACTGGACCGACGGATCGAAGAAGCTCTTGATGGCGTGGAACGGCACCACCAGCCGCTCGGGAATGCCGCCGAACGACAGCCCGACCTCGAAGCGATCCTCGGTCACCACGAGGTCCCAGAACTGGTGTTGCAGGATGATCGTCATCTCGTCCGGATACTGCGCGAGCAGTCGCGGCGACAGCTTCACGCCCTCGGCCTTGGACACGAAGGTGATGAAGAAATGATGCTCGCCGGGCAGGCCGTGGGTGGCGGCGTCCGTCAGCACCCGGCGCAGAACCCCGCGCAGCGCGTCGCGCGCCAGCACATCGTATCGAATATGATCGGTCGCCATGATCGGTCCTGTGTCGTGTGCGCCGCTGTCGTGTCGGTTGCCGTCGTCTGGGCCGCGCTCCGCCCGTGTCGGATCGCCGCGCCGTCAGGCAGCAGCAGTTCCGACTCGCATCTGGCACATCGTACCCCGCCTTGTCGCGGAGGTCAGCAGCGAAGCCGGCCCGCGGGAACATATGGGAACGGGTAGAAGCCGACGGAAGTCGGGTCAATGGAGGAATGAACGGGGAGGGGGTATCACAAAGTTGGGGAGAACGGCGGACGCCGGCCGCTTGCACGAGCAGAGGAGTGGCGGATGAAAGTGGAGGCTTCTGTTGCCAGGTGCCTCCGAACCCCGCCTAACGGAGCTTAACCCGTTAGGACTTTAAGGTGGTCTTTCAAACTGCGTTACGCAGCCTGAGCAACCGGAGCAAAGTTGTCGTTGGCAACTATTGCAGTAGCCCGATAACGGCGGAACAATACCGGGAAAAAGCTCGCCCTTTACGCCCTCGTCGATCCTATTTCGCCCCCGCCAAAACCCGTCGCAACCAGAGGCTGGTCGTGACGGGCTTAGGTGGAGGCGCCGGGTACCGCCCCCGGGTCCGAATGGTTTATTTCGACGGCGATTTATTTCCATAGCCGGCAAGCCGGCACCCCCTATATAGGCCGCCCGCCGCCGGATGCACAGGGCCCAGACGCCACGGGCCAAGACAAAAATGTGGGCCGTTGGACGGAACCATCCGTTCGACCTTGGCAGGCGCGATTTCGTCCTCCTAGAGTGCGTCATGCCCTCCGAGATTGTGCCGGCTGCCCCGTCCGCGGCCGATATCGCCACGCCGCCGCCCAGCCTGCGCACGCTCTTCTTCGCATTTGCGAAAATGTCGCTGTCGGGCTTCGGCGGCGTGCTGGTGTTCGCGCGCCGCGCCATCGTCGACGAGCATCGCTGGATGACCGCGGAGGAGTTCAACGAGACCTTCGCGCTGTGCCATTTCATGCCGGGCCCCAATATCGTGAACCTGGCCATGGTGTTCGGCGCCCGCCTGCGCGGCATTCCCGGCGGGATCGCCGCCTTCGCCGGCCTGCTCGGACCGCCGATGCTGCTGATCACGGCGCTGGCCGCGCTGTACGATCATTCGGGCCAGGCCGAAGAGTTGAGGCGCGCGCTCGCCGGGGTGTCTTGCGCGGCGGTCGGCCTGCTGGCCTCGGTCGTCTTCCGGATGCTGTCGCCGCTCTGGAAAAAGAGCGACGTGATCGGCTTCGTGCTTATGACCGCGGTGTTCGTCGCGATCGGGCTGGCCCGCTTGCCGCTCCAGGAGGTGCTGCTGGTGGCCGTGCCGCTGAGCCTCGCCGTCACCTACGCGAAGGCGCGGTGGGCACGATGAGCGGGGACGACAATCCGCTATTCCAGCTGTTCTGGACGTTCGCGCTGATCTCGCTGTTCGCGGTCGGCGGCGCCGTCGCCGCCATTCCGGAATTGCATCGCATCGCGGTCGACGTCCGGCACTGGATGACCGACAAGCAGTTCGCCGATGTGTTCGCGCTGTCGCAATTGTCGCCGGGACCGAACGTCCTCATCGTCGCCCTGATCGGCTATTCGGTCGCGGGCGTCCTAGGTGCCGTTGTTGCCACCCTCGCGATGTGCGGTCCGACGGCCGTCCTCACCTATCTCGTCAGCCGCTGGCTTGCCAATGCGCGCGGCGCGCGCTGGCCGGCGATGGTGCAGTCGGCCCTGGTGCCGCTCTCGATCGGCCTGATGGCCGCGAGCGCGTGGATTCTCGGTCTCGCCTCCGACCAATCATGGCGCGCGTTCGCGCTGACCGTCACCGCCGCGCTCGTCGCATCGACGACGCGCCTCAATCCGCTCTGGCTTTTGGCCGCGGGCGGCTGTTTTGGTTTCGCTGGCCTTCTCTAGGGAAAGCCGCTAGGCAAAACGACTGCGGGTCCGGTTGCTTCGGATCGCCGAACGATAACAATTCCGGCCACAAAGGCCGATCGGGGGAGGGCGAGGACATGGCCGAGACCACGGGCCAGTTGTCGGGCGGAGTGGCCGCCGAACCGGGTGCGCGCAGCATCACCGGCGCATCGATCATTCTGGCGCTGGCCTTCGCCCCGCAACTCGTCGAACTGTTGATCGCGTTGGCTGGACTGATCGCGCCACTTTCCGGTCGCGGTCCACTCCAGGTCATCGGCGCACATGTGTCGGCCTTGTCGGCCGCGCTCCCGAGCCTGGCGCAGCAATATGCCGCAGGCGGCAAGGCTTCGCTGTCGTCCGACATCCTGCTGGTGCTGATCTACACCTATCCGCTGATCGCCGTCGCGGTGTTTACGTTCCTGGTGCGCCCGCGCGCGCCGCAGGATTATTTCGGCGGCGTCGTGCTGATGGCGATCGCGCTGTTTGCATTGTGGGCTTCCAGCGATCTGCAGGGCATGCGCGGTTTCTCGTTCGGGGCCGGAACTGCGCCGCGGATGTTCGGTCTTCTCCTGCTCGGGCTCGGAGCTGCCATCGCCGTGATCGGCGTCGTCACCCCAGGGGCGCAGCTTGCGACCTATCACTGGCGCGGACCTCTGTTCGTATCGCTCGCCATCCTCACCTTCGCCGTCTCCATCCGGCCGCTCGGCCTTCTGATCACCGGGCTGGCGAGCTTCCTGATCGCCGCGATCGGCAGTCCGGAGACGCGCTGGCGCGAGGCCCTGATCGTCGGCATCTGCCTGACGGGCGGCTGCGCGCTGCTCTTCCCCTACGTGCTCGGGCTGCCGATGCCGCTCCTGCCCCGCTTCCTGCTGCCGTGAGGACGTGATGGATCTGTTCGCGAATCTCGCCCACGGTTTCGTCGTTGCGCTGTCGCCGATCAATCTTCTGATGTGCCTGATCGGCGCGCTGGTCGGCACGCTGGTCGGCGTTCTCCCGGGCATCGGCACCATCGCCACCGTGGCGATGCTGCTGCCGATCACCTTTGGTTTGCCGCCCGTCGGCGCGCTGATCATGCTCGCCGGCATCTATTACGGCGCCCAGTATGGCGGCTCGACCACGTCGATCCTGGTCAACATTCCCGGCGAGGCGACCTCGGTGGTGACCGCGCTCGACGGCTTCCAGATGGCCAAGCAGGGCCGCGCCGGCCCGGCGCTGGCGATCGCTGCGATCGGCTCGTTCTTCGCCGGCTGCGTCGCCACGGTGCTGATCGCGGTCCTCGGCGCGCCGCTCACCAAGTTCGCGCTGGCGTTCGGCCCGGCCGAGTATTTCTCGCTGATGGTGCTCGGCCTGATCTTCGCCGTCGTCTTGGCCAAGGGCTCGGTGCTGAAGGCGATCGCGATGATCGTGCTCGGCCTGCTGCTGTCGATGGTCGGCTCCGACATCGAGACCGGCGTGTCGCGCATGGCGTTCAACATTCCCGAGCTTGCCGACGGCCTCGGCTTCGCCACCGTCGCGATGGGCGTGTTCGGCTTCGCCGAGATCATCCGCAATCTCGACGCGGGGGCGGAGATGGACCGCGACCTCGTGCAGAAAAAGATCACCGGCCTGATGCCGACGCGGAAGGACCTCAGCGATTCGACGCCGGCGATCCTGCGCGGCACCGTGCTCGGCTCGATTCTCGGCATCCTGCCGGGCGGCGGCGCGGTCATCGCCTCGTTCGCGGCCTATACGCTGGAGAAGAAGCTCGCCAGGGATCCGTCGCGGTTCGGCCGCGGCGCGATCGAGGGCGTCGCGGCGCCGGAGAGCGCCAACAATGCAGCGGCGCAGACCTCGTTCATTCCGCTGCTGACGCTCGGCATCCCGCCGAATGCGGTCATGGCGCTGATGGTCGGCGCGATGACCATCCACGGCATCGTGCCGGGCCCGCAGGTGATGCAGAAGCAGCCCGATCTGGTCTGGGGCATGATCGCCTCGATGTGGATCGGCAATCTCATGCTGATCATCATCAACCTGCCGCTGGTCGGCATCTGGGTGCGCCTCTTGCGCGTGCCATACCGGCTGATGTTTCCCTCGATCGTGATCTTCTGCGCGATCGGCATCTACTCCGTGAACAACGCACCCGTCGACGTCGTCCTGGCGGG
>NZ_CAFJ01000335.1 GCF_000239795.1 Bradyrhizobium sp. STM 3809 | reverse complement strand
CTCGCCCGCGAGCTCGGCTGGCACCTGCAGTTCCTGATCGACGCCGCCGATCTGCCGGCGCTGGCGCCGCGGCTGGAGCGGCTCACTGTGCCGATCGTGATCGACCATTGGGGCCACTTTCCAGTGTCGCGCGGGCTCGCGGACCCCGGCTTCCAGACGCTCGTCTCGCTGCTGCGCGACGGCGCCTGGGTCAAGCTGTCCGGCGCCTACCGCAACACGGTCGAAGGACCGCCCTATGCCGACACGGTGTCGTTCGTCCGCCGCCTCCACGCGGCCGCGCCGGACCGCTGCGTCTGGGGCTCAGACTGGCCGCACGTGGCGCATCGCGGACACATGATGAATGTGGGCGAACTGCTCGACCTCTTGGCCGACTGGGTGCCCGATGCGGCCGCCCGCGACCGCGTCCTCGCCGATAACGCGCAGCGTTTATACGGGTTTGCGGCGGGCTGAGACGGTCGGTCATTGCGGCGACTGATTATGGGTACAGCGCACTAAACTCCGAAGACGCTTAGAGGTGCTTGGGCGCAAGTTCATCCGGGCTGCGCTGGCTGGTGAGCGTCACCGACTTCGGCTGCGAATCCAGGGGGAATTCGCATCAACACGACTTGCCTCTGTACCGTCTGGCAGACCCAACAACTCGATCAATGAAGAATCAAAGTCCAAGAGATGCCCAATGCCAACAACGCGGCATTCAGAAGGTTCGTGGGAAGATCCACACAAGAATTGCCAAACTCCGTTCGTGTGATCCACCAGCAAGATTGGTCTCTGACGCAGAGCGACGTGAATGCAAACGTAAGCTTTACCGTGGTAAGCTTTGGAAGTTATTTCGGTCATTTCCAGTTCCAATGGCAGCTAATACCACTTTCCCGCTGGACGATTGCATGCCCGACACGCGACTTCCGTATTAGACCCGGTCGATGCGCACCTCCAAAAGGGGCACCAATATGCAGTGGACTGCACCCCTCAAGTGAGACACGATAATTTCAGTGATAAAGGGTGAAGTTCATCGCCTTTTGTTCTGCGCGAATGCGGTCTCGAACTCAAGAGGAGATCGATGTGCGAGCGCCGAGTGCAGACGCTCCTTTTATAAATCTCGGCAATGAAGCTGTTGATCCGGCGCCGGGCGTCGTCGAGGTCAGCGAATGTCTTGCCGTTGATCTCCTCGGCTTTCAGCGTCTTCATGAAGCTCTCGGCCTTGGCGTTGTCGTAAGGGTTGCCGGGGCTGCTCATGCTGATCTTGATCTCGCGATCGGCAAGCCGTTGGCGGTACGCGATCGAGGCGTATTGCACGCCGCGGTCGGAATGATGGATCAGGCTGCCGGGTTTCGGATTGCGGGCTTTGAGTGCGTTGTCGAGCCTGGCGACTGCGAGCACGGCATCGAGTGTGCTTTCGAACGCCCAGCCCACGGCCTTGCGGGAGAAGCCGTCGAGAATGACGGCGAGATAGGCGAATGTCTTGTCGAGGTGGACGTAGGTGATGTCCGCGACCCAGATCTGTGATTATGGTGACGGATTATGGTGACAGCGGAATATGGTGGCAGTGCACTAAGCTCAGGTGAGTTTTATGCAGCGTCACCATAGTTGCCGGAGTATCTTTGCCGACAATCGGCCTCCAATTTGACGCGTGAACCGCGCCGCAATCAGGGTCTCTCTGCACGCACGTTGCCCGCGGAGACAGCCCCCTCGCCCGATTGTGCATGAGGATGGGCCGGCGCTGTCCTCTCCTACAAGGGGCGAGGGCACTGTATCGCGCAGCGCTGTGGAGACTGGATTCGCTTCGCGGTTCGATCAAATCGGCAGCGATCGAGCGAGAGATACTAACAAACTAGCCGCGGGCGCGGTGGCCGTGACTGCGCCCTCTCCCCTTGTGGGAGAGGGCATGGAGGACGGCGCAACGGGCTCGGTTCGGTGAGGGGTCTCTCTCCAGGCGCGTTTCTCGCGGAGAGAGACCCCTCACCTCTTCGAGTATCGTGTTCTTCGCACACGACGGGCAATTCCCGTATCCCCCTCATGCGCAAACTGCCCGTCGAGCCAGTTTGTCGCACGTAGTTCGGCTTGTGTCGTCGGGCAAATCAGATCCACCTTCTCCGCCATCCCGTTCGCGATGAAGAGGGACGTTTCGGCCGATCGTCACGGAGCGTAGCAGCGGGGAGCGATGGA
>NZ_CAFJ01000336.1 GCF_000239795.1 Bradyrhizobium sp. STM 3809 | reverse complement strand
AGACAGACCGGCGCAAAACTCTGACCGTCGGATGCATTCGGAACGCGAGGAGAGGAATCTCTCCATTGAGACCTTTCGTGCGGCTACCCCTCACACCCCGTGACGAACGGGGACAGGGAGCGCAGCGTGTTTGTGGTGCGATCGCGGAGCGTTCGCGGGCTGGATTCGGGGATGCACAGTTGCCGATCGAGGGAAGAATGGAGCGGATTTGACATGGATCAATGACCTTGGCCCTGCCGCCGAGGATGCTGCAAGGATGCGCCTGGCGCGCTGAATTGCCAGCTTGTTGCATCTGCAACAAATATCGTTCGAAGCCGGCCTCTTTCATTGTGACAACATCATCATGTCACGCCACGTTCACTGAGGCTCTCTACGTCTCCGCCTCGTTCCACACACGAACGGGGATTCGCATGCCGCGCTACTACAAGACCCTGCAGACGCAGCGCTTCGACGATTATCGCTACTATCATCAGAGCCGGATCAATCAGGTGCTGCACCTGATCAGCGCCGTGATCTTCCTGGCCTGCTACGCGCTGCTGTTCAAGGATCCGGCGATGGCCGGGCTGGTCGGCTGGCTGGCGATGCTGACGCGGCAGACCGGGCATTTCTTCTTCGAGCCGAACGGCTACGACCACGTCAACGACGTCACCAACGACTACAAGGAAGCGGTCAAGGTCGGCTACAATCAGACCCGCAAGATCGTGCTGCTCACGGTGTGGGGCCTGGTGCCGGTGGCGCTGTTCGCCTTTCCGACGATGTTCGGGCTGTTCGATGCGCCGGCGAGCCGGATGGAGTTCGTCCGTCATGTCGGCGTGCTCTGGCTCGCGGTCGGCATCGGCGGCGGCCTCGTCCGCGTCGCCCAGCTGTTTGCGACGCAGGGCGTCGCGACCGGCCTGATCTGGGCCTTCAAGGTGCTGACCGACCCGTTCCACAACATCGCGCTGTACTGGACATCGCCGCTGGCGCTGCTGCGCGGCGAGCTGATCGACCCGACGATCAAGGACGCCGCGCATTGGGGCGCCGCAGCCGAGGACGACGACGCCGAAGAAGCCGCGCATCTCACCTGATGCGCCCGATGCGCGGACACCGCCCGCCCTGCGGGCGGTGGAACCGCGTGTCGCCTTCAACATCATGGAACGACTTCTCCGCTGCGCCGTTGCGGCCTGAGTGCTGGTGGTGCCTTCAGGAGCTTTCCATGTGTGACTACAGCCTCCATACTGTCTCCTCCCGTGATGCCAAGATCGACGACGTGCTGGTCTCCTGTCGCTTCCCCGGCACGGAGACCCGCGGCTTCTCGACGA
>NZ_CAFJ01000337.1 GCF_000239795.1 Bradyrhizobium sp. STM 3809 | reverse complement strand
ACGGCACCCTCGCCGACAGCCTTCCCTGGTTTCGGCGCAACGTGAACATCGTGGCGGCGCGCTATCGCTTCCGGCCCGTGATCGACGAGGATGTCGAGCTGCTGCGCCATTCCTCGACCGCCGAGGTGTTGAACCATCTCGGCGTCGCCCGCTGGAAGCTGCCGCTGATCGCTCGGCACATCCGCAAGCTCAAGACCGAGCAGGCCGCCAGCATCCCGCTGTTCGCCGGCGTCGAGACGATGCTTTCGACGCTCTACGGCGCGGGCGTCCGCCTTGCGCTGGTCTCGTCCGACACCGAGGCCAATGCGCGCCAGAAGCTCGGGGCCTCGGCCGCGCTGTTCTGCGACTTCGACTGCTCGGCCTCGCTCTATGGCAAGGCCAAGAAGTTCAGGCGCGTGGTGAAGCGCGCCGGCGCCGCTCCCGCCGAGGTCATCGCCATCGGCGACGAGACCCGCGACATCGAGGCCGCCCGCGCCGCCGGCATCGCCTTTGGCGCGGTGACATGGGGCTATGCCGCCGAGAAGGCGCTGCGCGACCGCGCGCCGGAGCTGGTGTTCACGCGGATGGAGGAAATCGTGGAACGGCTGGTCGCGGACGCCTGAC
>NZ_CAFJ01000338.1 GCF_000239795.1 Bradyrhizobium sp. STM 3809 | reverse complement strand
CGGACGGCTGTATGAGCCGGCGGGCGAGTTGAAGATAGCTCCTGGCGGTCTCGAATGTCGCCGAACGATCGGGATCGCCATGGTCGGCATCCGCCCGATCGAGCTTCGCGAGAAACACCTGCGCGCGGATGGCCGCGCGAAGGGCCATGAAGAGTGGCAGGACGGCCAAGCCATCGAGCTGGTCGGGGGCGACGATCGACAGATAGCGGTTGAGGAGACGATTGGCCGCAGCAGACAACCCGAAGTGCAGCAGGTCCATCAGCGGAAATGCAAGATCGTACAGGATGTCGATCGTGGCTATCCGATCGTCGAACTCGATCGCATCGAACAGCACCGGCTTATTGCCGATCATTGCGATGTTCGCCAGATGAAGATCGCCATGACAGCGCCGGACGTCGCCCTTGGCGGCGCGGTTCTCCAGCAGCGGCGTGAGGCGGGCGAACGCCGCATGGCAGAGCTCACCGAGTTTTTCGATCTCGGTCTGCGGAAGTCGTGGGTTCGCCGCGAGGCTGGCGATCGACGCGTCGATCCAGCGCGGGATACAGCCGATCCATGCACCGGGCGGGATCGTCGCTGCGACTTCGCGTGAATGTGAGGCGGCGATCGTGTCCGCCAGATCTTCGGCCAGAGTTGCCGTCAATCGGTCATTGCGGGCGAGGTGGTCGAGCGTGTTGCTGTCGTCAAACCGACGCATCTCGACGGCATACTCGACCGGAGCGCCCGATCCATCGAGTTCAAGGGACCCATCTGGCTTCTTGGTAATCGCGACGACGCGCAGATAGATGTCCGGGGCGAATGCGCGATTGACCTCGAGTTCCTTCGTGCACGCGGCCTGCCGAAGCGTGAGCGTCGAATAGTCGAGAAACGGCAGCCGGATCGCCCGCTTGATCTTCAAGGCGCGATCGCCGAACAGGAAGACGGAAGCCGCGTGCGTATCGATCCGACGGACGTCCGCATGACGGCTGGGATCGCCCAGGAATGCGAAAACGATATCCTGGTCGGATGGTGAACTCATGAGCGGCGGCCTTCCGGTTCGCGATTCAGAGGTCGGGCACGAGGACGGCTGCGCCGAGTATGTCACCCTTCCTCAAGCGGGCAAGAACGCCGTTCGCGTCGGACAAGGGATGCGCCGTGGCGTGGGTTCGGATCTGAGCCTCGCGCGCGATGCGCAGGAAGTCCAGGCCGTCTTGCCGCGTGAGGTTCGCAACAGATACCACGTGGCGTTCTCCCCAGAGAAGCGAGTAGGGGAAGCTCGGAATATCGCTCATGTGGATGCCCGCGCAGACGACCCGGCCGCCCTTGCGGACCGCCCGTAGCGCGGCCGGAACGAGCTCGCCGGCGGGGGCGTAGATGATTGCTGCGTCCAGATCGACATCGGGACGCTCGTCGGCGGCTCCGGCCCAGCTCGCGCCGAGTTGGAGAGCGAGGTCTTGCGCGCTTCGGTCGTCTCGCCGGGTGAAGGCGTAGATCTGGCGCCCCTGCCAGCGGGCGACTTGGGCAACGATATGGCCTGCTGCTCCGAATCCGTAGAGTCCCAACCGCTCGGCCTCGCCGGCCATGACCAGCGACCGCCAGCCGATCAGGCCCGCGCACAGCAGCGGCGCGATCGCAACGTCGTCGCCTGCGCCCTCGATCGGAAATGCGTAGCTCGCGTCGGCGACGGCGTGGGTGGCATAGCCGCCATGGCGTGTGTAGCCGGTAAAGGCGGGGGCGTCGCAGAGATTCTCCATCCCGCGCAGGCAAAAGGGACAGTGACCGCAGGTGTGGCCGAGCCAGGGAATGCCGACTCGCGCCCCGAGCTGATGCATTGTCACGCCCGTCCCGATACGGTCGACATAGCCGACGATCTCGTGACCCGGGATGATCGGATACACGATGTCAGGCAGCTCGCCGTCGAGGACATGGAGGTCCGTGCGACAGACGCCGCACGCGCCGACACGGACACGAATCTCGCCGGGGCCCGGTTCGAGATCGGGCAGCATCTCGAGTCGAAGAGGGGCTCCCGGCTTATGCAGCACCATCGCGCGCATGAAGGGCCTCCTCAAGCCTGTGCCCAGCCGCATAGGCCGTTTTGGGCCGCCCCCTTTTGATGTTCCTCAAGGTGCTCGGCACACATGAAGGCCTATCAAGCGCCACCGGTCCTGACGAGGGGAGTACTCCGGGAAAGAAGCTGGTCACATTCCTCTCGATGTTGGGATGCTACGTCACGCTGGACCCTCGGCGGATTGAAACTAAGATGCCGGCGCGGGAATTGGCCGCCTTCCGCGGGCTCGTGCTGGATATCGACATGTCGACTTACCGATTGCGGAACCTGCTGTTGCCTCGCTCCATCGCGCTGGTGGGAGGCAGCCCGCGGCAGAGCTCGGTAGGACGAGCCATCCTCGAGAACATCGTCAAGGCGCGATTCGAAGGGCAGGTCGGTCTGGTCAACTCACGATATCCGGAGATCGCCGGCGTCGCCGCGGTTCGGGATCTCGCTGATTTGTCGTTCGTGCCGGACCTCGTTGTCATTACGACACCACCGCCTTCCATCCCCGATCTGATCGACCGCGCCGGCGCGCTGGGAACCCTTGGCGCGCTGATCATCACGTCGGGACTCGGCCATGGAGTCGGATCTTTGGCCGATCAGGCAGACAACGCGGCGCAGAAATACGGCATGCGTCTGGTCGGGCCGAACTGCCTGGGCATCATGATGCCGACCGTCAAACTCAATGCAAGCTTCTCGGCGCACATGCCGGTTGCCGGCAAGCTGGCGCTGATTTCGCAGTCCGGTGCCATCGCGGCCGGAATGGTGGATTGGGCGGCGCAGCGCGGGGTCGGGTTTTCAGGCATCGTCTCGATCGGTGACCAGCTCGACGTCGATCTGGCCGACCTGCTGGATCACTTTGCGTTGGATGGCGGCACCCGCGCGATCCTGCTCTACATCGAGGCCATCAAGGACGCCCGCAAGTTCATGTCGGCCGCGCGGGCCGCGGCGAGGGTCAAGCCTGTCGTCGTGGTCAAGTCGGGGCGTGGCGCAGTTGGAGCAAGGGCCGCAGCGACTCACACCGGTGCTCTCGCCGGAGCGGATGCGGTCTACGACGCGGCGTTCCGTCGCGCGGGCGTGCTGCGCGTCTCTGATCTGCGCGAGCTGTTCGATTGCGCGGAGACATTGGGGCGCGTCGAGTCGCCCGCCGGCAAGCGGCTTGCGCTCCTCACCAATGGCGGTGGAATCGGCGTGCTCGCGGTCGACAGGCTGGTCGAGCTCGGCGGTGTTTCGGCAACGCTGTCGCCCGCGGTTCACGACAAGCTTGACGCGCTGCTGCCGGCGACCTGGTCGGGCTCGAATCCGGTCGATATTGTCGGCGATGCCGACGCCGCGCGCTATACCGCCGCGCTCGAGGCGCTGCTGGCCGACCAGGCCAACGATGCCGTCCTCGTCATGAACGTGCAGACCGCGATCGCGTCGGCCAGCGAGATTGCGGCAGCCGTGACTGAGTTCGTCAGCGCCTATCGGAAGCAACACCGGCGCTGGGCCAAGCCCGTGCTCGCGGCATGGGTCGGTGCGGAGCAAAACGTCATCGAGACGCTGAGCGGCGCGGGGATTCCGAACTACCCCACGGAGGACGACGCTGTCCGCGGCTTCATGCATCTGGTTCGCCATCGGGAAGTCGTCGAGTCGCTCGCGGCCGTCCCGCCCGCCATGCCGAGCTCGTTTGCGCCGCATGTCGAGACCGCCCGGCGAATTGTCGCCACGGCGCTCTCAGATGGGCGAACCTGGCTCGATCCGGTCGAGATCAGCCGGCTGCTCGAGGCCTACGACATCGCAATGGTGCCGACATTCGCCGCGTCCACGGTGGACGAGGCGGTGGGTTATGCGAGCCAGCTCCTTGCGCAGGGCGCAACCGTCGTGCTCAAGATCCTGTCGCGGGACATCGTGCACAAATCCGACGTCGGCGGCGTCGTTCTCAATCTGACCACGGTGGAGGCCGTCCGCAACGCGGCGAACGAGATCATCGCCCGCGCCAAGGCGGTTCGGCCCGACGCGCGGATTTCCGGCGTGATCGTGCAGGCGATGGTCGTGCGCGCCAAGGCGCGCGAGCTGATCATGGGCGTTGCCGATGATCCGACATTCGGGACCGTCATCGTGTTTGGACGCGGCGGTACCGCAGTCGAGATCATCAATGATAAGACACTCGGTCTGCCTCCGCTCGATCTCCATCTTGCGCGTAACCTGATCGAGCGTACGCGCGTCTCCCGACTGTTGCGGGCCTATCGCGATGTTCCGGCAGTGAAGCCCGACGCCGTCGCCATGGTCCTGGTCAAGCTTGCGCAGCTCGCAGCCGACGTGCCCGAAATTCGGGAGCTGGATATCAATCCGTTGCTTGCCGACGAGAGCGGCGTTTTAGCGGTCGATGCGCGTGTCGCCGTCGGCAGGGTTCCGCCGAAATTCAAGGGGGCCGGCCCGGCGAATTTTGCCGTCCGTCCGTATCCGACACAATGGGAGCGGCATCTCCAGGTGAAGGATGGCTGGCGCATCTTCGCCCGGCCGATCCGGCCAGAGGACGAGCCGACCATCCATGAGTTTCTCAAGCATGTCACCCCTGAGGACCTCCGCTTGCGCTTCTTCGCACCGATGAAGGAGTTCACGCATGAGTTCATCGCGCGCCTGACCCAGCTCGACTACGCGCGCGCGATGGCTTTCGTTGCTCTCGACGAGGCAACTAACGAACTGGTCGGTGTCGTGAGAATTCACTCCGACTCGGTCTATGAGAGCGGGGAGTATGCGATCCTGTTGCGCTCGGATCTCAAGGGCAGGGGGCTGGGCTGGGCGTTGATGCAGCTGATCATCGAATACGCCAAGGCGGAAGGGCTGAAGATGATCTCCGGCGATGTCCTTCAGGAAAACACCGTCATGCTGGAAATGTGCAGAAATCTCGGCTTCGACGTCAAAACCGATCCCACCGAACGTGACCTCTGCAATGTCAAGCTGAGGCTTTAGAGCCCGCTTGCACGCCGGGTCTGTTCAAGCCGCGGGGGCGTCGTTA
>NZ_CAFJ01000339.1 GCF_000239795.1 Bradyrhizobium sp. STM 3809 | reverse complement strand
AAAGGAGAGAGCGCGCAGGCGTGATCCGCCGTTGCGGATGACAGCTCTTCGGAGCTGCGGGGCTCAAGCCACGACCCTCCCCCTGCGCGCGACGCCCATGCCTCCTGTCCCGAAACGACGCACCCTGACGGCGGCTCAGCCATGCCGCTTCCGGGCGGCTCCGGCCTTGAGCGGCGCGTGATCGGTGCTACGATTCAGCTGTCGTTCACGATCCCGACGGAGATCGCCGATGCCGCCCCGCCCGCGCCGCCTGCTGCAGTCGCCCTTGTTCCGCCTGCTCGCGATCAATCTCGCGCTCGGGCTCGTCATGGCCGTGGTGCTGGTCGGCGGCCTCTTGGTGCTCGATCCCTGGGGCCTGCGCCATTTGATCTTCGCCGACCATTCGCCGGGCGTCGCCATCGGCCTGTTGCTCGGCTCGTTCTTCGTCACCTTCGGCTCGACCGCCATGGGCACCGCGATCATGGCGCTCGGCGGCAGCGACGATGAGGATGGCCCACGCGGCGGCACGCGGGCGCCCGCGCGGGTGAAGGTGCGCAGCCGATAGAGGCGAGCTGTCGCCGCGACGGCGGTGCGCTCCCCTCCCCCGCCGCAATCGCGCAGCGATTGTCGGCAGCGGAGAGGGGTCGACCGAGTTCGCGGCAAATGTGGTGCCTCGAGCAAGCTCGCGCTCACCAATGGCCCTTGCGCTTGTTCCAGGCGAACAGCACGTCCGCAAAGCGGTCGTAACCGAAGCGCGTCAGCGGACGCACCAGGCGGTTGCCAAGCAGCGTGGCGAGCCAGCCCTCGCCCGGCGTCAGCTTCCACAGCAACAGCGCCACGTCGGCGCCGGTGATCAGCTGGCCGTCCTCGTCGGTGGCGTGCAGGCGGCGGCGGACATCGTCGACGCCGGCGCCATAGGCGCCGAGCGCGTCCGGCTGTTCATTGATGTCCTTGAACGCGACCCGCCCCGACTTGACCAGCGCCAGCAGCTTGTTGCGCTGCCAGTCGATGCCGGCATCGCAGACCGGGCAGCGCGTATTGTACCAGATGGTGAGTTGCGGCATCGACATGGGCTGTATTCGGTGCGGATGGGGCATGCGCGATGAACGCACTTTCATCTGGCAAAATCGAGGAGTTTCGGATGCCCCAGGCCGGCCTGCGATCCGTCGGGACGACCTGCCGATTCCACGAAAACCATATGACGAAAATGTCAAATTCGGGCAGCGGATAAGCACTTTCTGGCATTGACCGGACGGGCCCCGCCGCCGTAAAGCGCCCCCATGGCGAAAAAACCCGGCTCCAATCCCAAAGGCGAATTCGCCTTCTTCAACGTGACCTATGAGGACGGCTCGCAGCGCTCCAACCGCCGCGTTCCGGCCGAGCTGCTCGGCGGCCTCGACGGCGACGAACCCGCGCGCGGCTTCATCATGGAGCAGGACCGCGACATCGCCGAGAAGTCCGGCCGTCCGCCGCTTCAGATCAAGTCGCTGGAACGCGTCGGGGCGAAGAAGAAGTAGCGAAGCCCCGCTGCCGTAGGGTGGGCAAAGCGCGTCAGCGCGTGCCCACCGTCAGCAGCCTGCCGTGCGGCACGGTGGGCACGGCGCGCGACACCGGCGCCAGCCTCGACACCGTGCCAGCGCCTTTGCCCACCCTACGGCAGCGCGCTACGCGGCTTGTTTCTCGCGCTTGGACAAGGGCGCGTTTTCCATAAAGTTCATCGCCCGCGGGCGGTTGATCAGGCTGACCAGCGTGTAGCTGATGATCAGCAGCAGGAACCACGAGCCGAGCTTGGCGGGCGATACCATCGCCCAGCCATGGGCCTGCGCCGGGTAGATCCAGGTGCGGGACAAGGTGCCGATGTTCTCCGACAGCCAGATGAACAGCGACACCAGGACAAGCCCAAGCAGCAGCGGCATCGACCGGTGCACGCGCCAG
>NZ_CAFJ01000340.1 GCF_000239795.1 Bradyrhizobium sp. STM 3809 | reverse complement strand
TCGAGAAGCTGACGGGACCGGCGCTGACGGCGGAGGCGGTCGGCGAGGTCGATGCCGTGCTGCTCAGCCATGATCAGCATGCCGACAATCTCGATCATGGCGGCCGCACCTTCCTGACCCGCGCGCCGCGCGTGCTGACGACCGAGGTCGGCGCGAAGCGGCTTGGCGGACATGCCGAGGGCCTCGCTCCCTGGCGAACCACCGAGCTGCGCGTCCAGGGCCGCACGTTGACGGTGACGGCGACGCCCGCCCGGCACGGTCCGGCCGGCATCGAGCCCTTGGCCGGTGATGTCATCGGCTTCGTGTTGCAGCCCGCGCAGGGCGCGCCGGTCTATATCAGCGGCGACACCGTGTTCTATGACGGCGTCGCCGAGGTGGCGCGGCGCTTCACGCCGGGCGTGGTGCTGCCGTTCGCCGGGGCGGCGCAGACGCGCGGGCCGTTCCATCTCACCATGGACACCAACGACACGGTCGAGACGGCGCGGGTGTTTGCGGATGCGTTGATCGTGCCGGTTCACACCGACGGCTGGGCGCATTTCCGCCAGAGCGCGCAGGACCTGCGCAAGACCTTCGATGCGCTCGGCTTCGGTCCGCGGCTGAGATTGCTCGAGCCAGGTGTGAG
>NZ_CAFJ01000341.1 GCF_000239795.1 Bradyrhizobium sp. STM 3809 | reverse complement strand
AGCCGGTCTCGCGCAGCAGCTGGTGGGTGAACAGCCCGCCGCTCATGCCGATCTTGCGGTGGATGCGCCAGACCGAGAGCTCGATGTTCTCGGCATCGAGCGCGGTCTTCCACGCGAGCACATGTTGGTAGACGCTGTCGACCAAGGTGCCGTCGAGGTCGAACAGAAAGGCGGTTTCGATGCGCATGGGTCTGCTCCGGCGGAATGGCAAAGAGCCAAGCGGCCCATGCGGTCAGGGTTCCTTTGCGGTCCGCGAGGACGCTCCGAGCCTCGACCAGGCGTCAATTCATCGACCAAGACGTCATCGCGGCGGCCGCGGAGCTGCCCGGATGGACCGCCGCTCGTCGATGCTCATGGGAGTGCGGGGGGCTGGTTGCGCCGGCGTCGTTCGCAGGCGCGCGCCCCGCGCCGATGCGCTCAGCCCTTCGGACGGATGAAGCCGGCGAGCGTCTTCTTCTGCTCCTCGCACCAGTTGGTCATGCCGAGGCGTCGCTGATCCATGTCGATGGCCTGGGTGGCGACCGCGACCTCGGCCATCAGATCGTCGTCCTGCTTCTGGCCCATCTTGCCGCCGGTGTGCATGTAGGCGATCGCCTGGCGCACCTTCTCCGTGGTGCCGTCGGGCATCTGCATGTCCTCGGCCTTCTTGACGAGGTCCTGATAGACGACATCGATGCCGGGGCATTCGACCTTGGTGGCAAAGGCCTCGAGCACCATCGTCGTGTAGACATGGCGCGGCTCGGCGCTGACCGGACCCACCGCAGCGGCCGTGAGCACGGCCGCAATGGTCAACCTCAAACTCATACGCAAGTCTACCTCCCGCTTGTTTTCGGGAAGGCTAGCGCCTGACCGCAGCGCGATCAACAAGCAGCGCGGTGCAACATGCGCGATTTGATCGCGCCTTACCGCCCGACTACTTGCGCAGTCGGCGCTCCTGCTCCTTCAGCAGCAGGTCCAACTCCTCGCTCTGCTGCGCCAGGCGATCGGCGTTGCGCTCCTCGTCGGCGGCGCCCGACTGCGAGGCGGCCTGCTCGGTGATCTGGCGGATGTTGTCGCGCAGGATCGCGATGCGGTCGGCGAGATCGGCGGTGGACAAGACGGTCGGATCGGTCAGGCTCATGAACCCCTCGCAGATGCACTTGATCGGGCGCAGTTCCTTAGCTTGGAAAGCTGTGCCGGGACAAGTGTATCGCGGCGCGGCATCAACCACGCCGCCGGCCAGATGCGGCGGGCCTGCGCCGACCGGGTCTCAGCGCACCGGCATTGGCGGCCGTACGACCGGCTGGTCGGGATCGGCGGCCACCGGCGCGGACGGCAAGGCCATCGGCGCCGGAGGTGGCGGAACCATCGCCGTCGTGGCGGGCGCCGGCGGTCGCGGCCGGTGCGGCACCGGCGCTCCCGGCTGTGCGGGGCCACGGCGG
>NZ_CAFJ01000342.1 GCF_000239795.1 Bradyrhizobium sp. STM 3809 | reverse complement strand
TGCGCGCGCACCAGCGCCAGCGCCAATTGGCCGGCGAGCAGCTCGTCGAACGCGAGCCGCGACCAGAACGGATTTTCGGGCAGGATATCCGTCAGCTCCTGCGGGACATGCACCCGCGTCAGCGCCTCCTTCAGCGAGGGGAAGTTGCAGCGGCGGAGCACCTCCGGGCTGATCCATTCCGGCAGTTCCGGCAGCTTGGTCAGCGCCGCCGCGATCGCCCGCCGCAGCGAGCCGAGCGCGAGGCCTTCGGTCAGCGGATAGACCGGGTCGATTCCCGACAGTTTGGCAAACCCTGCCTCATCGAGGATGCGGTCCGGGTGCACGATCTGCGGCACGCCGTCATACATCTGCACCGTGCCGGAGACGTAGCGCTTGGCGCCGACGGGCAGGATCTTCTCGATGTAGTCGCCCTTCGGCCGGAAGAAGGTCAGGACGACGTCGCCGGTCTCGTCGCTGGCGTAAACCAGATAGGGCGCCCGCGCGTTACGCGACGGACGATGGCGATCGACCGTCACCTCCAGGGTCACGACCGTGCCGGCCTCGACGTCGCGCACCTTGGGCCGGTTGCGACGGTCGATGACGCTGGCGGGCAAGTGCAGCAAGAGATCGACCAGCCGCGGCGTCTCGCTCGTGCTGAGCAGGTAGCGCAGCAGCTTGTCCTGCTTCGGCCCGACCCCGGAGAGGGTCGTGACCGGCGCAAACAGCGGGTTGAGGATGGCAGGGCGCATGGACCGAACACTTAATTTGCTTTGCAGGCCGGAATAGCCGTGATGACCGAGACATCCACCTCTTTTTTCCGCGGTTTCAGGGGGCGCGACATGCCGGTTCTGCACCCCGCGAGGGCTGACAGGACCCGCGCGCGCCGCTATATGAACCGCGCCCGGCACCGTCCGGGCTTTTGTCGTTGTCCTGCAGGAAGATCGCGATGACCGGAACGACCCGTTCGAGCCAAGGCCTAGACGACCGCCGCAAGCGGCTGCTGTTCCG
>NZ_CAFJ01000343.1 GCF_000239795.1 Bradyrhizobium sp. STM 3809 | reverse complement strand
GGCCGGCCCGGCGAGGCTAGCATGGCGCGCACGATCGGGTCGCATGGTCCGACGACGATGGAGGCCATCCGCAAGGCCGGACTGCGGCTGATCTTCGAGCATGGCTACGAGGCGATGAGCCTGCGCCAGCTCGCCGCCGAAGTCGGCATCCAACCCGGCTCTCTCTACAATCACATCAGCACCAAGCAGGAGCTGCTCGCCGAGCTGATCCAGGACCACATCAATGATCTGCTGCGCGAGCTGGAGCTGGCGCTGCAGGACAAGCAAGGTCCGGTCGAGCGGCTGCGCGCGTTCGTCGCCTTCCACGTCAGCTATCACATGACCCGCAAGCGCGAGGTCTTCATCGCCAATTCGGAGCTGCGCAGCCTCGAGCCGCGCAACTATCAGGCGGTGGTGGCGCTGCGCGGCGCCTATGAGCGCCGGCTCGCCGACATCCTCACCGATGGCGTGGCGCAGGGCGTCTTCGACGTCGACGACATCCAGGTCGCCACCTTCGCGATCATCGCGCTGCTCACGGGACTGTGCAGCTGGTACCGTCCAGGCGGCCGGCTGACCAAGGACGCCATCATCGCCGCCCATGAGAAGCTCGTGCTCTCAGGCGTCATGCCGCGCAGCGCGGCAGCCCGACCGGGCGGCGGCGACGATGCGACCGCACAGCAGGGCTAGCGGCAATGGCGGAGCGGCCCGACCTCGACGCGATCGACCACAGGATCCTCGCCGAGCTTCAGGTCGACGGCCGCATCCGCATCAATGAGCTCGCCGAGCGCGTCGGCATCTCGCACCCGAACTGCCTGCGCCGGGTCCGCGCCCTGCGCAGCAGCGGCGTGATCACAGCGATCCGCGCCACGATCGATGAACGGGCGCTCGGCTATGAGGTCGTCTCGTTCGTGACGATCCAGCTCGAGAGCCAGAACCAGGCGGCGCTCGGGGCGTTCGAGGCGGCGATCATGCCCCTGCCCTGGGTCCAGCAATGCTGGCGGCTGTCGGGAGATGCCGACTTCCTGCTGAAATGCGTCTCGACCGGGGTCGAGGGCATGAGCCGGCAGCTCCGGCAATTTGCCGCGCTGCCGGGCGTTCGCACCATCCGAAGCCTGCCGACGCTCGGCCAGTCCAAGGACGGGCCGCTGCCGATCCCCGGCGGAGACGGCGCCGCGGGCTAGGCTGCGGACCGCGGGCCGGAGGAGCACGATGCCGCGGGTTCAGTGCGTCCAGGGCTCGCCGCGGCGGAAGGAGAAGTTGTCGGCATAGGCGGCCTGCCGCTTCACCGGCTCCTTCGGCTCGATCACCTGGTACGGGATGCCCTTGCGCTCGCAATAGGCGATCGCCTCGTCCTTGCTGTCGAAGCGCAGGGTGACCTGCTGCTTCATGTCAGAGGACGAGGTCCAGCCCATCAGCGGCTCGACCGACCGCGGCTGCTCCGGCTCGTAATCCAGCTGCCAGTCCCGGGTCTTGGCCTTGCCGGATTGCATGGCGTTCTTGGCGGGCTTGAAAATGCGTGCAGTCATGGCTGGAAGAGCCCCTCGAAGCAGCGGTCGTCAGGCGTTTGGCGGAAA
>NZ_CAFJ01000344.1 GCF_000239795.1 Bradyrhizobium sp. STM 3809 | reverse complement strand
AAGGCGGGGGCCGCCGAGCTGCCCACCAGGATCGACGCGGCGATAGCCATTCCAATGCGGTCGAGACGCATGAATCTTGTCCCTCAATATCGTTGATGAGGTCAGCTTATTTGGAGGAATTGTGACGAAAATTTGCCGCAATGCCGAAATGAAATTTTCTCGAACAGTTTCAAGCTATTAACGATTAACGCGGAACCCGCTTTTGAGGCATTCGGGCGGTAATGTGGGCAAACTGCGCCTTCATCCACAACATGAGCAGACCGGCGCCACAGCCTTGCGTTGAGAGAACGTTCGTTCGCCCTCGAACGCCGGCGCGAGGTCTCCGACGGCGCGACAGCGACAAGCAGCCGCCCTGTGGATGGCTCAGTGAGGCGTGAGGCTCGGCGCCTTGGTCGCGAACTGCTCGTCCTGCGGCTTGGCGGGAATCGTTCCGGTGGCCTTGGCTGATTCGACGACGTCGCCGAGCAGCTTGAGGCCGAGCGGCGCCAGCGCGCGCTCCCACAATTCGCGGGCGGTCTCACCCTTCCTGACGAAGCACCAGTCCTGGGCCGCGATGGCGCCGGCATCCATCCGTTCGGCAAGATGGTAGATGGTGCCGCCCGCGACCGGATCGCCTTCCTTGATGGTCCATTCCACGGCCGCGATGCCGCGGTGGCGCGGCAGCAGGGACGGGTGGTAGCCGATGCCGCCGAGCTTGGCGGCGGCCACGGCCTCCTGCGTGACGCGGGCGTGGCTGTGCGCGGTCACGATCAGGTCGGTTCCCGGGGCGATCTCGCTGGCGGGCACCACCTTGGGATCGGCCTGGACTACGACCTCGATTCCGGCGCTGCGCGCGGTCGCCGCAAGCCGGTCCTCGCCGTCATGCACGACCACGCGCGCGATCTCGATGCCTCTCTCGCGCAGCATGTTCAGTGTGGCGACGCCGAAATGGCGGGAGCCGACGAGGGTGATGCGCATGGTGCGAAATCTTCCATGGTTGGGGCGGGAGCTGCACCGGACAGAGTTTGCGCGCCCGGGGCTGTTCGGGTCAAACCAAGCCTTTGCGTCCAGGTCAAGCGCCTGCTGCAGCTTCACCACAATCCCGCCCTTCCGGTCCGGGCCGGCGGCGGCGCTTGCGGGGGCATAAGCGCCGGATCAAGTCGCTGGCGGCCGCTGCCGGGGTGCCTTCATCGCCGGCTTGGGAAGCTCTGTGGCCGCCATTGCAGGCGGCCGGCGGCTCGTCTCAGGCCGCATTGCGCCGAGCCGCGCCGTTTGCGGGCCGCAGCGGCGTGGAGGGCGAGGGTTGCAGAACGACGCTCCAACTCATCTGACAGCTACAACTCATGAGAACCGCAGACACGACGTTCGATGTCGATGGCCGTTCTACGCACGCATTTCCCGCTGGAAAATCCTGTGCAGATGCGAATCAACCTTTGATTGTATAATTAGTTGCTCGCGTACGTAGGAAATTCGACGCCTTGGCGTATGACGATGATAATTTCTTAAAGTCCGTTGCGCACACTCTACATGCCGCTCCGCCGCGCGGCCGGATAGCCGGGTGCCGCGCCTGTCACCGATCCCTGGGCAACAGCACCCGGTTATTTGCCGGCGGTCAGTTCGGTTCCGCTGACGCAGGCGTGATGCCGAGCGCCTCGCACAGCGGCCCGAGATGCTTCTCGTAGCGGCGCCAGCTTCCGATCGAGCGGCGGTACAGGGGTTCGCGCACCTGCATCAGGCTCGCGGTGCGCACCATGCGCTCGGTCTGATGGAAATCGAGGCAGGCGTCCTCCCAGTCCAGCCCGCAATGGGTCAGCACCCGGCGCGAAACGCCCTCGAGGTCGTCGACCAGATCCTCGTACTGCACATCCATCAGGACGCCGGGTGGCAGCACCTTGTGCCAGTGCTCCATGACGCCCTCGTAGCCGCGGTAATAGTGGCCGAGCTCGGTGAGGTCGTAGGCGAAGGGCTGCGATCCGGTGAACAGCAGTTGATAGCAGGACACGCAATTGTCGAGCGGGTCGCGTCGGGTGTTGATGATCCGGGCGCGCGGGAACGCGGCGTGAATCAGCCCGACGAAGATGAAGTTCAGCGGCATCTTGTCGACGATCCGCTCGGCCTCCGGCGCCAGCGTGCGGACACGGGCGGTGTACTCCTGTCCGAGCCTGGTCATCTCCTCGGGCGGGAGCAGGGCGATGAGATCGGGATAGGCTGGAATGACCTTCTGCCGACTGGCGCATTCGCCGACCAGATCCTTGAAGGTCTCGAGCTCGCCCGCACCGAACACCTTGGAATGGCTCGCCAGCACCTGCTCCATGAGCGTGGTCCCGGAGCGCGGCATGCCGACGATGAAGATCGGCGCCCAGGAGTCATCGCCATGTCCGGCCACCGTCCGGAAGAATTCGGGCGTGAAGCGGGCGGCGACGTTCTTCATCATGCCGAGCCGCTGCGCAGAATCGTAATCGAAGCTCTTGCGCTTGAGCGTGTTGGCCTGTTGCAAATGCGAGAAGGCGGCATCGTAGTCCTTCAGGTCGGACAATGCCTTGCCGAAGGCGAAATGAGCCGCGATCTGCTTCTCCTGATCGAGCTGGTCCACCCGCTCGATCAGCGCCTTCAGAGGCGGCAGGCGGCTGTCGTCCGGCTTGAATTTCGACATGTTCGCGAGATTGAGGTGAATCGGAGCATCGTCCGGCGCCAGCTCCAATGCCTTCTGGAATGCCGCCGTCGCCTCATCGAAGCGACCGAGCGCTTGATAGGCGACACCCAGATTGTTGTAGGAGCCGAACCGCTCGGGCTTGATCTTGATGGCCAGAAGGTTCTGCTCGATCGACTCCTCGAGCCGATTCAGCTCCAGGAAGGCATTGCCGAGATTGCCATAGGCGTCCGCATAATCGGGCCTGCTCGCGATCGCGCGCCTGTAGTGCTCGATCGCGCGCTCGCGATGACCCTGGCGCAACAGGACGTTGGCGATGTTGTTGTGGGTCTCGGCGTGCTCGGGACTGAAGTCGAGGACCTTGAGGTAATGCTTCGCCGCCTCGATGTCCTTGCCGGCCGTGTAGAGCAGGTTGCCCAGCGCGAAATGCGCGTCGAGGTGCTGCGGCTTGTTGTCGATCGCCCGCCGCAGCAGCGCCATCGCCTCGTCGATCAGGCCCTGGTTCTGCCGGACCATCGCGAATCCGTAGAGGATGCCGGGATGGCTCGGCGACAGCGACAATGCGGTCTCATAGTGCTGGACCGCGGCCTCGTAGCGGCCCGCGGAGGCTTCGACGGCGCCGATGCTGCCATGGGCCTCGGCGGACTTGTCGTTCACCGCGACCGCGCGCTGGAAATAGTCCTTGGCCTCGTCGAGACGGTTGGCGGTGGTGCAGATCATGCCGAGGCCGACCAGGGCATCGAAATTGGTCGGCTGGCCGGCCAGGATCAGCTTGAAGATCTGCTCGGCATCGCCGAGCTCGCCGCGCATCTGCAGTTTCTTGGCTACGGCGACGACGCCGTCCGCCAGCGTCTGCAGCGACGCGAGGCGCGTCGCGTCGAACGGGCGCGAATCCGTCGACGGCGTGACCACCGGCGGCGCCACATTGGCCGGCTGAGGCTGGGCCACGCCGGCGATCGCCTCGGCGATCGTCGGCCTGATCGCCTCGGTGCCGAGCGCGTCGAGCAAGGGCTTCAGACGGTCGCCGTACATGCGCCAGCGGCCGACGGATCCGCTGAACAGCGG
>NZ_CAFJ01000345.1 GCF_000239795.1 Bradyrhizobium sp. STM 3809 | reverse complement strand
GCGCGTTCATGCCACCGCTCGAGGCTCCACCGGCCGCGCCACCGCTCGCACCGCCCTGCATCGCGGCGCCGCCCGACTGTCCGGCTGCGCCGCCGGCACCGCCCGCGCCGCCTTGAGCGTGAGCAAAGCTCGCACCCGCCAGGAGCGCGATTGCAGCAACTGATACCATCAAGCGATTAGTCATCCTCGATCCTCCTCATCATTGGCACTGCCCGCGCCGACAACGGCAGGAGGTTGGAGTCGTTCCGCACGGCTCCGATCGTTCCGAAAATATCTCCCGGATCGCAACTTTATGAACGGATGCTCAGGGTCATGAATGCAGCATGACGAAAGCCGGACTCGACGCGCGCGACCTTGTTGTTCCGGCGGACTACACGGCCGCCGCGTGGCGCTCTCTGGCGTAGCGGACCAGCGCCAGGAAGCGATACAGGCCGTGGACGAACTTGCCGTAGGGCATGGTGATGAAGAGTGCGAACACCGCGCCGAGATGCAGCGCCAGCAGCGGGCCCATGACGCTGGTCTCGCGCAACAGCAGAAGGCCGAGGCCGGTGACGCCGGTCAACACCAGCATGGCCAGGAACGCGACATCCATGCCGCGACTGCCGTCGTCCATCATCGCCGGCTCGCGCCTGGCCTTCGCGGCATAGAGCCCGAGCGGGCCGATCACGATGCCGAGGCCGCCGAGCGTGCCGAGCACCACGGGCAGATCCCACAGCGGGTAGGGAGCCTCGCGCTGCAGGAGGTAGTGATAGAGCGTCGCGACGCTGGTCGAGGCGAAGCAGAGCAGGAAGCCGTAGAACGTCAGATGATGATAGAAGCGCCTGGTGTCATCGGGCTTCTCGTCCTCGTTGTAGCAGCCGACGCCGCCGCCATCGAGATAGCGCAGGCTGCCGGCGTCGCGCACCGCGCGCAGCAATGGCTGCGGTCGGGTGAGCGTGGCGTGCGGCTCGCCGATGTCGTTCCAGAAGGCGCGCGCGCCCATGACGAAGGCGATGACCGCCCACAGGAAGGCCGCGCCGAACACCAGCGCCATCGTGTTGTGCGGCATCAGCGCGTAGAACGAGCCGGGACCATGCCGGCTCTGCAGCAGCGCCGTGGGATCGTTGAAGGCGACGAAGCCGAGGATGAAGAGGGCGATGCTCAGCACCGCGGTCAGCGCGATGGCGAGGCCGTTGCGCTTGAACATCGGGGCGAGCGCGCGCGGCCAGGCATAGTCGGCGTAGCTCTCGCGCCGCACCCGGGCCAGCACGGCGGGGACGCGGACGTCGAATTCGTGCGGCGGCGAGAACTGGCAATCGACATAGCAGGCGCCGCAGGAATGGCAGAGATTGGCGAGATAATTGAGATCGCCCGACGTGAATGACCGGCGCATCTCCATCGCCGGAAACACGGCGCAGAGGCCCTCGCAATAGCGGCAGGAATTGCAGATCGTCATCAGCCGATCCGCCTCGGTCAACGCCTCACTGCGCTGCATGTCGTGCTGCTCCCGTGCCTGCGATGCGTCCGAACACGCTGCCGATGGTCATGCCGATGCCGGCGGCATAGCCGCGGCCGAGCACATTGCCGGCCATGATCTCCCCGGCGGCGTACATGTTGTCGGCCGGGCCGCCGGCCTTCATCATCATCTTCGCCTCGTGATCGACCCGCACCCCGAGATAGGTGAAGGTGATGCCGGGCCTCACGGGATAGGCGTAGTACGGGCCGGTCTCGATGCGCCGCGCCCAGTGCGATTTCGGCGGCGTCAGGTTTTCGGTGCGGCAATCATCGAGGATGTCGGGGTTGAAGCTGCCGTCGCGCACCGCGGCATTGAACTCCGCGACGGTCACCGCGAGCCTGTCGGGATCGAGATCGAGCTTGCCGGCGAGCTCGGTGATGCTGTCGGCCTGGATCGCAGGATAGAGCGAGGGCATGAACAGATTGGCCGATTTGGCATCGAAGATGATGTAGGCGATCTGGTCGGGCTGGGCGGCGACCAGCCGGCCCCAGATCGCGTAGCGCTTCGGCCAGACGTCCTCGCCCTCGTCGTAGAAGCGCTGCGCGTGCTTGTTGACGACGATGCCGAACACGACGCAGTCGAGCCGGGTGATGATGCCGCCATCATATTTCGGCGCGCGCGCGTCGATCGCCACGGCGTGGCATTGCGTCGGATCGCCGATGCTGTCGACGCCGGCGCCGAGCAGCATGTCCAGCACCGTGCCGCGGTTGTTCGGCGTGCCGCGAATGAGAAAATTGCGCGCGATGTCGCCCCAGCCTTCGACCAGCTTGTCGATGTTGGATTCGAAGCCGCCGGCCGCCGCGACCAGCGCCTTGCCGCGGATCCGCATCCTGCCGCTGGATTGCTGGACGATCGCTGCACGAAAACGCGTGCCGTCGATCTCAAGTCCGACGACTTCGGCCTCATAGCGCACGTCGACGCCGAGACGCTCCGCCGTCAGATAGAGCGCATTGAGCATCGCGCGGCCGCCGCCGAGGAAGAACGAGTTGGTCCGTCCCAGGCTCAGCGTGCCGCCGAGCGAGGGCTGGAAGCGCACGCCCTGTTCGACGATCCAATCGAGCATGTCCTTGGACTTGCTGATCATCATGCGCGCCAGCTGCTCGTTGGTCTGGCCCTCGGTGACGCGCAGCAGGTCGTCCCAGAATTCCTCCTCGGTGTAGGGCCCGCTCAGGGTCGCGGTCGCCGCATCGTGGGCGCAGCGCATGTTGCGGGTGTGGCGCGTATTGCCGCCCCGGTAGAACTTGGAGGCGGCCTCGAGCACGATGACTGAGGCACCGGCGCGGCGCGCCGATATGGCGGCACACAGGGCCGCGTTGCCGCCGCCGACGACCACGACGTCATAGGTTTTGGCATGATCAGCGATGTCGCCGTCGGTCGTCATGACGCGATCTCTCTCGGGAGATGGGCAGGGGCGGCCAGCAGGACCGGCCACCCAAAATTCGTATACTATTGTATACAAAAATATGCAACCCACCTTTTCCCGATGGCCGGGCTGTGAGACAGTGACGTTCATGACCGCCGATGCGCCGACGCTCACGATCGACCGCGACAACGTCTCATTGGGAGAGGCGGTGTTCCGCGCGCTGTGCCAGGCGCTCGAGACCGGCGTCTACCGATCCGGCGACCGGCTGCGCGAGGACGAGGTGGCGCAGCGGCTGGACGTCAGCCGCACGCCGGTTCGCGAAGCGTTTGGGAGGCTGATGGCGAAGGGCTGGGTGCAGCCGGCCGGCGGCCGCGGTCTCATCGTCCGCAGTCTCGATCCGAGCGAGGTGCTCGAGCTCTATGCGATGCGCGAAATTCTCGAAGGCGCGGCGGCAAGGCTGGCCGCGCAATACGCTGCGCCGGCCGAGGTCGCGGCGCTCCGCGACATTCATGCCCGCTTCGTCGCCGCGGACGGGGAGGCAGCCGAGCTCGCGCGGCTGAACCGGCTGATGCATGGGGCGATCCAGCGCGCCGCGCGCAACCGCTATCTCGATTCCGCACTGGCCGACATGCATGTCGCGATTTCCCTCTTGGGCACCACCACCTTTGCCGCCGAGGGACGTCCTGTCACCGCCGCTGCCGAGCATGCCGAGCTGATCGAGGCGATCGCCGCCCGCGATCCCGACCGCGCCGAGGCGATCGCGCGCAGCCACATCCGCGAGGCGCTGCGGACCCGGCTCGGGATGAAACTGACGGCGTGACAGGGGAGCGGCGCCTGCTGATCAAACAAAAAGGCCGGCTGTTCCAGCCGGCCTTTCGTGTCTCAAACCGCGACGAGCAGGGGCTCAGCAGGTCGCCTTGCCGCAGCGCGCGGTGCTGATCTTCTCGCGCAGGCCCTCGACGCCGACGGCCCCGACCACGACCTGCTTGCCAATCACGTAGCTCGGCGTGCCGTTCATGCCCATGTCCTCGGCGAGCTTGAAGTTCTCCTCGATCGTCGCCTTGGCCTCGGGGCTCGCCATGTCCTTCTCGATCCGGGCCACGTCGAGGCCGAGATCCTTGGCCACCGCCAGCGCATGCGCCTTGTCGGCCTGGCCGCGGCCGCCGAGCAGCTTTTGGTGGAAGTCGAGATATTTCTGCGGCGCCTGCATGCGCACCGCGACCGCCACCTGCGCGGCTTCGACCGAGCCCTGGCTCAGCACCGGAAACTCCTTGAGCACGACCTTGAGCTTCGGGTCGCTCTTCATCAGCTCCATCATGTCGGCCATTGCGCGCTTGCAGTAGCCGCAATTGTAGTCGAAGAACTCGACGAAGGTGACGTCGCCGTCCTTGTTGCCGAGCACGACGCCGCGCGGCGAGTTGAAGATCGTGTCGGCGTTCTTGGCGATGCTCGCCTCATGCTTGGCCGCCTCAGCCGCGGTCTGCCGCTTCTGCAGCTCGGCCATCGCCTCCTCGAGCACCTCGGGATGCGCGATCAGATAGTTCCTGACGATGGTCTCTATCTCGCCCCGCTGGCTGTCGGAGATGCTCTGTGCCGTCGCGACCTGCGGGACGCCGCTGAGCGAGAGCGCGAGCAGCGCCGCGGGAAGGAGCGTGCGGAATGACGGCATGAAGGAGGTCCTCTTGGTCAAAATGATCGGGTCCTTGTCGAGATCGGTTCATGGTATCTTGGTAAGCCTGCGGTGATATTAGCAGCAAATCGGTCGTTCTACTGGCTCGAAAGCGGCTTGGACGCGACGATGTCGTCCGCCTTGACCCATCCGGGAGATCCCACGGCAAAGCGGGTTTTCGCCCGCGACGCCAGCTCACGCGCCGTCTTGTTGTCGCCACGCAGGAAGGCCGCCTGGGCCGAGGCCAGGTCAGCCTCGGCGTAGTCGCCCTTGCGGCCATAGGCCATTGCGAGCTGGGCGTAGCCGAGCGGCGCCTCGGACTCGCGCGCCACCGCCGCGCGCAGGATCGAGATCGCCTCCTCCGTGTAGGCCTTGTTCTCCGATGCCACCAAGGCCTGGCCAAGTAACATCTCGATGAGCGGGGCGTTATTGGACAGCTGCACGGCCTTGCGCAGCGGCGCGATCGCCTCGGTCGGGCGGCCGCCTTCGAGCAGGGCCTGGCCGCGAACCTCGTAGAAATAGGGGTTGTTGGGCTGCACCTGGATCAGCGCGTCGATCTGGCTCAGCGCGCTGCGCAGGTCGCCGTGGAGATAGGTCGAGATCGCCCTGGCATAGCGGGCGGGCAGGCCGTTGTCGGACAGCGGATAGCGCCGCGCCACCGTGTCCGGCCGTTCCATGAACGCCGAGATCTTGGCCCGGACCATGTCGTGGCGCAGCTGCAGTGCGGCGTCGTCCTTCTTGTCCCAGTAGGGCGACTGCCGCGCCAGTCCTTCTAGCGCCTCGACGCGGTCCGCCGGCATCGGGTGCGACTGCAGATATGGATCGGCGCCGCGGGCGGCGAACAGGCTTTCATTGGTGAAGCGCTTGAAGGTCTCGTACATGCCCTTCGGCGATTGCGCCGTGGCGGTGAGGAATTTCACGCCGGCACGGTCGGCGTTCTCCTCCTGCTGCCGCTGATAGGACAGCAGCGAGCGGCGGATCACCTCGCCCGGCGCCGACAGCGTCGCAGCGCCGGCATTGGCGAGGCCGCCATTGCCGCCGCCGCGGGAGGCGCCGACCGCCAGCGCGCCGGCGCCGAGGATGGTGGCGATGATCATCTGGGTCTGGGCGGTGGCGAGCTGCTGGCGCAGCTTGGCGAGATGGCCGCCGGCGAGATGGCCGGTCTCGTGCGCGAGCACGCCGATCAGCTGGTTCGGATTTTCCGACTGCAGGATCGCGCCATAATTGACGAAGATGCGGCGGCCGTCGGCAACGAACGCGTTGAAGGACGCGTCGTTGATGATGACCATCTGGATGTTCTGCTTCTCGAGCCCGGCGACGCGCAGGATCGGCCGCGTATATTCGCGCAGCAGCACCTCGGTCTCGGTGTCGCGCAGGATCGGCGGTCCCTTGCCCTGCTGCGCAGAGGCCGGCGCCAGCGGCGCGATCGCCATCGCGGCTGCGACGAGCACGGCACACAAGCGGGACAGATTCTTGCGAAGCACGATACGGAGCAACATCAGGCGATCTTTGCAATTGGCGCGAGGCTCGATACGGGCTATTGCCCACCAAACTGCGGAATGCGGCTCATCTGCGGCGAATGGATCCCCAAATCAGCCCACACGACCTGTTCATTGGGGGCCTTCGCCGGCGGGTTGAACGAGCGGGTCCGAACAGCCGGGGTCAATAGCAGAAATCGATGGTGGATGCGACAGTGATACCGACATTGGAACAGCGGATCGCCAGCCTGACCGCGCCCTCCGCCCGCAGCGATGTTCCGCCGTTCATGGTGATGGACGTCATGGCGGCGGCCGAGCGCATCGAGGCGAGCGGCGGCCATGTGATTCACATGGAGGTCGGCCAGCCGGCCGCGCCGGCGCCGCGCACCGCGATCGCCGCTGCCCATGCTGCGCTCGACCAAGCCCGCATTGATTATACGTCCGCATTGGGCGTCGCGTCGCTGCGTCAGCGAATCGCACGCCACTATCGCGAGACCCATGGCTGCGAGATCGATCCGGCGCGGATCGTCATCACCACGGGGTCTTCGGCAGGGTTCATCCTCGCATTCCTCGCGATGTTCGAGCCCGGCGATCGCGTCGCCGTCACGGTGCCGGGCTATCCGCCGTATCGTCACATCCTGACCGCGCTCGGCTGCGAGCCGGTGCTGATCGAGACCACCGCCGAGAACCGTCACGCCTTGACCGGCGAGGCGCTGCTGGCGGCGCACCGCAAGACGCCGCTGAAGGGCGTGCTGGTGGCGAGCCCGGCCAATCCCACGGGGACGATGATGTCGCGCGAGGCGCTCGGCGGCGTCATCGCGGCGGCGCGCGAGGCCGGCATCCGCTTCATCTCCGACGAGATCTATCACGGGCTCGACTACGCGTTTCCGGCCGTCACCGCGGCGGAGCTGTCGCGCGAGGCTCTGATCATCAACTCGTTCTCGAAATACTTCTGCATGACCGGCTGGCGCATCGGCTGGATGGTGGTGCCGGATGCGCTGGTCCGTCCGATCGAACGCCTGCAGCAGAATCTTGCGATTTCGGTTCCAACCTTGTCGCAGATCGCGGCCGAGGCCGCGTTCGATGGCCGCGCCGAGATGGAGGCGATCAAGCACGGCTATCAGGAGAACCGCCGCATCCTGATCGAGGGCTTTCCGAAGGCCGGCCTGACCCGGTTCCTGCCGGCGGATGGCGCGTTCTATCTCTACGCTGACGTCTCCGACTTCACCACCGACAGCTTCGAATTCGCCAAGCGCATGCTCGAAGAGACGCATGTCGCGGCCACGCCGGGCGTCGACTTCGATCCGATCCACGGCCGCAGCTTCGTCCGCTTCTCCTATGCGCGCTCGGCCGAGGACATGCGCGAGGCGGTCGACCGGATCGCACGCTGGCTGGGCTAGGGCAGGGCCTTCGACCAGTCTCGGTTGTCATCGACCCGGCCGCGACGGCTGTCCGGTGGACGCCCGGGACGACGAAGGTGGCCGCTGAGCAGCGGCAAGCCGCATTCGCTGGCCCGGTCTCGACGAAAAACGCCCGGCCGATCGGCCGGGCGTTTTGCAACTTAGGCATTGATCGGCGGAGCGATTTACTGGCCGCCACCGAAGCGTCGCGACCACCAGCCGGCCCGGCGCGGGGCGGCAGGCGTGGTCTGTTCCGTCTCGGTCGCGACCGGCTCGGAGGCCGGAGTTTGCGCGATTGGGGCAGGGCTGCTCTCGGCGACATTCACGGCGGACGCCGTCGAATCGGGCTTCGGCTCGGTGACGAAGCTGACCTTCTCGCGCACGGTGGACCGCCGCGGAGTCTTCTCGGTCTCAGTCTTGGCCGCCTCGGCATCCTGCACCACCGCTTCAGCGGCAGCGGCCTCGGGGGCCGGCGTGGCGCGAGGCGCGACGGCCTCGTCGATCTCCGTCACCGCCGCAGCATGCGCCGGGGCGACAGGTTCGTCAGGCTGTGCGTCATGGTGTGGCGCGCCGTTGCCGTCGAAGTCCGCAACTGCGGCCTCGGCCTCCGAAACCGATGACGGCGCAAGTTCATCACCGATCGATGCGGCGAGACCTTCTTCCGCGCCACCACGGCGGCGACGGCCGCCGCGCCGTCCACGCCGGCGGGGCCGCCGCT